>BJHT01000192.1 GCA_014193395.1 Verrucomicrobiota bacterium
TTCGACCCGCTGGCCATCGAAGGTCGTCACCAGTTTCCAATCCCCATCGCGCACGGCCAGATCAGGCCAGAAGTTGGGGTCCTTCTTGTTGCCGTTGATCCGCCAGAAAATGGGCCGGGTGCGCTGGATGGATTCGCCCTTGAGAGCCGGGAGCATATTTTCGCCGTCGCCATTGGCACCGGTCGGCGGGGTGACTCCGGCGGCCGCGCAGAGGGTGGGGAGCAAATCCACCGCCGTCAGAACGGTGGTGTCATTTTTCAAGCCGGCCGGAGCATGGCCCGGCCACCGCACGATGAACGGCACACGCACGCCGCCTTCGAAGAGACTGGTTTTTTGTCCCCGTAGGCCGCCGGTTTCACCGACATTGTAGTGACTGCGATACTTGCCGGGGTCGCCTTTGTCGCCCTCCTTGAGTTTCGCCGGGCCGTTATCGCTGGAAAAAACCACCAGCGTGTTCCGCGCGATTCCGCAGCGCTCCAGCGCATCGAGGATGATGCCGACCTTGTTGTCGCCGTCGGTGATGACCGCCGCATAGACCTGTTGCCGGGGGTCGAGATGTTTCCACCGCGCCATGGATTCGTCCGACGGGCTGTGGGCCAGATGGCTCTCATGCAGCCACACGTTCACGTAGAACGGACGGTCTTTGTTCGCCTCGATGAACTTCACCGCCTGATTTGGAATGTCGTTTCCATAGGGTCCGACTTTCGGCCCCGGTCCGTGATAGACCGCCGACTCGTCAATGCCGTAGTCCGCCATGGTCGGTTTCCCTTCGCCCAGATGCCATTTGCCAAAGTGCCCCGTGCGATAGCCCGCTGCTTTGAGCAAGCGTGGTGTGGTCGGCGCCTTGGGGTCCAACCAGTCCGGCATCTCCGGAGGCTTGCCGACACCGAAGACCGTATTGATTCCGAAGCGCCCCGGAAAACGCCCCGTCATGGCCGCCGCGCGACTGGGCGAGCAGACCGGACTGAGCACATTGAACTGCTGAAAATCAATGCCTTCACTGGCCAGCTTGTCGATTCGCGGAGTTTTCAACCACGTGTTTCCGTGACAGGACAGATCGCCCCAGCCCCAATCGTCGGCGTAGATGAATACGATGTTGGGCTTGGTAGCATCGGCGGCTTGCAGCGCGGCCAGCGGCGCGAGCAACAGGGCGGAGAGGAGGGTGAGTGTGTGTTTCATGGTGTTTCGAGTCGGGAGCGGAACCTGACGTTATCGCAATGAAGTCTCCAGCTTGCCAAACATGATCCGGTCGGTGCTGCCGCCAGTGCCTTGGGTGACGGTGAACCAAATCGAGCCATCGTGTTGCCGGAAGGTGGGATATTGAAAGGAGTCCGCGGACTCGAAGCGGTATTTGCGCTCCCAGTTCACGCCATCGCGCGAGACTTCGATATTGAAGATGTAGCGTCCGACACCGTGGCCGTCGGTGATGCGCGTGGCTTCCTGCCAGCCGAGGTAATAGATGCCGTTGAACTTGTCGAAGGTGGGCTTGGAGTTGCTGCCTTTGCTGACAAAGGGACGCGGCTCGCCTTGTGTCCACGTCTTGCCGTCCTTGCTCGTCGTGAAGACGTAGTTGCGGTCGCCGCTCTCGGTGCGGCAGACAGCCATCCAGGTGCCATCAGGCAGGCGATTGACGGACGACTCGGTGAGCCGGCGCTCGGCGGGTTCGTTGTAATGGCCGATGACCTCGATGGTGTCGCGTGACTCGTTCAGCATCGCCAGCGCGTTCTGCGCGCCGGGAAAGTTGTTGATGGCGAGGTAGGTCTTGCCGTCGATGACCTTGAACGCATCGAGCGGGTAAAGACCGAAGGCCTTGGCGGGTTGCTTGAAGCCGTGCTTGGCAGCATCCGCGTGGAAATACTGCGGCTGCATGTCGAAGGTGCCGTCGCTGGTCTTGAGCTTCACGCGATGGATGTCCGGCGCGAAGGTGAGCGAGGCGATGTCGAAGTCGCGATACCACGTCTGCGACTGGCTCTTGCCGCTCTGGTCCTCGCACGCAAAGAAGCAGCGCAGCGTGGTGTCGTTCAGCTGGATGATGCGCGGGACAAAACAGGCACCGACTGGCAGTGTTTCATTGGCGAAGGCCTGCGCGGATTTCGCCATCGGCACGACTCGCTCAACGCTCATCGTTTTCACATTCACAACCGTCAGCACGCAATACTGATCCTTCCCCGCGCCGTGACCCGGTTTGATGTCATTGTTGTGCTCGACGATGAAAGCGCGCCCCCCAACCAAGACGAGGTCCGCATCGTGCGCACCCTTCACCTGCGGCGCGCTGACTTTGATGAGCTTGGAGAGGACTTCATCGCCCGCGCGTTTCGGGTCCCAGCCGGGCGGAAGCAGCGTCGGCTTGTCGAGCTTGCTGATGACTCGCTTCAACGACACCGCCCGCGAGACATCCTTGCCTGCGGCCACGTCTTCCTCGCGGAACTTCGCCAACAAGATCTCGCCTGTGCCATTGCGGTCGCGGTCATAAGTGATCCAGATGACGCCGTCCTTGTCCTGCACGCCGTCGGGGTAAGAGACGCCGCCGCGTTCATCGAGCAGCAGACCGTCATTCCATGACGCACCATCATCGGTGGAAAGCCGTGCGGTAAGATGACTGCGGCCTTTGAACTTGTAATGATTCACCAGCAGCAGATTGCCGGATGCGAGACGGCGGATGAAAAAACGCGAGCCGGGATTTGCGATGGTGCTCGCCTTAGGTTCATCCCAAGTGACGCCCTTGTCGGCTGAGTGACTCTCCCAAAGAAAGCCTCCGCCCGTGCGCGTGAGCAGCCACAATCGTCCATCGCGCAACTCCGTAATCATGCACTCGAGCGCCCACTTCGGCGCCTTCAGCGCGCCATGCAACTTCCACGATCTCCCTTCATCTTTGGAGATGCCGACACCTTGAAGCTGAGTTGCGAAGGGAAACCAGTCATGTGCCGGCTCCGCGGCGTGAGTGACCGGCATGATCCATTCACCAGTGGAAAGCACCGTCGGCTTATTCATGCGGAAGGTGAAGGGTGCCTCGTCATAACCGACGCGGAACTCTGCGCCAAAGACTGGTGGCGTGGCATCCGGGTCATCGCAGATTCGGGCGTGAACGTCGTGCTTCGCGCTGTCCCTGTTGCCGCGATTGAAGATATACCAAAGCCGTCCCTTCGGATCGATCCACAGGGTCGGATCGAAACAGCGAGTGCCGTCGCTCATCGGCAATGCCATCGCCTCAGGCGCGCTGAAGGTTTTTCCGCCGTCATCACTGCGTGAAAGCACGACCGTGTTGTCCGGCGACGGCTCCTTTGGTCCGCCGGTGAACCAAGAAGCAAACACGCGGCCATTCGCTGTGCGCTCGAGTCCAGGAATACCCTGCCAGGTGCGCTTGGTCAGATCGATGGTGATGGGTTCAGAGGCGTGCAGCGCGGCCAGCGGCGCGAGCAGCAGGGCATGTGAAGAAAGCAGCAGCGTCAAGAATAGGGTGTGGAGTTTCATGGTCGTGGTTGTCGAAAAGAGGCGTCCTGGATTGGTAGGCAGGGAGCGGTGTCAGATCACAGCGATTTGGCGAGGGTCTGCATCGTCTCTGCGCGCACGAGTTCACGCACCATGCGGCTCTGCGCGTCGTAGATGGCCGCGGAGACGTTGCCGGGTTTGTCGAGGGTGAAAGCGATCTCGGCGGCGTGGGTGATGCCGGTGGTGAGAAGGAGGAGGAGCGTGAGCAGGCTGCGCATGGATTGAATGGGGCGTTGGTGGCCTTCAGGCATGTGGCTTTCACTTTGCGACTGCGGGATAAAGGAAGGCCGTGGGAATGTGCTGACGCTCCTGGCTGAAGCTCTCCCAGTTCAGGTGCATCTGCGGCTGGCCGCTGCCGGAGCCGGCGTATTCGATTTTGATCTCGTGGGGGCTGCCGGCGGCCAGCGGGATTGGTTTTGAAATGATGCGGTGCGTTTTGGCCGGCGGTTGTTCGGGAACTCTCACCCGTTTTCCGCGTCTTGCCTTTGGGGTATCTCCCGGCTGCGGAGCGATTGGAGGCTGCGGAGTGACTTGCGGAGGTGGAGCCTGTTTCGCCCGCTCCAAGGCTTTCCCCGATTTTGCGATCACGGGCTGGCTCTCGGCGATGAGTTGGCCATCCAGCCACAGGCGAACGGCGCTGCCTTCGTCGTGTTCGAGGATGAACTGATACGCCTCGCTCAGGGGCGCTTCGATCCGCCCTTCCCAGCGCGCTGAGAAACTTTTGCCGTCGAAAGGCGTCTTGTCCTGCTTGCCGATCCAAGGGCGTCCGCTGTGGTCTTGCGAGTAAGCGATTTGGCGGTTGCCGAACCAGAGTTGCGCGTCTGTGCGGGTGAGTGCGGGCGCACCTTGCCATTGGGTGTTCGTGAAATAACTGCCGCGCAATCCAGCACCCACCTTGCGCGCAGCGATCATCGGCTTGTCCAAGCGGATGATCCCGCTCTGGCGCTCCCAGCCATCCCATCCGTTGATGCGGTAGAGTGGCGAGGAATTGCGGCCTACAGGATTCCAGAGAATGTCGCCGTTCGCTGCGGTGAAAACGCTGCTGCCAATTTGATCAAACAGGAAATTTTCAACTCCGTGGGACGCGAGCGGGGCGCGGTAAACTTTGTCCACCGGGAACCCGTCGTCGGCATGGCGATCCAAAAAGTTGCCCGCGTAAAGTCCGTCGGTCGTCCAGGCCTGTGCGATGCGCACGGCGCGATCCTGGATGAAGATGCAGCCGTGTCCGGTGCCCATCACGCGTTTGGGATACTGGAACTCACCGGGACCGATGTCGTTCACCGCGCCGTGCTTGCCCGCGCTCCATTGCCAATCGCCGTTCGGACCAAAACGCACAATCCGCGCGCTGCCGACGGTGTTCCCGGGCCAGGCGTCGCCCTGACGATCGTCGTTCGGCCTGCTGTTGGCGCGAACGAGGATGGTGAGCGCGCCCGTTTCATCGCGATGCAGCGCGACCACGTGGGCGCTGCTCGCTGCGGTGAGATCGGCAGGCAATTTTTCAATGGTCGGCTGCACCTGCGCCCAGTCCCACTGCGGTGCGGCGTCGGCGCTCTTGGCCAGATTTTTCAGGATCAATCCGACCGGTTGATCCGCAGCCCCCGCGCGGGTCGTTGCGGGCATGGTGACATTCCAGTTCGCGTCAATGCTCCCGTGCCCGAGCGGCGGCATCTCGGGCGCCTTGGTGATGCGGAATTCGGAGTCTTGCAGTTCGCCGTCGCCGTTCAGGTCGCTCCAAGTGTAGCCAATCCACAGCGGGGCATTTTTGTCCCCCGGTTTCGGAAGGTCCGTCTTGAGCCGCGCGAACCACGCGGGCCACTTGCCATCCGCATCGGCGCGCACGACTCCCGCGCACGCCACCGGCACGAGGCGATGATTTTCGGTGTCCACGCGGATCACCGCCGGCGCGTGAGTCATCGAGTTGCCGCCCAGGCTCACGAGGTAGCTCTCCTTGCCGCGATGCATCACCTGCCACTGCGCGTCGTGGTGAGTGATCGAAGGAAACGGCGCATCCTCATACGCCTTGCCCTCGCGGCGCGCGATCCACGAGGGCGTTTCGTAAACCGCCTCCATCTCCCAAGTGCGCTTCGCGAAGTCCATCCGCACACGCGCCCGATGGAAGCTGCTGGCATTCACATACGCGACTGCAGGATCGGACGGATCGACCGCCGTCATGTTGCCCCACTGCTGGCCGCCGAACCATTGGTTGTTCAGGCGAGGCTTGTCGTTCTCGATGGCAAAATGCGCCACTCGACGCGGCGTGATCTCCACGGTGATGATGCCGCCTTTACCATCGCAAGTGATGTCCGTCACATCGCGCCACTGCATCGGATCAAATTTTCCAAAAGGTCGCCCTACCTTGCTGCCGAGCAGGAGCGTGCGCTCTCCGGTCGAGAGCTTGTAGCGGCGAATCGTGTGCGCGATCTTCTCTTCCGCGACCCAGAGTTCATTCCGCTCTTCGTCCACCGCCACGCGGGCGGCGGCGGTGAGCGTGTTGTCCTTGAGCAGCGGTTCCGGTTTTCCGGCTGGAAAAGAAATGCGCCAGACCTGCGAACCGGCGGCGGCGATGACGGTGCCGTTTTCCAAAACCGCAACCCCACGCACGCCGGGTAACTTTTCCTCGCGCAGCAGTTCGTCGGTTTGCGGATGATGCCACCGGATGGACTTCTGCGACGGATGACTGATGGCGATGAACTTCTCATGCACCGCGAGCCCATCCGGTTGGTGACCCTGCGGCAAAAGGAGAAGCTTCCCGCGCTCCGGCTTGATGCGCTTCTCATCGGGATGGATTACATCCCATTTCTTCGCCGTGTTCTTGTTCGGAGCGGCGTCCGTATCCAGGTCAAAGAGCCAGCCATCGTTTTGCAGCAGGTAGAGCCGGTTCCCGCGCACCGCCAGGCGCTGCGCCCCCATGAAGGACGAGAGCTGCTCGCTCTGCCAGTGCAGCGTTTTCCCGTCGAGCGAGATGCACTGAAACACCGGGCAGTTCTCCCCCGACAGCGCCCCGATGTAGAGCCGGTCCTTCGCGATATCCACGGCCACCGAATGAACCGGTCCATGGCTGCCCACCCACATGCCATAAGGCGCCCAGCCCGGATTGGCCCCGACGCTCACCAAATACTCCGCCTGCAATCCGTCATTGCGCAGCAGCCGCCACTCATACTCGCCTGCCGGCATTGCACGCCCGCTCGCATCGAGGCCATCCCATGCGAGGCGATGCTCGCCCGCCGGCATCGGTTTTCCATGAAGCAACGAGCGCAACAGGTGCCCTTGCGAATCGTAGATCCCAGCGGAGACGTTGCCGGGTTTGGCGAGGGTGATTGGAATGTCAGCGGCGTGGGCTGCGGAGGCGAGTATGAGGATGAGGTGCGTGAGTTTCATCGGTTGCGGGGATTTGATGACAGGGGAATGGTTCGGAAAGTTCAGTCGTGGGGCATTCATTTCTCTGCCATTCTCAGCGGCACGAGCAGGAAAGCGATGAGTGAAGTTTTCATAGCATCGGTGGCGATTGGTTTGGTGAAGGCGGTGTTTTCTATTCCACGGTGGCCTTGCCCCATTGGGCGGGTTCGAGGCGGCTTTCGTTCGGGACGTCGTTGACGACATTGGCGCTGAAGCTGTGGTTGCTCCAGTAGGAGCGGGCGGCGACGAGGGTGCCGGTGGCGTTGCCGTAGAGGTAGCCGACGTCCATTTGCACCGTCTGGCCCGGCGTGAGGTTCAGGCCGATGAGGTCGAGCGGGATGCTCACGAGCGCGGTGAAGTCAGAGCCGGTTTTGCGGTATTCGAGGCCGACATTTTCCACCACCTCGATGGCGTCGAAGGACTCTTTGCCGGTGGGCGAGTTCAGCACGGTGGGCTGGCCGGTGAAGCCTTTCAGTTTGGGGCGATAGAGCACGGCGAAGGGCTTTGCGGCCTTGGCGCCGGGGGCGAGTTGTCGGGTCACGAGGAGGCGCAGGTCGCCGGGCGCGGGTGTCTTGCGGTCGGCGGCGGCAGCGGGGTCGGTGGCGAGCTGGATGTCGAGGCAGTTGCCGCCTTTGAAGAGCAGCTTCGGCTCGGTGATGGCATTGATGAGTTCGGCGGGCGAGTTCACCTCGAAGCGGAGGAGCAGGTGCTGCCCCTCGCGCGCGGCGCGGACGCTGAAGCCGCGTGTGCCGTCGAAGTCCTTGCTCACGGGCCGCGCGGTTTCGAGCGACTTGCGGTCGGCGGCGATGGTGAGGCTGCTGTTGATGCTGAACTTCGCGTTGTAGTCGGCGAGCGCGGCGGCGGCGGTGTTCGCGGCTTCCGGCGTGCGGGTGAAGGCGCGGACGGGCAGCGGCTTCACGGTGTCGAGACCGTGGACTTCGGTGATGCGCCCATCCTGTCCGGACCCGACGATGAAGGTGCGGGGAGCGGTGCCGGGCTTGGTGACGATTTTGAACATCGAACCGCCTTGTCCCTCCGGCTGGCCGACGTCCGCGCCCATGCCGCTGGTGCGGCCATCACGCATGATGGCGGCGGCGTAGATGCCATCGCGCTGAAACAGATGGCAGACGCCGAAGTAGGACATGTTGCCCGTGAAGCCGCCGGCCACGCCGAGTGATCCGGTCATGCCGTGCAGGCGGCCGGCTTTCACCACGGGCATGCTGAGCGCGTCGTGCCAGCGCACGATGCTGGGGTAGCCCCATTCCATCTTGCCGTCGGCGCTCCATTTAGCCAGCGAGGGACGCTGGCCCGAGGTGTGGGTGTAAACACCGCCATCGGGGTCGAGCCAGAGGTAGCCTCCGGCGTGTGGCGTGCCGGCGAGGAAATTTTTCTCCAGCTTCTCGGGGTCGTAAACCGGCTGGCCGTTGTCCAAGAACTTGACCGGTTTCAGCAGATAGCCGCCAGCCCAGAGCGTGAGGTCGGGCGACAGCGCGCGGAGATTGAGGCGCACGTTTTTGTCCTTGAAGCGATGCACCTCGCTCATCTGCACGCGCTGGTCGTCATTGGCATCCTGCCAGAGATAGGAGCCGTCGGGCGCCTGCGCGGGGTCGTCCAAATCGGGAATGCCGAGCCCGCGCCAGAGCGACCAACTGCGGCTGACATGGAACGTGGCGAGGAAGGGCTTGAAGACATTGCCATCGCGGCGGAAGACGATGGTCTTCAGATTGCCGCCGCCCGTGGCATACTGGCGGCCATTGGTGGCGGTGATGGAGCGAAACTGTCCATGGTAAGCATCGGGCTCCGCTGCCTCCATCATGTCGGGCGCGGTCTTGCGCCAGATGGTGCTCCAGATTGACGCCCCGGACCATCCGCGCATCGAGGCCACGCGCGTCAACGCCTACCCGTTCGTCCTCGTGTGCCCCGCGGGACACCCCTTGCTCAAGGCGAAGACCCTGAAAGCCGCCGACCTCATCAAACACCCGCTCGTCATGCCCGGCCCCGGCTCCAACTCACGCCGCCACGTGCAGGACGTCTTCGAAGCCGCCGGCCTCTGGCAGAAGGCGAAAGTCGCCCTGGACTGCGAGCACCTTCGACATCGTCGTCGGCTACGTGCGCATGGGCTTCGGCATCAGCGTGACATCCGTGAGCCCCGTGATCCTCAAAGCCGCCAACGCCGGTCACAGCAGCTACCGCGGCGTCGCCTTCCGCGATCTGTCGAAGCTCTTCGGCCGCGAGGAAATCGTGGTGCTCCATCGCAAGGCGAGGGTCGAGCTGCCGCATCATCGCGCCTTCCGGGAGATCGTGATCGAGGCGATGGGAGCAAAGAGCTAAGCGCGCCCTTGGAATCTCCCGGCTACGCCATCTCCAGGGCACTATCAGTCTGGCACATTGTCTAACATTGTCGGCGAGAATCATGATGATGTTCGGCTTGTCGGCGGCGACGAGCGAGCTGCCGAGGAGGAAGAGGAACAAGAGGATGAGGTGCGGTGTTTTCATCGGATATCGTGCGGGAAGAGACAGACGACAACGGAGGGAGAGCAGCGAAGCATTCGCAAACTCGAATCCCTGTAATCCCGCACCGGCGCCAGGTGTCCGTGGCGACAAACCCAGGCACGATCGCTAAACTGAACTGACACTTCCGGAGTGGTGGAATGACCGCCCTATGCCAGCAATTCGCGCAGCGGTCCGTAGAGCGCGGGGGCCTCCCTCATGCCGCCGAGATTGAAGGTGTCGCGTTGGTGGCCGATCGCATTCAACAAGGTGCAATACAGGGCGTTGATCGTGGGATTCGATTTCGGCGCCGCGCCCACTTCGCGCTGCTCCGGCACTCCGAATTGAAGCCGGTAGGATTTCAGCGGGTAGGAGACAAACTGGCCGGACTTCAAGCGGCCCCCGAGATTTCCCACGAGCACAAACGGCCAGTTGTCGCCTCGCGAGTGCTGCCAGTTCGCGCTGTCGCTCGTGAAGACCAGCACCGTGTTGTCGAGCATCGTGCCAGCGCCTTCGGGGGTGGCTTGCAATTTGCGGAGCACGCGCGCGAGCTGTCCGGCGAGGTAATGCCGGTATTTCGACAGGACCTGATAGCCCGTGAGCTTCAACTCCGGGTCGGGTGTGCCGTGGCCGATCAAGTGGACGCCCGTGTTGGTGAGGCCGGTGTAAGTCGTCTTCAAGCCGCACAGCCCCGAGGTGATCGTGACGACATTCGTCAGGCCGGAGACCAGTGCCGCAGCGGCGATGTCGCATTGGGCGGCCATGATCTCGGTCATTTTCTCGGCGGGGTTGCGCGGCAGTTGGGGAGCGAACCGGGCCAGTTCCCCGGAGGCGAAACGCTTCCCCAGTTCGCCTTCGCGCCGGGTGAGCGTCTCGAGTGCCTCGACGTGCGAGTCCACCAGTTCGCGCTCGGGACCGGCGACCTGGGAGCGAAGCCGCTTCACGTCGCCGTGCATGAAGTCGAGCAGCTTCTGGCGGCTCGCGAACGTGTTTTGCTTCGCGCCGACGCTGCCGAAGAGCGACTCGTAGGCGAGTTCCGGACGGCACTGGGCCGCGATCGGCCGGCCGCCGGCCCAGGCGGACGACACGAAGGCCGTCGGGTTGCTTTGTCCGGCCGCGACGCCCAGGACCAACAACGGTATCACCCCGGGCATCGCGCGGGCGATGGCCGCGTCGATCGACATGCCCTTTGCCTGCTCCCTGCTGAGGGCGAGTCCGGACAGGGCCCCGAAGCCGGCGCCGTGCGCGGGCGAGAGGTGATCGCCCCGCAGGCCCTGCACGATCGTCATGCGGTCGCGAAATGCCGCGAACGGCTCGAGGTCCGAGGGCAGCTTGAGGCCCGCGAGGGGAATCTGTCTGACCGCGTCGGTGCCGACACCCATGCCCTCCGGCTGGACGCCTTCCTCGTGAAATCCGTTGTCGAACAGGCAGAAGATGACGCGCTTGGGCGGGGTCAGTGTGCCGTCGGCAGCGGCGGCGATGCGCTGCACGAGAGGCGAGAGCACCAGGCCGCTGGCGCCGGCGGAGACGCCCTTGAGGAATTTTCGACGAGGTATCATGGATTGGTTTGGTTGGTGCGGGATGAATGGTAGGATCGGTCGTGACTAAGGATTCGCAACCGCCGTTGGGGAGGGGGACTGAACCCGATACAAGAACGTGTCCGATGTCAGCAGCGAAAGGAGCAGCGCATTCATGCTGCCGTTGTTGGACTGATAGGCGCGATGCGCCGCCACCATCGTCGGGCCGTCGGCCAGGGTCTCATTGCGGCCCATGAAGTAGCGGAAGACGTAACGCACAAAGACCTGCTCGACGCGTTCGGAGTCGGCCAGTTTGCGAATCAGTTCGAGCGGTCCTTTCACCGGGCCGTCCACCTTCGCATCGCCGCTGCGCTCGGGGTCACCGGAGGTGTCGAGCGCGACCGTGGTCATCACCGGGTATTTGATGCGGATGCGCTTGTCGTTCTCAATTTGCGCGGTCGCCTCGCGGTCGAGGACCAGTTCATTCGTGCGGTAGCGACCTATGTGATCAAACTGCTCAAAGGGCAGGCCCAGCGGATCCATGTGCTGGTGGCACTTCCAGCAGTAGTCGGTGCGCACGATGCGCATGCGCTCGCGCAGCGTGTGATGTGGCTCGTCCGGCAGCGCCGCGTTCACCGTCACGGGGGCTTCGGAGATCGTGCCGCCCAGCAGCTTCTCATAGATCCAGCGTCCGCGCCGGATCGCGTGGTTCTCGAAGTTCGTCGAATGGG
Source organism: Verrucomicrobiota bacterium (assembly GCA_014193395.1). GTDB lineage: Bacteria > Verrucomicrobiota > Verrucomicrobiia > Limisphaerales > BJHT01 > BJHT01. Next base: position 11,624 of record BJHT01000192.1, read on the forward strand.
CGATCAGCCAGCTCGGGTGCGTGAGCAAGCCCATACGTTGATCAGCGGGCATCTCGGCGAAGCGTTGCGCAATCCAATCCTCGGTGCTGATCTTTACGCCGTAAGTCTCGAAAGTGAGTTGTTGTCCCGGCTCGGTGCCAAACTTCTCCACGGACGCCTTCGGGAACCGCGGGTCTCGCTTCGCCGCCGGTGACCGGCTCGACAAGACAAACGTTTTCCTGGTCGTGAGCAACTCGCGCAACACCTGCCGATCCTTCTCGAGCACCACCATCACAAGCCGGTCCGTGTCGGCCACATAGTTGTGGGGCTGGTAGTCCTGCTTGTTCGGGACGCCCATGGCCTTCAGCGTGGTCTGGCATTTGAAGACTTCGTCCGCCGTCGTGTAGCCGAAATACTCCCTGAAGAAGCCGATGATCTTCGGCTTCTCGATCTTCGGGTCGTTCAAGATCCGCCTGACTTCCCGCCGCGCGTCTTCTGGCGATTGGAGCAATCCACTGGTCACAGCCTTCTGAAGCAGGGCATCGGGCTCGCAGTCGGTCAAAGTGAGGGAGATCGCCCGGGCGAGATGCTCCGGCGGCAGCATCCGGCGCGACTCGCCGGCTGCGGGTTCGACCCGATACAGCACCTGCGGATGGCTGAGCGCGGCGATGATGAATTGCCCGACGGCTTGCTCCGGGTCGTGGGATTGCAGTGCGTCGAGCAGGAAATCGGAGTAGCGGGCGAGTTCTTCGGCTTCGAGTTTCCGGTTGAGAAGCTTCTCGCCCAGCGGCTTTACGATGGCCTCCACCTGCGCCCGGGTGGCGGACTTGCCCGCGAGCAAGACAGGGTTGATCGGCACTTTCGGGTTCTTCTTGGAAATCGTCACCACCTTGCTGGCAATGCGCTCGCAATTCCGCTGATGGATCTCGATCTCGGCCTCGCCAATCCGATGGGAGATCGAGTAATCGGAGAATTCGCGCGAGGCTTCCAGCCTCCACGGCGGGATGATCATCCGCGGATTGAGATCGATGCGGAAGTCCCGGATCACGCGGTGCATGAACTGCAGATACGCGGCATCGGTCACGCGCCACACACGTTCGGCCGAACTCGATTCGGCGACCGGCTTGCTCTTGAACAGCGCGTCATGATCCACCCAGTTCCCGCGGGAAGGCCGGAGCCGCTTGAACGGATCGACATATTCGCCCGCTGCGTGGAGCGACGCGCGGATCCACGTCAGCAGTCGCTGGCGATCCGCGGCAGTTGGTTGATCTTCGTCCTCGGGCGGCATGGTGCCGTTCTCGAGCTCTTCGTAAACCTTTTTCCAGGTCAGCACCTCATTGGCCTGAATCCGCCCGATCGTGAGCGCGTGCAAAGCCACGTCCGCCTTGGCTTTCTTCTCACCGTGGCAACGCACGCAACTCGTCTTCAAGATCCCGCGAACGAATTCTTCGTCCGAAGCGGCGCCGAGTCGCCCGACCACAAGCAACAGCGCCATCACTGCTGGAACAAAAACGATGCGGCTCATCTTGAAGGAGGCAGCGAACCGGGTGGGTTCGTGTTTTGCGAACACGGCGCGCAGCAAGAAGAATTCTTGTTCATTGGATTCTAGAACGTCCATCTTACGCCTGAGTGCCCGCTAAGCAAGGCCGGGGTGCGATGCGTGCGAACCATGGGCGCATGACAGAATTCTTCAGTCACGCCGCGAGGGCCAGGCAGTCGTTGCGGGCGCTGTGAGCATTGAGGCGTTCTTTCCAGAACGCCGCGAGTCGGCGGCTGGCGTGGAGGCAGCGCAGCGCCA
>BJHT01000193.1 GCA_014193395.1 Verrucomicrobiota bacterium
GGGGGCGGAAATGGGAAGCGCCGTGGCGCAACGGGAGCGCGGCGTATACGCTGCTTCACCGTTCGCACATAACACCGTGTTCACATACGCCCGGACCGCCGAAAATGAAGCGAACCCTAGGTCGCAGTCCGTAACCGCCGACTGGAGAAAACCCGAGCGCCGGAACTGCGCAGCGTGGGGCCAAGCTATCCGGACAACGGTGCGGTGGACATTGGCTGCGAGCGACGCAGTGCCGCTGGCCCCGCGGGGTGGAGCAGCCGAATTTTGGGCAAAGGAATGGAGGCAAAGGAATGGGGACAGCGATTTTTTTGTCTTCATTCCTTTGCCTCCATTCCTTTGCCAAATGCGTTTTGAGGATTGGGATTCAACGTCGGGTTCGCGACGTCGGGTTCGCCACGGCGCGTTCGCCACACCCAGCGCTTCCTCCGCCAACATTTCCGGAAGGTGCCCGTTGCTTTTTTCACCGGATTTTTGCGGCGCATTTCGCGCCATCCCGGCACGATCAATTTCGCAAAATGAAGCCTGCATCCATCGACCGGTTTGCCTTCGAGCGCGCGCATGTCGCCCACGGGCGCGTACGCATCGCGGGCGTGGATGAGGCCGGGCGCGGGCCGCTGGCCGGGCCGGTGGTGGCGGCCGCGGTGTATTTTCCCATCGCGTGGATTCGCGCGGGCGTGCCGGATTCACTGACCGGCCTGAACGATTCCAAACAACTCAGCGCCAGCCAGCGGGAGCGTTTCTTCGAGACCCTGACCACGATCCCGGAGGTGCGCTTTGCCACCGCCGAAGTGGATGCCGCGACCATCGACGCGGTCAACATTTTGCAGGCCACGCATCAGGCGATGAACGCGGCGCTCGCCGCGTTGACGCCCGCGCCCGAGCACGCGCTGGTGGATGGCCTCTTTGTGGCGTCGCTCCGCTGGCCGCAGACGGCGTTGGTGAAAGGCGACTCGCGGAGCTTCTCGATTGCCGCGGCGAGCGTGTTGGCGAAGGTGACGCGCGACCGCCAGATGCTGGCTTACGACCGGCAGTTTCCCGGCTACGGTTTCGCACAGCACAAAGGCTACGGCACCGCGCAACATCTCGCGGCGCTGGCGCGGCTGGGGCCGTGCCCGATTCATCGCCGCAGCTTCGCGCCGGTGCGCCAGGCGGAACTAGATCTTTTCTGAGGTGCCACGCACTGGCTGGTCTGGCTCATCGAACGCTGGCGGGGCGGCGAGGCGCCGGAACATCTGCGCCGCGACTCAAAATGAAATCAATGCGGGTGCGTTGCGTGCTGCGCTGCAGAGCCATATCGGCGGCATCGGAATGGAAATTGCGAAGCCAAAGGCGACGAATCGATTCCTCGGCCGGCGAAAATTTTCCGTTGAGTTCAAGAATTTCACCTCCTGCTCAAGGGCCTGCGCGTAGAAGTGCAAAGTGACGAGTGGGGCGGCCGCGGCCGGGATTCCAGCAGCCAGCTTTTTCCAATTGGCTTTCGTGAAGAGTCGAAGTCGCGCCGGGATTTTCCCCGCGGGCAAGGCGCGGGGAAGGAGCATGTCCACCCGCAATTTGTGACTGCCGAGCAACGCAGCCAGCGGGGAAAAGACCCAGTGAGATCTCCGAACTCACCCCTGCCCGAGCTGCCCGCGATTGGCCCACAGCTCGTTTGGCGCAAAGATGCCGGCGGGCGTGATGATGCCGGTGACCAGTTCGGGGGGCGTGACATCGAAGCCCGGATTGCGCGCGCCGCTGGTGGGATTGGCGATGCGGATGTGGGCACGCCGCGGCGCGCCAGGTTCGGCGGTGGATGACCGGCGTTTTCGCCCCGCGGGCACCGGTTCATCGAGAATTCCCCACGCACCGAGGACCTCGCCTTCGTGCCGCTCTTCGATGGGAATCTCCGCGCCAGAGGCGAGCTGCCAGTCAATGGTCGAGAGCGGGATGGCGACGTAAAAGGGGATTTCGTGGCGGTGGGCGAGGACGGCCTTGGTGTAGGTGCCGATCTTGTTGCAGACCTCGCCGGTGCGGCCGAGGACGCGGTCACTGCCGACGATGACAAGGTCGATCTCACCGCGTTGCATGAGCCAGCCAGCGGCGTTGTCGGCGAGGATTTGATGCGCGATGCCCTGTTGCGCCAGTTCCCACGCGGTGAGCGTTGAGCCCTGGCAACGCGGCCGCGTCTCGTCGCAGAAGACGTTAAATTTTCGTCCCTCCGCCTGCGCGGCGTAAAACGGCGCGGTGGCCGTGCCGATGTCCACGAACGCCAGCCAGCCCGCGTTGCAATGCGTGAGAATGTTCATGCCCTCGCCGATGAGCGGCGCACCGTGGGCGCCGATGGCTTCGCAATGCGCGACATCTTCGTGGGCGAATTCCTCGGCGGCGGCGAGGGCAAGGGCCTGCTGCTCGGCGACGGTGCGGCCACCTTTCATCGCCGCACGGACCTGAAGCATCGCATTGACCGGATCGACCGCGGTGGGCCGGGCGTTTTTGAGCGTGTCGAAAACGATGGCAAGGTGCCTGGCAAAACCAGCGCTGTTGTTCCCGCGAAACGCCCGCGCGCCCTGCGCCAGTCCGTATGCCGCGGTCGCCCCGATGGCCCCTGCCCCGCGAACAATCATGTCTGTGATGGCGGCGGCGGTCGCGCGATAATCGCGCGTGCTCACCACCTTGAACTCATGCGGCAGCAGGCGCTGCTCGATGAGCTGCACGGCGTTCTTGGTGGAATCAAAAGTGACGGTGCGAAAATGGCGCGTGCGGCCGCGGACGGTGACATTCATGGGCCGAGCGTAAGAAGTGCGCCGACAAAAGGCAAAAGGCGACGTGCGATCCACCATCCTTTCGTCCCGAGGTCGCCGGCGAACTCGAAATGTTACCGGCCCGAATTGTCGCGCCCTCCGGCAACAATCCCACGCCGCAATTTCCTGTCACCCCATCCCCGCTACCCGCTAGGCTCGCGCCATGAACACACCCCGCCGCCTGGCCCGCATGGCCGTCCTCCTTTTCGCGGCGTCGTCCGTGGCGCAGTTGTCCGCCGCCGAATGGCACCGCTGGCGCGGGCCGGACGCGAACGGCATTTCCGCCGAGACGGTCGAACCTTGGCCGGCCGCCGGCCCGAAAGTTTTGTGGCAGGCCGAGGTCGGCCTCGGCTTCTCCTCCATCGCGGTGGCCGATGGCCGCGCCTTTACGATGGGCTATCTCGCCAACGCCGACGTCGTCACCTGCCTCGACACCGCCAGCGGCAAGCCCCTGTGGCAGCACTCGTCTCCCGGACTGAAGATGGAAAATGTGTACGAGGGCGGCCCCAATGCCACCCCCACGGTGGACGGCGGCACCGTCTTTGCCTTCCGCCGCCGCGGCCACGTTTACGCGCTGGCCGCCGCGACCGGCAAACTCCTCTGGGAACGCGACCTCGCCCGCGAACTCGCCACGAAGATGCCGACGTGGGGCTTCTCCAGTTCGCCCTTCATCGACGGCAACCTGGTGATTCTCAATCTCGGCAGCGCCGGCGTGGCGCTCGACAAACAGACCGGCGCGGTCGTGTGGAAATCCGGAACCACCGCCTCGGGATACGCCACGGCGGTGCCGTTTGATTTTCACGACCGGCATTTGGTCGCACTTTTTTCGTCGCAGGAACTCGTGGCCGTCGATCCCAAAACCGGAGCCGTGGTGTGGCGGCATCCGTGGCGGACCCGCGACGACATCAACGCCGCCGACCCTGTCATCATTGGTGACAAGCTCCTGCTGTCCTCCGGCGACAATCGCGGCGGCGCGGTGCTGCAACTCACCGACGCCGCGCCGAAAGTGCTGTGGGAAAACAAAAATCTCCGCGCGCAATTCACGCCGCCCGTCGTCCTCGGCGGCTACATTTATGGACTGGATGGCAACGCGGGCGAACGCGCCACCCTCCGCTGCCTCGACCTCGCCACCGGCGACGTGAAATGGACCGGCCCGGTCGTCGGCACCGGCGGCATTCTTGCCGCCCGCAACCGTCTCCTCGTGCTGTCGGACGCGGGCGAACTGCTCCTCGCCGACGCCTCGCCCGCCGGGTTCAAGCCGCTGGCGCGCGCCCAAATTCTCACCGGCAAATGCTGGACCAATCCCGCGCTCAACGCGGGCCGCCTCTACGCCCGCAACACCCCCGGCACCCTGGTCTGCCTCGAACTCAGCCCGGCGGGAAAGTAGGCAACGTGATCCGTGATGCGTGATCCGTGTGATCCGTGTCGGCTCGCCGGCACCCACTAGTTACTAATCACTAATCACTAATTACTTTTCCCCGCCTCCCCTGCCCCGCCTGCCCTCCCCTGCCCCACCGCGCTCGACACGCCCGCGGACGGCTGCTATTTCATCCCCGTGCCTGCGGCTTCTCCAAGGGTGGTTTTGTTGATCCCGGCGTATAACGAAGAGCGCCGGATCGAACCGGTATTGCGGGAGTACGCCCGCTACTTCCGCGCGCATTTCCCGACGGGAGATTTCCAAATCGTGGTCGTGCTCAATGGCTGCCGCGACAACACCATCGGCGTCGTCGAGCGGGTGATGCACGATTTTCCCGAAGTGCGCGCGCTCAGTTTCGCCGCGGCGATTGGCAAGGGCGGCGCGCTGATCGAGGGGCTGAAACTGGCGAAGGACGCCGACTGGATCGGCTACGTCGATGCCGACGGCGCGACGCCGCCCGCCGCGTTCCACGATTTGCTCAAGCGCAGCGACGCGGTGGATTGCGTGATCGCGTCGCGGTGGATCGCAGGCGCCGTGCTGCACCAATCGCAGACCGGGCGGCGGCAGTTTGCCAGCCGCGTGTTCCACGCCATCGTGCAGGGTTTGTTCTGGATGAACATCGCCGACACCCAGTGCGGCGCGAAGATCATGCGCTGCGACGCCGTGCGGAAAATCCATTCCTCGCTGCGGATCGCCGACATGGCGTTCGACATCAACCTGCTCTACGCGCTCAAGCGCAGCGGCTACTCGATTTTGGAAGTGCCCACCGAATGGACCGACCAGATCGGCTCCAAGGTGGCGTTGGGAAAAACCTCGCTGGTGATGCTGCTCTCGGTGCTGCGCCTGCGCCTGGTGTATTCCCCGTTCTACCGCTGGCTCCGCCGGGTCCGGCCGCTGGCGGCGTTCGAGGCGTGGCTCTATCGCACGTTGAGCGCGCCGCCGCCGCTGACCTCCGAGCAGGTGCGCCGCGAGGCCGCCCGGCTGGCGACCGAGACGCCGCAGTCGCCCGCGTGAGCGTACGCGCTGTGCGCGGGAGCGCGGGGGAACGCGGCGTTTGCGCCGCAGAACCGTGAATCACGAAAAGAGGGTCGGGTTTGCCGGTGCCCGGTTTGCCCGGCGGACGTCTCTGCCGCGTAAACGCCGCGCTCCATGGGCGGCTCGCGGCGAGGAGCTAGCCACCACGGGGGGTGGAGGCCTACGGGCGGCACTGGATTGAGCCGTGGCCGGATTGTGACGATACTCTCACCAAGGTTATGAAAGTGATCCAAGCCAACTGCAGGGTTCAATTCACCGCTGAGGATGTCGAGTTCGTGCTCGCGACGCTGGGCGGCCAGGGCGCGAAGAGCGAGTGCCTGGTCAAGCTCCTGGCCGACGCCGAGAGCCGCGACGCGATCCTCGATGACCCGCAGCTCTTCCAAGCGCTGCTCGAACACCGCGGCTGCCTCACCGTTTCCGGTCACTTCTATTTTTACGTCCTCGTCCGGCAGGTGCTCAAACGCTCGGGCCTCGAGTCGCGCGAGGTGGCGGATTACGTCGCCGAATTGCTCGCCGAATTTTCGCGGTCCGAGCGCGCCCGGTTCACCTCACCCGGCGGTCAGGTGCCGCTGGATTACTTCTTCGAGATGCTCGCGGCAGTGCGTCAGGCCGATGATTTCACGCGCTTTCAACTGCGTGCGCACATCGGCAACCAATCGCTCTTCATGTCGGGAATCTTCCTCGAACGCATCCACGAGCGCGCCGAGCGCCGGGGCTTCCCCGATGTGAAATACTTCGAGGAACTGGGCGGCGCGAATTTCCGCATGGCCAGCGATCACCGGCTGGCGCGGCGGTATCATCTCGAGTCCGTGTTCGGCGAACTGGGCGAAAGTTTTCATGCGACCCGCGTGGCGCTGAACGACATGACCGAGCGGCTGCTCAGTGTCGGCGAGCCGGTTCATGGGAGCGGAACCGTGTTGAAGAGCGCGTTCGGCGCGGCGTGAGGCCGGTGGCGTGCGGCATTCCTGCCGCTTTGGCGCGAGTCTCTCCAGGCTGGGGCGAAAGCGTCGCAACATCCCTGCCGCGAAGTCGCGGTTTCTTCCAGGGGCGGGCGTCCCGATTGTTCCCCCGTTAAAGTTGCTGAATCCGGGGAAGCGCGACTCGGATCCCCAGTCGTCAACAATGGTCCCACGCAGGCCGGGCCACGTCTGCCGCGACGACCTTTTTTCATCCCACCCTGGCCGGGGTTTTCCCGCGCGCGAACACAGTCCATCGGCCTGCTGAACGCACCCGAAACGACTGCCGGCGTTTCGGGTGCGCCGAACTTTTTTTCATGTCAGAGGGCGATGGAGCACCGTTTTGGAAACTCAATTGCCAGTAACACTGTCCACTGCTACTTCTGTTTCCGTGAGCAAAAGCCTGTCCATCGAAGAACTCGCCGCCGAAGTGCAGGAGTGGGTTCAGGCCCATCGCGTGGTTCCGGCCAACGGTCAGGCGGCGGAAGCGATCTCCGAGCGAAACATCCGGTACTATCGCACGCTGGGATTGGTGGACCCGCCCCTCTCCGGTGGACAGCGCGGGTTCGGCGAAAAACACAAACTGCAGCTCATCGGCATCCGCCTCCTGCAAGCCCATGGATTGCCGCTGCGCCGGATTCGCGAACTGCTGTTCGGCCTCGATGAACGAAAACTCCGCGAACTGTTGCACCGGGGAGCCAGGGAATTTGGCGGCGCGACGCCGGCGACCGCCGGTCTGGATTTTTCCCGCCCTGAACAGTGGAACGTCACCCCGTTGGTTGACGGCTTCCTGCTCGTTTCCCGCAGCGGCGAACCGCTCCCCCCGGCCACGCTTCGAAAAATCAACGACCTCCTGAAAACTAGCATCTGACAACCCTCAACCCGAAAGGAACACCATGACCTCACCCGCCGCCTCCACCATTCCCGACATCGCGTCCGACTTCGGCCTCATTGGCTGGCTCGAAGACCAGCGCGTGCGCCTGCCGCTCAAAGGAATTGAAGCTCGTTTCCGCGTGTGCGGCGGTCTCGTGGAAGTCGAGTTGGATCAGATTTACCACCAGGACAACCGCTCGGCCCTCAACTGCCAGTATCTATTCCCGCTTCCCGCCACAGCCGCCATTTATCGGTGCGAACTGCACATCAATGACCGCCTGCTGGTCGCCAAAGCGATGGAACGGGAAGATGCCATCGAACTGGTGAACGAGAAGAAGGCCGCCGGCCACCGCACCGCCCTGGTGGAATCAGAGCGGGAGAATCTTTTCACGCTCTCGCTGGGCAACGTCCAGCCTGGCGACCTCATCGTTGTCCGCCTCGCCTACCTCCAACATCTGTCGCAGCTCGGCGCCATGCGGTCCGTCGAAATCCCCCTGTGCCCCGGCATCCGCTACATCCCCGGGAATTCCTTGCTCCGGGGCAATGTCGGGCCTGGGCCGGAAAACGACACGGATCAGGTGCGTGACGCCTCCAGGATCACCACGCCGCGCATCGATCAACTGCACCCCGATGCCGCCTACGTTGACATCCAGGGGCGGATTGATGCCGAGACGGTGCGCTCGGGGACGATTGAGTCTCCGTCGCATGAGCTCATCACCACGCGCGCGGGTGCGGATCTGGAAGTGACCCTCCGGCGGCTGGATCATGTGCCCGACCGCGCCTTCGCCATCCGCTGGCACGAAATAGTGCCGGCGCAGTTTCAACCACGGGGCTGGCAGCATCGTCACGACGGATACACCTACGCGTTGCTCGAACTGCGCGCCCCGAAATCGCCCCGCCAAAACGCCGCTCTGCCGCTGGACATCTATTTCATGCTCGACCGCTCGGGCAGCATGTCCGGGCGCAAGTGGGACAAGGCCGTCGAAGCGTTGCGCACGAGCCTCGAACGGCTCGAACCCACGGATCGCGTGTGGCTCACCGTGTTCGAGAGCGCCTACAAGGACTACGACGTCCAGTTGGCCAGTCCGGCCAAAATGCTCGGAGATCAATCCCTGTGGGACGGACTGGCAACCGGAGCTCGGGGTGGGACGGAATTGGCACCCGCCCTGCAGCATGTGATCGCGCAGACGGTCCGGCTGGCCTCGGAAAATCCAGCGCAATTGCTCCTGATCACCGACGCGCAGGTCGGCAACGACGACGCAATCCTCCGCCTGGCGATTGCGGGACCGAAACTCAAGATCCACTGTTTTGGCGTGGATGTCGCCCTCAACGACGCGCTGCTCGAGGCCCTGGCCCGCCAGTCAGGCGGCTCCTTTCACTCGCTCAGTCCCTTCGATGACATCGCGGCCCGCGTTTCCGAACTGGCCGCCGTCATTCGCCAGCCGGTGCTCACCCAGATTGCCATCCCGGCCGGCTGGGAACTGGCCGATCGAACCATTCCGCCGCTCCATTCCGAACAGATTCACTTCGTCTCGCTCCGACACCGCGGCCAGACGGCGGCGATCACGCTCACCGGTCGCGACCATGCCGACCAACCCGTCACGTTCACATTTGCGCCCACCACCACGAAAGAGCCGGCGCCCTATCTCTTTTGGTGCCGCCGCCAGCTCGACCAACTGCAGTTCCAAGGTCGAACCGAAGAGGCGGTCCGGCTTTCCGAGGAATCCAATCTGCTTTGCCGCGCGACTGCCTTCGTCGCCTGGGACCCGCACGAAAAAGTCGCCCTGGCCGACGGCCTCCTGGTGCAGCCGGCTCAGATGGTGACGGGGGATTTGCTCTGCGCCTCCGCGAGCGCGTGGGGCACGCATTACCCCCAAAACGTATCCTACTGCTACTCCACGAGCAGGCGGGTTACGGCCCTGTATTCAATGGGGGAACCAAGCCCGTCGGCAGCGCACTCCCTCGCCGCCGTCCAAGCCGCCCGGTGTTCTGTTCTCCTTTCCATAATCTTCACCGCGATGGACCGTCATCTCGCCGCGCGCAGTCCGTTGACCCCGGCGCTCCGAGAAAAGCTCGATCAGCAAGTCAACCAACCAGGATCCCAGAACCAATTGTCTGAACTGCTGAAAAATCTCGAGCCCATCGTGGAGCGGCTCCACTCGCTCGAACAGAAGTTCGACCAACTCACGAAGTCATCCAATTCCAGCAGTGTTCTTACTTCACTCCACAAGCTGCGACTGCGGAGAGTGGAAGCCCTGATCGAACGTGTCATCGCCACCGCCACGGAGCATTTGCTGGCATTTCTGAAAGCCAGGGGCTTGGCGTAACCGGCGGGCCAGCTACGTCCGCAGCACGCCGCCCTGCCGCAGCGCCGCCACGGTGGCTTGCGGCGTTTCGTGCAGCAGCGCCTGCCAGCCGCGGGCGTGGCCGGCGGCGATGTTTTCCGCGCGGTCGTCGAGATAGAGGAGGTCCGCGCCGCGGTGTCCGGCGAACTCCTCGACCACTTCGTAGAGGCGCGCGTCGGGCTTCATCGACTTGTGTTCGTAGGAGAGGACGTGGCGCGTGAACGTGCGGAAGAACGGATAGCGCTCGTGGATGTGGCGTACGGCCAGTTCATTCGTGTTCGAGAAAATGTAGGTGGACAGGCCCTGCTCCCGCAGGCGCGCGTGCAGGTCGATCATCGCGTCGATGGGAGTGAAGATGTCGGAGAAGCAGTCGCAGAATTCGGCGAAGTCGCCCGTGTAGCCGGTGGCTTCGCGGACGGCGGTGAAGAATTCCGTCGCGGTCAGCAAGCCGGTCTCGAAACGGTAGAGCAGCGGGGATTGGTCGATGAGTTGGCGCAGTTCCGCCGCGGAGATGCGGGACTTCGCGTGCAGGCGGCGGATGGTGATTCCGTAGTCGAAGTCCACGAGGACTTTGCCGAGATCGAAGACGATGGCTTGGGGTGGTTTCACGATGGGCTTTCGGTTCACTGCATCTCCCGCCGGCCTTCGAGGGCGCGGCTGAGGGTGAGGTCGTCGGCGTATTCGAGGCCGCTGCCGGCGGGGAGGCCGTGGGCGATGCGGGTGACTTTGATGCCTTCGCTGGTGAGGCGGCGCGCGAGGTAATAGCTCGTGGCGTCGCCCTCGACATCGGTGCCGAGGGCGAGGATGACTTCCTTGATCGGCTCGGTTTTCAGGCGGCGCTCCAGTTCGGCGATGCGCAGGTCCTCGGGGCCGACGCCGTTCAACGGGGAAATCTTGCCGCCGAGGACGTGGTAGCGGCCGCGAAAGGTACCGGATTTTTCGAGGCTCAGAATGTCCGTGGCGCGCTCGACGATGCTCACGAGCGAGGCGTCGCGGCGCGGATCGGCGCAGATGGCGCAGGGCTGCTCCTCGGTGAGGCCCCCGCAATTCTGGCAGGACTGGATGCGTTCGCGCGCGGCGACCAGCGCCTCGGCGAGCTGTTTCACAAAGCCCGCGTCGGTCTGGACAATGTGCAGCGCCAACCGCTCGGCCGAGCGCGGGCCGATGCCGGGGAGCTTGCTCAAAGCGGAGACGAGCGCGGTGACGAGGGTGGGGAGGGCGGGCATTTCTGAAAAATCCAAGAGGATGTGCGAACCAATTTTTATGCGGCGAATCTATTGCTCACGCTGAACCGGAGATAACCGGATGTTTGTGTTTGGGTCGGGTTCATTTTTTACCGTTTCTCCGTCGCCACGGGCGGGGAGGTAAACCGTCCGCAGAGTTCAGCGCGAATTGCCGCGTCGCCGCACGCCAGTGCGATGGCGGCCTTTTCCACTGCTGGACGATGTTCCGCAAGGCCAAATCGATCAGCCAGCCCGCTGCTGGCGGTGAAGTTTCTTCCGGCTGCCAACACCCTGCCGCCAATTGACCTTGGAACTTCCCTTGAGCTTTGAGCTTTGAGCTTCCCCACCCGCTTCCCCCTCTCGAACCTCGACTCCGCCCAACGCCGCCCCTACGCTCCGCCCGCTTTGACAAACCGCAGCCATCACCGCCCGTCCGCCGCCCACTAATAAATGAGTTCCCTCATCCCCGCCCTCATCTCCGCCAACGAACTGACCCTCGCCTACGGACACCAAAATCTCCTCAACGGCGTCACGCTCTCCGTCGCTCCCGGCGAAAAGGTCGGCCTCGTCGGCCGCAACGGCTGCGGCAAAACCAGCCTCCTGAAAATCCTCGCCGGCGTGGACAAAGCCGACAGCGGCGATCTCTCCCGCCGTCGCGGTCTGCGCATCGGCTACCTCCCGCAGGAGTTCGAACTCGACGGCACCAAGACCGTGCAGGCCAACATCGAGACCGGTGCCGCCGACCTTCTCGAATGGCGTCGCCGCTACGAAGCCGGCGAGGGCAGCGATGCCGAACTCGACGACTTCCTCGAAAAAATCCAGCACGCCGACGGCTGGAACCTCGAGTCGCGCATCAAGGCTGAAGCCTCCGCCCTCGGCACCCCACCGCTCGACGCGCTCGTCGGCCCGCTCTCCGGCGGTGAAAAACGCCGCGTCGCCCTATGCCGCGCCCTCGCCGCGCAACCCGACCTCCTGCTGCTCGACGAACCCACCAACCATCTCGACGCCGAATCCATCCGCTGGCTCGAGGAGTTCCTCCACGATTTCCCCGGCGCGGTCATCTTCGTCACGCACGACCGTTACTTCCTCGATGTCATCGCCACGCGCATCATCGAGTTGTCCGAGGGCCGCGCCTTTGCGCATCCGGGCAATTACACCGCCTATCTCGAATCCAAAGCCATCCGCCAGGAAATCGCCGAACAAGGCGAGCGCCGCCGCCAGCGTTTCCTCCGCGTGGAACTCGAATGGGTCCGCGCCGGCGTCCGCGCCCAGCGCTCCAAATCCAGCCATCGCCTCGACAGCTTTTACAAAGTGCAGGGCCTCGAAGCCCCGCCCGAGGAACGCGAGATGGACCTCCTCATTCCGCCCCCGCCCGAGCTGGGCAACGTCGCCGTGGACCTCATCGGTGCCGGCGCCCGCGTCGGCGAAGGCCCCGATGAACGCTGGCTGTTCCGCAACTTGAACCTCTCCCTGAAACCCGGCCAATGCACCGGCATCGTCGGCCGCAACGGCGTCGGCAAGACCACCCTCCTGCGCATCGCGCTGGGCGAACGCGCCCCCGACGAAGGCGTCGCCAACGTCGGCAAGCGCGTCGTTTTCAACTACATCGACCAGGCCCGGATGCAGCTCGATTACAACGGCACCGTCATGCAGCAGGTCGCCGACAAAAATGAAGTCGTCCATTTCGGCGACCAAAAACTCACCGCGCGCGCCTACCTCCGCCGCTTCCTCTTCGCCGACGAACGCGTCAAAGAACGCGTGGACCGCCTCTCCGGCGGCGAACGCGCCCGCCTCATGCTCGCGAAAGTCCTCTGCCGCGGCGGCAACGTGATCGTCCTCGACGAACCCACCAACGACCTCGACCTCCCGAGTCTCCGGATGCTCGAGGAATCGCTCGCCGATTTCCCCGGGGCCGTCCTCGTCGTCAGCCACGACCGCTACTTCCTCGACCGCATCTGCGACCAGATCGTCTCCTTCGAGGACGGCAATGTTTTCGTGCAGCCCGGCAACTATTCCTACTACCTCGAGAAACGCCTCGAACGCGAAAAGCGCGCCAAAGCCCTCGCACCCGCTCCCGTCCGCGCCCAACCGCTCGTCGTGCAGAAAACCACGCCGCCGCCCGCCGCGCCCGCCGCGTCCCAACCCGCGCCCAAACCCGCGTCCAGCGCGCGCAAACTCAGCTTCAAGGAACAGCGCGAACTCGACGGCATCGAAGCCGTCATCCACACCGCCGAAGCGCGCGTCGCCGAACTCGAGACCACCCTCCAAGACCCGGCGTTCTATTCGACCCGCGCCAAGGAAGCCCCCGCCCTCGCCACCGAACTCGAGGCCGCCAAAGCCGAAGTCGCCCGCCTCTACACCCGCTGGGAACAGCTCGATCAAGGGCACAAATAAACCACCGCCGAACACCCGCACGCACCGCCGGACAAATCCACACCACCATGAGCAAGCCACCGATTGATGTCGCCCAAGCGCACCGCTACTTCGCCGCGCACTGCTTCAACCGCACCTGGGAACTCATCGACAAACCCGACCGCACTCCCGAAGACGACGAGATGATGCTTCACGGCTCCATCGCGTCGCTCTGGCATTGGAAAAACTGCGAGCACTGTTCCGACACCATCCTCTCGGTCGGCTACTGGCAGATTTCCCGCGTTTACACACTCCTCAAACGCCCCGCGGGTGCCCTTGTCCACGCCGAAACCTGTCTACGCCTCAGCGAACATCTGCCCCCATTCTACCTCGGCTACGCGCACGAAGCCCT
>BJHT01000194.1 GCA_014193395.1 Verrucomicrobiota bacterium
CGCCGGTGATCAAAGTATCCACCGGTGCCACGGTCGCCCCTGCGTCCGGCGAGAGTCGCGATTTTTCCACGCCGCAAACTTACACCGTCACCGCCCGGGATGGCGTCGCGAAGCGCTATGTCGTCACGGTGAAAAAAGCCGCCGTGAGCGAAGCGAAGGAAATGCTGACCTTCACGCTGGCCGGCGCACGCTCCATCGCCATGTCCCCGAACCGCATCGCCCCGCAGGTGCCGGCGGCCACGGATGTGACTGCGCTGGTCCCCGTCTTCACGCTCTCCCCCTTTGCCACGGCGGTGCCGGCTTCCGGCACGGCACGGGATTTTACCCGGCCGCAGTCCTACACTGTAACTGCGCAGGATGGCTCCTCGCAGACGGTGACCGTGTCCGTAGTGAAGAGTGACAAACCCACCGCTTTTGGGTGGAGCAAGGCGGAGGGCGGCAACTGGAGTGATGCCGCCAGATGGTCGAACAACCCGGCGGGCGCAGGCATGCCCGAGAGCGCCGGGCAGCCGGACTATGTGCTGAGTTTCAACCAAGGCGGTGCCTGCGCGACAACCAACGACCTGAGTTCGGGTTTCCTGCTAAACCAGCTTGTCCTTGGCGAACGTTCGGGCGGATTGATAGTCAGCGGAAACCGCCTGATCTTCGCGAAGGAACCTGCGAGCCAAATGCCCCCGATGATCCACGCGACGAAGTGCCAGAGGGTGGACATCAACGTGCCATTAAATCTCCAGGATGATCTTACGGTGAACACATCGCCGGAAAAAGACCCCAACTGCTTCATCAGTTTCAATGGAGTGATCTCCGGTCCGCGCGCCCTGACTCTGCGAAGCTCCGGCGATCCCAATGTCGCCGGCATCAATTTCCACGATGTTCACTTCGGCATCCTGCAGCTAAACCAAACGAACACCTACACCGGCGGAACCTTCATCAATGGCGGTAAGATCAACGTGCGACGGACGGGCGGGTTGGGAACCGGGCCGGTCACTGTGGATAAGTTCGGAACCTTGTCCACCGAAGCCAACCTGGCCAACCCGGTCGTCATCAACCAAGGCACCCTCTTCCGTTGCGCCTTGAGCGGCCCCGTCACTCTCAACGGAATCGCCGGCTTCATCGGCAACTGCACCCTCACTGGCGGCATGACCGGCCCCGGCGGCTTCACGATGTATGGGGTGAACGGGACCTATCTCAACATGATCCCCGGCGGCACCGTGACGCTACAAGGCACGAACACCTACACCGGGCCGACCGCGATCCATCCGGCGACACTGATCGTGAAAAAGGCTGCGGGACTCTACAACGGAGACATCGCGAAATTGACGCCGGGGAATCTCACCATCCACAAAGCCGCGACCCTTCGTCTCAACGTCGGGGGCCCCGGTGAGTTCACTGGCGAACAGGTCGGCACGCTGTTGGGAAACCTCACGCGCTCGGTGAATGACAATGGCTTGATGGGTGGCTCATTTGTATCGCTGGACACCGCCAACGCCACGGAACCGGTCACCATTTCTTCCAGCATTACCGACTCCAAAGGTCCGGGAGGTGGCTCGTTTCTTCTCCGGAAATGCGGGCCCGGCACGATGCGGCTTTCGGGTAACAACACTTTCAGCGGCCAGACGATTCTGGAGAGCGGGACGTTGATCGTTTCATCCCTGAACAGCTTCACCGAAGGAATGCGCCAAGCCAGCAGCAGCCTGGGAGTGCCGATGGAAATCGAGGCCGGCGAGATCGTCATCGGCGAGGAAGGCAAGGATGGCGATGGCGCGCTGATCTACACCGGCACGGGCGAGACCTCCGACCGCGTGATGAATTTCGCTGGGAAAAAATCCACCGTGACCTTCGACCAATCCGGCACCGGCCTGCTGAAGCTGACGAGCGCCATTCTCATCTCCGGGTACGGCCACAACAAAACCATCGCGCTCAAGGGTAATACCGCCGGCATGGGAGAAATCGCCGGCGCCATCGCGGATCCACATGACCGCGCGGGCAAAGCGACGACCGCCCTCATCAAGGAAGGAGAGGCAACCTGGGTGCTCTCCGGGACAAACAACTTCAGCGGCCAAACCAAGGTGACCCAAGGCACGCTGTCGCTCACCAATGCCCGCAGTTTGGGTGACAAAACCGAAATTGATGTTTCCGAAGGCGCCATGCTGGAACTGAACTTCAAAGGTGAGATGCGTGTTGGCAAAATCTCTTTCGGCGGACGACCACAACCGGCCGGCAGATATGATGCAAAAAATGCCGCTAGCTTCATCAAGGGCACGGGAGTGCTCAAGAATTAGAATTCTCAAATTTTTCACCGCCTCGCGCCGTCAGCTTCCCCCTATGAAAAAAATCGTTACCGGGACAGCGTTGATAATATTATGCAGCAGCCTGGTGCTGATAGCGGGCGACGAGGAGAAGGCGGGGGCGGGAATGGTCCTCGGGGAGCCGTTCTGGCGGTCCAAGGCGATGGACCGTGAGCCGGTTCTCTTCATCCAGGAGGAAGGTAAGTCTTTGGCCACCGCCAAACTGCTGTTCATTCCCAGTGCGAAGTTCCGGATCACTCATCCGGATCAGCTTATGCAATATGAAGAGGGCAAGGACTACACTTGGAAACCTGGTTCGAACATCATCGAGCTGACGTTTACCTCGCGGATTCCGTTTAAGACGGCTGCCCAGATGGTTCCGCCGAAAGGCAGCCCAAACATGTTTGCCACCGTCCTGCACTCCGAAGGCCATTTCTTCCATGATCTGCAGGTGCAGGTTTCATACTGGCATACCAATGACCTTTGGACTTTGCCGAACCAGCCCCAGCCGGAACAGTTGACGCGCGTTCTTGCCAAGCTGAGAAGCAAGCAGCCGATCAAACTCGTGGCCCTCGGCGACAGCATCACGCAGGGATTCAATGCTTCTGGATTCAAACCCTCCTTGGCGCCGCCCTATCAGCCCAGCTATCCGCAACTGGTTGCCAACACGCTCCAGAAGCGTTTCGGCGCGGCGGTGACGATGGTCAATCTTGGCGTCGCCGGCACGGAGCCCGGATGGGGAATTCAAATGGTTCCGAAGGTGACGGAGCAGAAACCGGATCTGGTCTTTCTTGCCTTCGGCATGAATGACGGCGGGGGCTTCGAGCCGAAGATGCGAAAGTTGCGCGATGACGTCATCGCCGGCAATCCTGATGCTGACATTGTGCTGGTCGCACCCATGACCATGAATCCGCGCTTTGCCGGTGCCGATGGTTTCATTTGGAAATCCAAGACGTTGGGAAAAATGGTGACGAACAATGTGGCGCTGGCGGATGTGACCACGCCCTGGATCGAAGTTCTCAAGAAGAAACCCTACGCCGATCTGAGCGGCAACAATGTCAACCATCCGAATGATTTTGGGCACCGTCTCTATGCCCAGGTGATTCTCGAGTTGTTCCCATTGAAATCGGAAACCAAGAAACCGTAGAGAAGCCACGAGCAAACAAGAGGCAAGAACCATGATGAAGCAAGTGAAGACAAAATTGCTGGTTGGCCTGCTGGTGGCAGGGGCAGCTTTTGTGCAGGCACAACCGACACCGGCCGATGATCCCACTGGGATTATCAAGAAGCCGATTCCGGAACGGTTGGTGGTTGTCACGTTCGACGATGGCTGCGCGAGTCATGCGACCATTGCGGCCCCGATCCTGAAGAAGCATGGTTTCGGCGGCACCTTTTATGTCTCGGATGCCTACTTGTTCCGTGAGCGCAAGGACTGGTATATGACGTGGCGGCAGATTCGGACGATGTCTGAGCAGGGATTTGAGATTGGCAATCACACCCGGGGACATGGGATGTTATCGTTGACCGATGTCGGCGGCCTCCAGGCGTATGTGTGGACCCTGGAGGACGAGATGATCGCCAACCGGATTCCGAAGTCCACGACCTTCTGCTGGCCCTTCTACATTGTGAACCCAAAGTTCTACTCCCTATTGAGCAGTTGGGGATACACCTTCGCTCGAGGCGGCCACGGCCGCGTCTATCGCCCCGCCGTGGACAACCCGTTTGATGTTCCCTCGTTTGCCGTGGGCGGCGTGGGGATGACCATGGAGGGATTCATCAGCGCGGTTCAGCAGGCCACGGCCGGACGGGTGGTGGTCCTCACCTTTCACGGCGTGCCGGACATGGAGCATCCGCCGGTTGGCACCGATCCGGATCTGTTCGAAGACATGGTGGAATACTTGAAGGAAAACAAATACCGGGTCATCGCCATGCGTGACCTGACGGAGTATGTCGATGTGGAAAAAGCGGCGAAACTGCCGCCGACCCAGGTCAAGCTGGAGAATCGCGGGCCGAAACTCCTGGTCAAAGGCGACCAGCCGTATGTTCCAAAGAAGCGTGAACACAAGAGCTATGCTTTCCCGAAAGAGCTGACTGCTCCATGGACGGTGAAAGAGATCTATCGCTTGCGCCTGCCGGATTCTGTCCATGGCGCGGTCAATGGATCGACGATCACCCTTTACGTTCCGGCGTCCACCAATGTGAAGGCGCTCGCCCCGGTTTTTGAACTGGCCCGTTTTGCCAAGGCCAATCCGGCCTCCGGCACCATGCGAGATTTCAGCAAGCCGCAGACCTATACGATCACCGCACAAGATGGCTCGACCCGGGACTACACCGTCCAGGTGGTGCCGACCGAGGTGCCGATGAGCTACGCTTGGGCTGTGAGTGACGGGGGCAACTTTGATGACGCCTCGGCATGGAAGAACCAACTGGGTGCGGCTTCAGCCCCGGTCGGCGGTGGAAATTCCGACTACGTTCTCAATTTCTATTCGCCGGGCAAATATGGCGTGACGAATGCGGCCGCCGGCGATTTTGTCCTCAATCAGCTCAATTTCGGAAAGTCAGGTCTGACGCTGATCTCCAAGGGCGCGCTGGTCTTCGCAAGGAGCGGCTCCTATTCCTCGTTGCCTTGCATGAACAGCCAGAGCCGGGCGGAAGTTTCGATCAAAGCCCCGATCCGGCTGGATGCCGATCTCACCATCGATGGGCTCGAAGCCGATGACACCCGGGTGTTCCTGTCCGGTGCCATCTCCGGCAAGAGTGCCCTGATCAAGAACGGTCCCCACGCCGTCTATCTGGGCCATGGCACCAACACCTACACTGGCGGCACGATCATCAATGACGGGTCGCTCTCCGCGCGGCCACTCGGGCTGGGCACCGGGCCGGTGACGTTGAACAACGCCGGGGCGATCGGCATCGGTGGAGCTCCGGTGACCAACACCCTCACGGCCAATGGCGGGAGCATCTTCTCCGGCGGCCGAGGCCACTGGAGCGGGCCTGTAAAACTGAATGGAAGCACCAAACTTCGCGCGGAAGAATTTCTGGAGTTTGACAACAAGCAGGAGGGAATCAGCGGCCCCGGTGGTATCACCCAGATCGGGCAGCCGGTGGGCCATACGCTCAAGAGCGGGACGATAAAACTCTTCGGACGCAACACCTACACGGGAGTCACCAGGGTGGAAATGGGACTCATGGAAGTCCTGTCTTCGCTCTACAACAATGAACCCGCGCACTGGACCCCGGCGAATATCATTGTCAATGGCGCGGCGGGAGAACTGCGGCTGCATATCGGGGGTCCGGGCGAATTCACGGTCGAGCAGGCCGCAACGATGCTCAGGAACATCACGACCGGCATCAACCAGAACGGCTTGATGGCCGGCGGCACCTTCGGCCTGGATACTTCGGGCGCCACCAATGCCCAGGAACTTTCCGCCAGCATCGCGGACTCCAAAGGTCCTGGTGGTGGAGGCATCGTTCTCAAAAAATGCGGTCGGGGAACCTTGAAAATATCCGGGGCCAACACCTTCAGCGGACAAACGATACTGGCGGGCGGAGCTCTCAGCGTGGATTCCCTGAACAGCGTCCTGAACGGCAGGGCCAGCAGTAGCCTGGGCGCGCCCAGGACCACCAGTGATGGCGAGATCATGATGAGCGGTGGCAGCACCCTCATTTATACCGGCAAAGGCGAAACCACCGACCGGACCTTGAACCTCCCCGGGGCGAGAGACACCATCACGCTGGATCAATCCGGCCTGGGCCTGTGGAAATTCACCAGCACCTTTGTGATCTCCGGTTACGCTGAAAACAAAATGATCATTCTGACCGGCTCAAACGCCGCCACCGGTGAACTCGCCGGCAATCTGGATGATCCCTATGATCGTAAAGGCAAGGCGACCACTGCCCTCACCAAATCCGGCTCCGGCAAATGGATCCTCTCGGGCCGGAACACCTTTACTGGCCCAACCAAGGTGACCCAAGGCACCCTCTCGCTCGCAAATGGCAGGAGTCTGGGTGACAAAACGGAGGTTGATATTTCCGATGGTGCAATGCTGCAGTTGGACTTCAAAGGTGAGATGCGCGTTGGGAAACTGAGTTTCGGTGGGAAACCGCAACCCTCCGGCACTTACGATGCTAAGAGCGCCCCTAAGTTCATCAAGGGATTAGGGGTGCTGAAGAATTAGGAAAGAGCAAAAGGGCATTTCATGAACGCCTACCTTTTTTAGAAATCAGAAAGTAATTGACTCACTATCACCGTCTTGGGGGGATTCAACAAATGCCAAAAACGATCAATCGCAGAGAAATGCTCCAGAGAGTGGCGACCGGTGCCGGTGCGCTGCTGGGCGCTGGCTTATTGCCCGAGATTACTCAGGCCGCAGACAGGTCTTTCATCCCGATAGCGGGCAGTCCAAAACGCGTCGTTTTCTTTCTACAAAACCATGGATTTGACCCGTTGACCTGTATCCCCGATGGACTCAAGGAAAGCTGCGCCCTCGACGGTGTGACCCTGCAAAAGCCAATGCAGGCTTTGGAGCCTTACAAAAACAGGATTCATATCATCACGGGTTTACATGGCCGCCATACGAACCCGGGACACAGCGCCTATTTCGGAGCCCTCGGCGCTTATCGTGGTGGAACGGGTGTGCCTCCTTCTGCCGCGACCATTGATTATGTGCTCAGCCGGGCACTTCCGCAGACGATTCTCCCTCCACTGTGCATTGGCATGGAGTCGCTGGATAGCATGAGAGCGCGCCCGACTCTCGCCACGCTTTCCGCGTCCGGCCCGAATCAGCCGATTTTCATGCATTGCGACCCCAACATGCTCTACCAGATGCTTTTCGGCAGCATCGCCGAGGGGTCGATCAAGCAGCACTACGAGGCTCGTTCAAATGTCATGCTTGAAGTGGAGCGTTTGGCTCAGCGCAAAGCCAAGGGATTACCCATGAGCGACGGCGAACGCTACGGAAGGTATGTCAGCGGATTTCAGGAACTGAACGGTTTGAGTCAAAAATTATCCCAGATTTCTGACCGGCTCAAAGAATTTGCCCCGAAGCTCGATGCTCGCTACAGCAATCCTAAATTCGAGACCGACTGGCACGACGCCCTGCTGGAAGTAGGGATCGCCGCGCTTCAGGCCGATCTCACCAGTGTTCTCACGATCGCCTCGGGATGCGGCGAGTATTTCGGCTCCTGGAAAGGCCTTGGCATCACTGACAGCGGCCACGGGCTGGGTCATATCGACCAGCCCGGCAATCTGATTTGGACAAAAATCCGGCAGTATAACTGTGAAATGCTCGTCAAGCTCATGAAAGCTTTGGAAGCCATTCCAGAAGGATCTGGCTCCATGATGGACAATACTTTGATTGTGTATTCCAGCAATAATGCAGAGAAGCAGCATTCCGAGGGTGCCACCTGGCCATTCGTGCTTCTCGGTAACGCCGGCGGACGTTTTAAGACCGGCCAATACACCAACATCAAAGAGCGCCCAATCAACGATCTCTACGCCACCTTCCTTCACGGAGTTGGTGCGCCAGTGGACCGCTTCAACATGGACAAGAACATGGCCACGCTCCATCACAGCAAGCTCGGTCCCATCGAAGAACTTCTAGCCTGAGAGCCTGTTTGAAAACCCTGGTTTGGAGTTCCGCGTTTACGCGGTTCGTGCGTGTCCGACCCGCCGGCCGCGTAAACGCGGAACTCCAAGCACAGGACCTCGCGGCTCAAGCGACTTTTCAAACACGCTCTGAGATGTTCATCTGCCACTCGAAAGGGTTCTCGGTTGTATGGGCCTTCTTGCTCTGTACGATTGCTACTGCGGCGAGCGGCGCTGAGACGGCGAATACGGTTCCGGACGGCTTCAAGCAAACGGTGAAGCCTTTTTTCGCGAACTACTGCTTGGATTGCCATGACGAGGAGAACAAAAAGGGGAGTGTATCCCTGCACAGTCTGACAGATGTCTCGGCGGACAACGCCAGCATGTGGAAACGGATCTGGGAGCAGGTGGCCCTCAAGGAAATGCCGCCGAGGACGAAGCCGAACCAACCCAAATTGATGGAGCGCCTGGAGCTTTCCAATTGGATCACGGAGGGACTGACGAGGGCCATGAAGGACAAGGGCGGGTTCAGCGAGCACATGCGCCCGAGCAAGGGCAACCATCTGGATCACGATCTCCTTTTTAGCACCAAGCTGGAGAACCTGAAGCCCGCATCCACCCCCGCGCGCATCTGGCGCATCCACCCGCAGGAACAACTCGTCCGTCTCAACGATCTCATCTGTCTCAAACGCAAATACGACCCGCAGCGCCCCGGCCTGTGGACCCACGGCGATCACATCCCGTCGAACTTGGAAGGGGAGACCAAAGTCTATTTCGGTTTGGATCAGTTTTTGGGTGCTTTCGACGATGCCTACAGTGTCGGTGTCAGCGGTTTTCAGTCTAGCCTGTCCATGGTCAGGGATCACGGCTTGCGCAACTACCCCTTCCTTTACTCCGTCAACAGTGCCGAGGCCCTGCAGATTGCCGGCATCGCAGAGAAAGTCCTGCGTTTCATGGCGAACGGGCCCGCCGCCGAGCCTTATCAGTTTGGCGACGAGATCAAAAAAATCCCTGGCAAGTATAGAAACCTGAATCTCATCTTCTATAAGAACGAAATCAAACGCCCGCTGACGCCCGTTTATGAGTTGATGAAAACACCTGGCGTCAGCGACGAGCGATTGCGAGAAGCCATCCGCTTTCTTTTCGAAGCTCTCACGCTGCGCCCTCCCAGCAAGCAAGAAACCGACACCTACCTGGAAGTGGTCAATAAGTCGATCAACGCACTCGGCAAAGAGGAGGGAGTCTTCCTCGGCCTTGTACCGATCTTCCTCGACCGCGACGCACTATTTCGCCCCGAGCTTGGTGAAAACGGGAAGCCCGACGCGCATGGCCGCGTTATGCTGCAAGGCGACGAGCTAGCACTCGCCGTCAACGCCGCGTTCTCCTACATCCGTCCAGATTCCGATCATCTCAGGACTGCGCTGGCCGAGGGGCACCTCAAAACCCGCGACGACGTCAAACGCGAGGTCATCTGCATCCTGAATGACGACAGCATCCGAAAGCCCCGAATCCTGCAATTCTTCAGGGAATACTTCGACTACGACCGCGCCCCCGGCATCTGCAAGGACAGGAAGCTCCTCGAGCGAGCCGGCGGGCATTTTGATACCTACTACGCCGCGATGAACAGCATGGTCGCCAACACCGACCGCCTGATCGAAGTGATTTTGCAGGAAGACAAGGACGTTTTGAAGGAATTGCTCACCACCGACCGCGTCATCTACCAGCCCTACACTTCCGGTGCGAATTTCAGAGACGGCATCCTGTTTAAGTCCGACATCGGTTACTTCATGAACCGGGGAAAGAAATTCGTGGAGTTCAAAAAATCCGAAAAGATCGAGCCCACCAAGGACAACAAGCTTGTCATCGAAAGGGCGAAGCGGGAAGCCTACGACCAGAACATGCTGCATCACATCTTCCCAAATCCCGCGGAGCCGATGTATGTGCGGCAGTCCCAGTTCGATCACGGAAGGTTTCCGCCGGCCGCCAATGCCTTAAAAGCCATCACCACCGTGGACACGAACGAGCGACTCGGCATCCTCACGCACCCCGTCTGGCTGGTCGCTCATTCGGATGCGATGGACAATCATGCTATCTCGCGCGGGCGCTGGATTCGGGAACGTCTCCTGGGTGATGCCGTGCCAGATATTCCAATCACGGTGGATGCCAAGTTGCCCGATGAACCCAAGTCAACCCTGCGTCACCGGATGCGCGTCACCCGTGAAAAGGAATGCTGGCGCTGTCACCGGAAAATGGATCCGCTTGGCTTGCCTTTTGAAAAGTATAACCAACTGGGAATTCTCCTGGACACAAACCCAGTGAATAACTGGGGGCAAAAAGTGGACACTACGGGTGAGATTATTCTCAGCGGCGACCCCAAGTTGGACGGACCAGTAAAGGACCCCATGGAGATGATCCAAAAGCTCGCTGCCAGCGAACGCGTGAAACAGGTCTTCGTGCGCCATGCCTTTCGCTTTTGGATGGGACGAAATGAAACCATTGACGACGCCACAATTCTCCGCGATGCCTACCATGCCTATCGCGACAACCATGGCAGCATGAAGGCATTGCTGACAGTCTTGCTCACCTCTGATGCCTTTCTGTATCGCAAAGTTGAGGATCGATAGAGACTTTGTGCGGCTTTGGTTTCCAGCACCGCCAATCCGCCACGAATCGAGTGGCGTCGCGGGGTTGGGGAAGTCCCGTCCCGCGGTATCGGGACTGAGCGGCGCAATTTGATGCTTATGACCAAATTCTATCTGTGGATTCTTGTGGCATTGACTGCTCAAGCGGCTGCCGCCGTTGAATACCATGTGTCGTCGAAAGGCGACGATGCGAATCCGGGTACCTTGGCGAGGCCGTTCGCCACGTTGCAGCGGGCGCAGCAGGCGGCGCGGAAACTGGCGGGGCGCGAGGCGGTGACGGTCAGCGTGCGTACAGGGACTTATTACCTACCCGAGACTTTGATCCTGACCGCCGAGGATTCGGGCACCAAGGCCGCACCGGTGATTTATAGAACCTATGAGAAGGAGCAGGCGACGATCAGCGGTGGAATCCGGCTGAATGGCCTGAAGTGGGAGTCATACCAGAACGGAATTTTGCGGGCAAAGGTGCCGGCGGATTTCGCCACGGATCAACTTTTCGTGAACGGGGAGCGGCAGCATTTGGCGCGGTATCCGAACTTCGATCCCACGGTGCGCCATTTCAACGGCTGGGCGAAGGATGCGTTCAGTCCGGAGCGGGCGGCCCGGTGGAAGGATCCGACCGGCGGCTTCATCCATGCGCTGCACGCTGCGGAGTGGGGTGGAATGCACTATGTCATCACGGGCAAGGACGCGGACAACAAAGTCACTTACGAGGGCGGCTGGCAGAACAACCGGCCCGCGGGCATGCACAGTCACCGGTTCGTCGAGAATATCCTCGAGGAACTGGATGCGCCGGGTGAGTGGTTCCTGGATGCGAAGAACCATCTGCTCTATTTCTACCCGCCACCCGGCCTTGACTTGGCCACGGCGACGATCGAGGCGGTCCGCCTGAAGCATCTGATCGAGTTTCGCGGGACGGAGTTGGCCCCGGTTCGGTTTGTGAGTTTCCAAGGGCTGACCTTCCGTCACGCCGCCCGCACCTTCATGGAGAACAAGGAGCCGTTGGTGCGCAGTGATTGGACCACTTACCGCGGCGGCGCTTTGTTGCTAACCGGCACCGAGGATTGCTCGATTGAGGATTGTTTCATTGACCAGGTCGGGGGAAACGCCGTGTTCGTGAACAACTACAATCGCCGGGTCACGGTGCGCGGCTGTCACATTGCCAAAGTGGGGGCGAACGGCGTTGCCTTCGTCGGGGATCGTGACTCCGCCCGCGTGCCGCGTGATTGGAAGGACCGCTCCCAGTCACTGGCAACTCTGGATCGTACCCCCGGTCCCAAGACTGCGAACTATCCCGCGAACTGTCTCGTGGAGGATTGCCTGATCTATCTCTCCGGCCGGGTGGAAAAACAGACTGCCCCGGTGCAGATCGAGCTGGCGGACAGCATCACCGTACGCCACTGCTCGCTCTATGATGTGCCGCGCGCCGGCATCAACATTGGCGATGGTTGCTGGGGCGGCCATGTGATCGAGTTCTGCGACATCTTCGACACCGTCAAGGAGACCGGCGACCATGGCTCTTTCAACTCCTGGGGCCGGGACCGTTTCTGGGGCTTGAGTGGTTTGAATCTGAACGATGACAAGGCCTGGGAAGCCAATAATTCCGTCGTGCTGCTGGACGCCATGAAAACGACGATCATCCGCAACAACCGCTGGCGCTGCGATCATGGCTGGGACATCGACCTCGACGACGGCTCCTCCAATTACGAACTGCGTAACAACCTTACTCTGAATGGCGGTATCAAGAATCGTGAGGGCTTCCATCGCGTGGTGGAGAACAACATCATCGTCAACAGCGGCTTCCATCCGCATGTCTGGTATAAGCACAGCGGTGACATCGTCCGCCGCAACATCATGTGGAGCGACCAGTATCTTCCCGCCGGTGGCATGCCCGCCACGCCGTGGGGCAAGGAGATGGATTACAACCTCGTCCATCGCGAGGGAGTGACGGAGCCACAGCCCGCGACGAAGCTCGCCGGCCAGTCCAAGCGCGACGAGCATTCCATCGTGGCCGACGCATTGTTTGTGGATGCGGCGAAGGGAGACTTCCGCGTGAAGGACGGCTCGCCTGCGTTGAAGCTGGGTTTCGTGAATTTCCCGATGGATCAGTTCGGGGTGAGGAAGCCGGAGTTGAAGGCCCTCGCTCGCACTCCGGAAATTGTCCTGCAACGCGCGCCGACCGGGCGTCCATCGCGCGGACCGGCGACGCCGCTCGGCGGCTGTTTTCTGCAAGCGCGGGTCCGCAACATCTCCGGGTTGGGCGACCGTTCGGCTTACGGATTGCCGGACGATTCCGGGGTCTTGCTGGTGACTCTCCCTGCCGTCAGTCCGGCGGCCGCGGCCGGCCTCCGACAAGACGATGTGATTCGTGCGGCCAACGGGCAGTCTGTCCGCACCATGGCGGAGCTTTTTCGCATCCGCGATCAGGCGGGCGGCAGGAAGCTTTCGCTCGCGATCATTCGCCGGCAGCAACCGATGACGATCGAGGTGAGTGACTATGCGTATGTGGTGGTGGAGGCGCAGGGCACTCCGGACTTCAAGACCGTCGCGCTTCTCCCGGCGTCGGCGGTGATTCCCGTGAAAGTCTCGGCTGGGGGCGCGCCCACCAACAATGATCCGCTGGCTTCTCTGACCGATGGAAAAATTGGCGGCGGCTACGGCCCGGTTTTTGCCAACGGCGTTGAGAACGGCAGATACAAGCTGGATTTGTCGGAAACCAAGGGCATCGGACGGATCAACACCTTCACCTCAGGCTCGCATCGCGCCCGGCAACACTTCGTGCTCTATGGCAGCAACGCCGCGAGCGATCCGGGCTGGAACGTGACCGATGCCACGCTGTTTACACCCTTGATCGCCGTGGATACCCGCC
>BJHT01000195.1 GCA_014193395.1 Verrucomicrobiota bacterium
GGGAGGGGGAGGGGCGGGGGGGCAGGGGTGGGGATTCATGTTGTTGTTCGGGGGGCGCGGGTGATCTGTGCGTGTTTCCGATTTCTGCGGTGCCCGGTGGTAGCGGACTGAGGGCGTGGCGACAATGGGGATTTCGGGATGGCGACTCGTGGCTGCGTCCGCGCCGCGGGAGTTGGAACGGGCGGCGAGACGCCGCGCGAACTCGCAGGCGAGGACGCCCGCGGTACCGGGGACGCCCCGCGCGCCGGGTGGGCACGGGTGCATCCACCGCACGGCGTAACAAATCCGGGAGTTACATTGCATCGTGTCGGCATCTACGCGAGGGTCCGCGTCGCATGATGCAAATCGTTTCCTCCAAATCCGCCCGCGCTGCGGCGCGCAAGCGCGCTGGAGGGTTCACGCTCATTGAACTGCTGGTGGTCATCGCGATCATCGGAATTCTCGCGAGCATGTTGCTGCCGGCGCTGGCGCAGGCCAAGGCGAAGGCCAACGCGATCAAGTGCGTGAACAATCAAAAGCAGATCACGCTGGCGCTGAAATTGTACTCGGCGGACAACGACGACTGGATCACGACCTCGTGGCATTTCGCCACGGCGGGGCTGCCGTCGCGGACGTGGGGGACGATCATCCAGGCCTACTTGTCCAGCCGCGCGGTGATGTGGTGTCCCACCGGCCAGAACCGGCCGGGCGGCAATCGCGACTGGGATGCCTCGGGTTCGTTCATGAACATCGGCATCAACTGGGAAATCTCGCACGACAACTTCAACGGGCTGGGCGGCTCGAACTACGGCACCCAGCCGCGGGCCTACCGGGAGCAGATGATCGTCAAGCCCGTCGGCACGGTTTACACGGTGGACCTGGGCAATGTGGCGATTCCCGGCGTGAATCCGCTGGCCAGCGTGCAGACTCCCTACGGTTCGCAGCCGGTGAGCGGCAAGGCCAGTGCCTGGCTGCTGGTTTACCCGACCCAGTCATCCACCTTTCACCAATACTCGAATCTCGTCTTGAGCGCGGGCGACCCGGACTACGCCGGTCCCATCTACCGGCATAATCGCAAGGTCAACGTGGGTTTCGTGGACGGCCACGTCGAGACGATGGGAGAGACGTGGTATTACGATGGTTCGCCGTGGCTGAACGGCCTGGTGGGCGGGCCGTGAACGGTAGGGCGCTTCTGTTTTCAGCGCGCTGGTTGCGGGTCCGCACATTGCACGCCGCGCTGAGGAATGATGTGCCCGCTCCCGGTCCAATCCATTCCACTCACAACCGCCGACCGGCTCACTTTTCTCCTCCCATTTTCATGCGCAAAACACAGCTCGTAGCTCTCCTTTCCGTGCTGGCGATCGCGGTCGCCGGCGGCGTGATTTATTGGACCCAGTTCCGTGACGAAACCCCCGAGACGTCGCGCCTGGCCGAGGGGCTGGGAATGGCGGCGGCGGAGGAATCTGCGCGGCTGGCGGGCAGTTCGGGCAAGGTCGTGCTCATCCTGCCGAAGCGTGGGACGTTCGTGGATCCGCTGGTGGAAATTCAGCGCGCGGCGTTCGCGAAGGCTCTCGCGGGTCATGCGGGCGTGAGCCTGTTGGCGACGGAATCGGTGGAGACGGAACGACCGGGAACAATGGGCGCGGGCGGGCTGGACCCGGCGGAGTTTCAGGCGATTCTCACGCGCGCCGCGGGGGCGAAGGTCGTGGCGTCGCTGGCGGGATTTCCTGAGTTTCCGGCGGACAAGCCGCTCGTGGCGGAGGGAAAGAAAATCGTGGTGGTTGGCAGCGGCACTCCGCAGCTCAAGGCACTGCTGTCGGCGGAGGTGGTGCAGGTGGCCATCGTGCCGCGCGTGAAACCGGCGGCGAATTCGGACAAACCGAAGACGGCGAGGGAGTGGTTCAAGCACAGCTACGAAATCATCACGCCGGCGAATGTGGGCGCGCTGCCGTGAGGGGCGCGGCGCTTCGGCGTGCGGCAGCGGGGGCCGAGACCCGCTTCCTCCTTCCAAAACACCTCCGGATGTTGGGCTGAGCTTTTGGCTTTGAGCTTCGCCCCTCTCCTGAACTTTGAACCTTAAACTTTGAACTTCGAACTCCACTCCGTGGAACTTTGAACTTTGAACTTTGAACTCCGCCCCCGCACTCTACGCGCCGTGAATCGCATTGATGATCGTTTTGCCCGGCTGCGGGCGCTGGGCCGGAAAGGCTTCGTTGTTTACATCGGCGGGGGCGACCCTGATCTCGAAGCCACACGGCAGCTCGCCATCGCGTTTGACCGTGCGGGCGTGGACGTGCTCGAGATTGGCGTCCCGTTCAGCGACCCGCTCGCCGACGGCCTCGTGAACCAGCTCGCCGCGCAGCGCGGCCTCGAATCCGGCACCACGCCGCCGAAGATTCTCGAAACCATCCGCGCCATCCGCCGCGAGGCGCAGATTCCGCTGGTCCTCTACGTTTACTTCAACCTGCTGCATCGCTGCGGCGTGGCACAGTTCATCCGCGATGCCGCCGCCGCCGGGGTCGATGGCCTGCTCGTGCTCGACCTGCCGCCCGAGGAGTCAGACAACTACGAAGCCCTCATGCGCGAGGCCGGCTTGGCCGTGATTTACCTCGTCGCGCCAACCACGCCCGAGGATCGCATCGCGCTGATCGTCAAGCGGGCCACGGGTTTCATCTACTACGTCTCGCGCGAAGGCGTCACTGGTATGCAGGCCAAGGTTTCCGACACCATCGGCACGATGACCGCGAAAATCCGCGCGCACTCGGCGCTCCCCATCGCCGTGGGTTTCGGCATCTCCACGCCGGAGCAGGCCGCGGAGGTCGCGCGGAATGCCGAGGCCGTCGTCGTCGGCAGCGCCATCGTGAATCAAATCGCCCGCCTCGGCCGCGCGCCCGACATGGTCGCGCAGGTCACCGCGTTTACGAAATCCCTGATGGCCGGAGTGAATCGGTAGCGCTGGGACAGGAGTGCGGGCGGCCCGCCCGCGAGTTCTCGGGAAATCTCGCCTCGACCAATTCAGTGCGGCCAGACGCCGTCTGAATTCGCGGGCGAGACGCACTGCGTTACGTGCCGGTTCCGGAGTGCGGCCGTCCCGGCCGCAGCGACGTCCGCACGCACGAGGGCCGCTGGTATTTCCTCGCGCCGCACTGCGTTCCACATTGCTGCGCCCGGGGACGGGCGCACTCCGCTGGATCTTCCTCCGCTTGGAGCGGCTACTGCCGGCGCGCACCACAACTTCAGATGACGCCTGCATCCGCCGACAACTTACCGTGGCACCCGCTCTCAAATGCCTTGAAACGCCGGGCTTGACACTCAAACTTTGCATGGCAAAGTGAACGCTATGGAACCCACCGGCGCCGCAGAAAATCTTCAGGTCATCCGCACCCTCATGGAACGCTCGGCGCTGTATCGCCGCGCGATGGCTCCCGTGATGCTCGCCGCCGGACTATTCGGCGTGGCGGGGTGCGGATTGGGAATAGCCCTGCACATAAACACACTCCTGGCATTCGTTGGATTCTGGTTTGTCACTGCTGCACTCACGATTGCGGTTGCTTTGCTGATCATCCGGCAGCAGGCACTTCGCTCTGACGAGCCATTCTGGACACCACCTACCAAGCGTATTGTTCGAGCGATGACTCCTGCGCTTGGCGTGGGACTTCTGTTTACGCTGTTCCCACTGTCGCAAGTGTTTTTCTCAACCAAGATTCATCCTTCCGAAGGGTTGTTGACCTTCCTAACCTCGTTGTCCCCGAGTTCTGTTGAAGCTAGCGCGATTCATGTACCCTCGTGGGCGCTTCTGTACGGGTTGGCTCTCCATTCGGCGGGCCTGTTTATTTCGCGAGGCGTACGGCTGCTTGGATGGCTGTTCATCCTCTCCTGTTGGATCATTGAGGCCGCGGCGCTCTTTAATCCCGGTGGAATCGGTCGCGGTGGTAGTAACCTTGGCTGGCTCGATTCGAACGCCCAAATGGGCCTCACCTTCGGTCTCCTCCACCTGATCGCCGCCGCCTATCTCTTCCTCACCGAGCGGCGCGGCCAGACCACTCAATCATCGGCGGTGTGAACTGGCTCCGTGAACACCGAACACTTTCTCCAGCTCGACCGCGTCATCCACGAGAAGGGGCGCATGGGCATCATGTCGCTGCTAGCCGCGACGCCCGAACTCTCCTTCACCGAAGTGCGTGACTCGCTCCAGATGACTGATGGCAATCTGATGTCGCACGTCCGCACGTTGCAGGAAGCCGGCTACGTCGTCGTGTCCAAGTCCTTTCAGAACAACCGCCCGCTCACCACGCTCTCGCTCACGCCCGCCGGTGACAAAGCCTTCGCCGCCTACATCACCCTGCTCGAACAAATCGTCCGCCAGGCCCGCCAGAATTTATGACGCCATTTTTGAACATCCCGGACGCCGCGTGTTCTCATGCTTTGCCATGCAAAGCGAAGGCTCCATTGGAACGGTCCCGCGAGCGAGCGCAACCGCGCACCGCCCTTGTAGCGCAGGTTTCCAAACCTGCTGTATCGCCGATTTCCAAATCGGCAGGCGCTGCGGAGTTCCGGGCGCGGGCGACCAACTGGAGCGTGTCGGCTGGTCGGACCCGCCGCGGGTTTGGAAACCCGCGACACAGCAGACTTGGAAGTCTGCGCTACAGATCCCGCCAGCGGCCGCAGCCGCGCACCGCCCTTGTAGCGCAGGTTTCCCAACCTGCTGTATCGCCGATTTCCAAATCGGCAGGCGCTACGCAGTTCCGGGCGCGTGCGGCCAACTGGAGCGTCGCGGGTGGCCGAACGCGCCGCGGGTTTGGAAACCCGCGACACAGCAGACTTGGAATTCTGCGCTACAGAGCGGACGCGACGCCCGATGCGTCCGCCCGCCCGCACCGCAGCCGTTCTGCCCGCATTGGTTGGTTCACTCCCGCACCCCTTCAACCGTTTAACTCCTCAACTGTTTAACCATCAGCTCGAGACCGTATGAAAATCCTCCGCGCCACCCATCTCGGCATGTGCTTCGGCGTCCGCGACGCCATCGCGCTCGCCGTGGACCACGCTCAACGCGAACCGCTCACCATCCTCGGCGATCTCGTCCACAACGAGACCGTCCTCGCCAGCCTGCGCGGACACGGCATCCGCTTCGCGGCGGGGCCGGACGCCGCCGCCCCCGGCGGCCGGGTGATGATCACCGCACACGGCGCTTCCGATGCCACGCTGCGCCGCGTGCGCGCCCGCGGACACGAGGTCATCGAGGCCACTTGCCCGCTGGTCCACTTCGCGCACCGCGCCGTGGCGACGCTCGTGCGCGATGGCTTTCACCCCGTCATCATTGGTCAGCGTAATCATGTCGAGGTGCGCGGCATCACCGAGGACCTCGCTGAATTCGATGTCGTCCTGACCGACGATGACCTCGACGCATTGCGCGAGCGCCCGCGCTTCGGCGTCGCCGCGCAAACCACGCAGCCCATCGAGCGCGTGCGCCGCCTCGTCGAGCGCCTGCGCCAGCGTTTTCCGAATTCCGAAGTGCGCTTCCTCGACACGGTCTGCCAGCCGACCAAACAGCGGCAATCCGCCGCCGTGGCACTCGCGCAGCAGTGCGACGTGGTCGTCGTCATCGGCGGCGCCCACAGCAACAACACGCGCGAACTCGTCGCCACCTGCGCGCGCCACTGCCCGCGGGTGCATCATGTGCAAGGCCCTGACGACCTGCGCCCCGAGTGGTTCCGCGACGCGGAAACCGTCGGCCTCACCGCCGGTACCAGCACGCCCGATGGAGTGATTGATGCCGTGGAGCAAGCCCTCTGGCGCATTGCGATGTCCGCTGCTGGCGCGATGGAGTGCGGCGCCGAGTCGCCGAACTCCGAAGCTCCTTTCGGCGAGACCTTCACTGACCATGTCGCTGCGCCATTGGCCGCCTGAACCGCGCTCGCCCATGAAAACCTTCGCCCGCATCGGTGCCGTCCTCTCCTTCGGCTTCTTCTCCGTCCCCGGCCTCGCGCTGCTGGCGCACGGCCATGGTCGCAGTGAGTGGAGCGAACCTATCTTCGGCTCCCTCTTCCTCGGCATCGGTTGCTTCGCCGGGACGGTGCTCTGGCTGCTGGGGGAGAGGTGCGGCTCGAAGCCGGATGCGAAGTAAACCGGCAACGTCAATCAACTCCTTCACGCCATGAACCACGCGAAATGGATTGCTCACTTCCAACGTAACCGCGAG
This sequence comes from Verrucomicrobiota bacterium, assembly GCA_014193395.1. Classification (GTDB taxonomy): domain Bacteria; phylum Verrucomicrobiota; class Verrucomicrobiia; order Limisphaerales; family BJHT01; genus BJHT01. Next base: position 6,179 of record BJHT01000195.1, read on the forward strand.
CACCGGCCCGAGCCGAACTGGGCCGCGCCCTTCGTGCTGCCGGAGTCCGTGCTCCAGCCGCTGCGCCTGTCGATTGCCGAGTATCAACTCGGCGACGGCGGCGGGCCGGCGTGCCTGATTGCGGGGGATGCCGAGCAATTCCGCAGCAGCAGTGACGCGATGCGGCAGATCGTGGACCTGTGGTTCGCCGAGGAACGGGAGCATTCGCGGCTGCTGGGCTGCGCCGTGGCCCGCATCGGCGCGCGCCGCGTCCATGCGCACTGGAGCTTCACCGCGTTTCTGGCCTGCCGCCGCGCGATGGGCGTGCGCGTGGAACTGCAGGTGCTGCTGCTCGTCGAGATTGTCAGCACGGTTTATTACCGGCTGCTGCGCCGTCACTGCCCGGACCCGCCGTTGCGCGAGATGTGCTCGCTCATCCTGCGCGACGAGGCCGGCCATGTGGCCTTCCACCGCGACCGGCTGGCGGCGGCGGGCGTGTCGAACTGGGGACTGGGCGGCACCCTGTGGGAGCTGCAATTCCGCCTCTTCGGCCTCGCGGCGGCGGCGCTGCTCTGGCTCACGCACGGACGCTGCCTGCGTGCGCTCGGTGCCGGGCGGCTGGAATTCTGCCGGGAAATCCACCGCGACCTCTCGCGCTTCGTCCGGCGGCTGGGGCGGACGGCCCAGGCCAGGACGCACCCGACGATGCCTGCCGCTCAACTCGCCGGGCAAACCGCGTGACGCCGTGTGTACCGCCACCAGCTTCGCCGAAGTCCCCGTCCTGCTGCGCGGCGAAACCGCGGCGGTCGCGCCGTGGACCGAGGCACCCGCGCCCGCGCGTGTGGCGCTGTGGCTGGCCGTAACCATCGGCGGCTCGGCGGCGTTTGGCGCGGCGATGGGCTGGTGGCGCGCGCCGGAACAGGCGCTCTATACGGCCACGAAGCTCCCGCTCGTCCTCCTGTTCACCGCCCTCGGCAACACGCTCGGAGCAGCCATCCGCGGAGGGGTAAGCCCTGAAAGGGTGGGACAAGTTCACGCCGCCGGGGCCGGCACCGGTCCTCAAGAGCGCCATTGACGGTGTGCGCGGTGGTGGGACAATCCCACCATGACAGTGATATGCGACGCCAAAAGGCGGGTAGTCTTGCCGGGAGTCGAGCCGGGGGACCGGTTTGACGTTCAGCGGCTGAATTCGGAGCGCCTGCTGATCGTGCGCTTGCAACCGGCCGAGCCGCGGCCCCGGAAGGTCCGGTTCGAGAAGCGTGGGCGGCTGACCGTGGGGGTCGCGGGCCGTCAGGTTGATCCCTCCGTGCTCAAGGAAGCGCTCGCTGACTATCCATGACGCACCTCCTCGATGTGAACATGCTGCTCGCCCTGGTCTGGGCGAGCCATCCCCAGAATGCGCAGGCCAGCGCGTGGTTGGGCGACAGGGACGTGGCCGTGTGTCCGCTGGTGGAATTGGGCTTCCTGCGCATCAGCACCCAGCCCAAGGCGTTCAACGTGTCCATGTCGTCCGCCAGAACGGCGCTGGAAAACTTCCTCCGCGACGCCAAGCCAAAGCGGTTGGCGGATGTTTTGCCCGCCTTGGATTCGCACCCGAAAACTTCCCCGCAGGTCACTGATTACTATCTGGCCACACTGGCGCAGCAGCACGGTTGCAAGCTGGCCACGCTGGACGGCGGCATCAAACATCCCGCCGTGGTGGTCGTGACCTGACCCGGATATTTCATGCTCAGTTTGTAGCGCAGGCTTCCAAGCCTGCTGTATCGCGGGTTTCTAAACCCGCGCGGCGTCCGGCGAGGCCGACACCCTGCCGACTTGGAAGTCGGCGACACAGCAGGTTTGGAAACCTGCGCTACAAGGGCGGCGGCCCGAGACTACGACGGGACCATGAAGTATTCGGGCTAAACGCATACGCCGGGCTTCCTCAACTCTTCGCATCCGCGTCCGCGCTGCGAGCGGGCATCCAGCGGAACCAGCCAGCCCCCGCCACGGCGCATGGTTTCAGCGTGGTTGGTCGTGTCGCGTGCCGGGGATTGCGCACTGGAACCCATCCTGATCGGCGGCGGAGTTGCGGCTACACCGGGGCTGGACCTGTGGCGGGTGGGTCGGGGACGGGACCACTGCCTCCGCCGCAGCGCTTGCCTGGCGCGCGCGCAGCGTGGTCAGGGCGGCCTCCGCAGCGGCGCTCTCGGCGGTTTTCTTGCTCGTGCCGCGGCCGCGACCGATCTCCTCGCCGGCGTTGAACACCGCGCACTCGAAGGCACGGTCGTGGGCGGGACCGCTCGCCGACAAAATCTTGTACTGCGGTGGATGCGCCTCGGTGGCCTGGAGCAACTCCTGGAGTTCGCCCTTGGGATTCAGCAGTTGCGGCGCGGGTTTGAGGTGGCTGAATTCGTCGCTGAACTGCCCGAGCACAAACACCCGCGCGGCCTCATAGCCGCCGTCCAGAAACAGCGCCCCGATCACCGACTCGTAGGTGTTTGCCAGAATCGACGGCCGTTCGCGCCCGCGATTGGCCTCCTCGGCACGGCTGAGAATGATGCCGCTGCCCAGGCCCATGCGGCGCGCCTGTTCGGCCAGCGCGCGGCGATTCACCAATTGGGCACGCGACTTGGTGAGCGCGCCTTCGTCGAGGTCCGGGAAGCGATCGTACAACTCGCGCGTGAGCACGAGCTGCAACACGGCGTCGCCGAGAAATTCGAGCCGCTGATTGTTGGGCGCGGGCCGTCCGGCGGCGTGCGAGATCGACGAATGCGTCAGCGCCAGCCGGAGCAGTTCCGGTTGTTGAAACCGGTAGCCGAGGCGGGTTTGGAATGCGTCGAGGTCGGACACGGGGCGGGGTACGTCAGGTGGCGGTGGCCGCCGGCTCGGGCGCGGGATCGGGTGAAGGGGACGGCGTTTCGGCCCCAGGAGACACGCTGGATTCCGCGGCGGGTGCAGCTTCGGCCGGTGCGACTTCAGCAGGTGCGCCGGGCGCGGACGGAGCGGTGCTGGCGGCGTTGCCATTCCCGTTGCCATTCCCGTTGCCGTTGAACCCGTGCTCGAGCAGGTGCGCGACCTCGCGCTGCACTTCCTCGAGCTGATTCAATTGCAAATCGGGATCGAGAATCGTGAACACGTCGCCGGTTTTGCCGTGCTCGTAGATGAAGATGCGCCGGCCGCCCTCGGTGGTCTGGCCGCGGACTTTCAAGATGCGTTTGCGCTCCAGCATCACGGCCAGGATGTAACTGGCGGCACGGAACCGCGGATCATTTTTCTGCACCAGCTTGGCCAGCAGCGTCTCCGCCGTGTCTTTTTGGATCGCCTCGGGCGGGGCGGCGGGCGGGGCCTGATAGACGCCCTGCCATTGGGAGATGAAACCTTTGCGCTGATGCGAATCGAGCTTGGTCTCGGCCTGCCAGCACGCCTCGCAGACATCGAGGCGCTGATACTCGTGGCGCTGGTCGCACAACACCGTGTGGTACGGCTGCTGGTCGGCAAAGGGCTTGGCGCACAGTTGGCAGCCGTGCGCGCGGGATTGAATGTTCCAGTCGATCATCGAAAAGTCCGCGCGGCAAATCTGCCTCCGCGGCGGGCGGATTATTCCGATGCGCCTTGAGCGCGCAATACCATTCGGCGGTTTGGAAGGCCGTAGGGTGTAAGACGGAAAACTCGCGCGGCACCAGTGCGTGTGGAGAACCTGCGAATCGAGTGGTCGCCCGGACGCCGGATGCGAGGGCGCATCCGGCGGAGTCCGCGGGCGGGTGGGCTCCCCCGCGGGCGCGACTTCGATTCGTTCCCAACAGTGCCGGTTAGCGCCGGTCAGTCGTTTTGAGTCGCCCCTCCCGGACCACTGCCGATTCCCGGTTCGTCCCGCCGGGCCGACCGGTGTCGATCCGACCTTCCCGATCGGGGCCCATCGGCGTCGATCCGTGATTAAAAAAAGGATTTCAGGTTGATCCAAGCCCGCCTCCTGCCACATCGTAAATTCAATGGAAGAAACTTTGTGGTATGTCGCGCACACGCGACCTCGCTGTGAAAAAAAACTCGCCGACTTTTGTAAGCGCGAGGGGTACGCCATGACGCTACCCCTCTACAAGAGTGTTAAGAAATACCGCGGCAAGGTGGTCACCTTTCACAAACCCCTCTTTCCCGGCTATCTCTTTCTCCAGCTCCAGATCCCCCAGCGGCAGAAAGTCTATCAGAGTGACTATGTCGCCAATCTCCTCGATGTCCCCGACCAGAAGGAGTTCGCCCAACAGTTGGAAGACATCCTCCGATCCCTCGAACTGGACGTGGAAGTCCGGCTTGCCCCGACGATTGGTCCCGGCACCAAGGTGCTCATCAAGTCCGGCCCCCTCCGTGGCATGGAAGGCTGGGTCGAAAACCGCTCCGGCCCCACGGTCGTGCTCCTGCGCCTTGACTTCATCGGCCAGGCCGCCGCCGTCAAGGTTGACGCCTCCCAGCTTGAGCCGGTGTGATGGCCGGTCTCAGCCAAAACCTTGGCACTTCCCGTTCCTGTCCGTCTTAATCCGTGTCCGCCCGTGGTTAGTCTGCCTTTTCTAGGCTGACCGCCGCGTGACACAGGTCAGTACCGAGCCAAGCAAGACAAATAAGAAGAGAATGGAGTAAACCTGCAGCGGGAAATCAAACCGCGCCTCTACCGCCAGCCCGAGGAAAGCGATCCAATAGAACAGGTGAAATCCCACCCCCAATCTTATGCCTCGCGGGAATAGTCCCCGGCTAAGTACCAGCAAAAGTCCCACGGCCAATATGCCGCTGCCCACCCGCCCGAAGGTCACCAAAGTCTCCAGCCAGTCATTGTGAACCTGTGCAAACCAGATGTCCTTGCTGGAAGTCAGGTAGAGTTGGTAAATAGTCGCAAACGTTCCCGGGCCGGTGCCGAACCATGGATGCTCGTGGGCGATTGGCCATGACTTCTGGCAGATTTCCTCGCGCTGGCCGTAGGCCACATTGAGTTCCCCCATCCGCTTTTTGAGATCGAACAAGCCAATGTCCAACCCGATGTAAAGCACGCCCAGAAAAGCCAGGATTACCGCGACCTTGACTCCCCACCCGCCGCGCCACTCGATTACGAGAATTACCAGCAAACACAACGCCATCATCCCGGCGGACACCACGGCGCTCGCTCGCGAGAGCGCTACCAGCGGACAGATGGCCATCACTCCCGCGGCGAACAACAACAGATGATGAGCTCCGACTCCCAGATGCCCGGGGCGGCGGGTGAGATACTGTCCGGTGCGCTGCAATGTCAGCCAGAAACCCAGACAGACCGGCCAGAGCAGATTAAAGTATTGCGCGGCGTTCGAGCGGTAAGCGTAGGGACCAAACTGCGACTCCGGGGTCTTGTTGATCCTCGGCTCCACCAGCCACAGCAACTTCCCGCCCCCATCCAGTCGCTGAGCAATCGCCTCCACCCCGAGCAGCAGACCGTTGATCGCGAGCACCCACAAGAGATGGCGCAGTCGCTCTGGCACCTCCCCGCCCCTCCGCTTCACAAAGCGGCCCGAGTCATCCAACTCCTCCTCCAATTCCCGCTCCGACTTACCCAGCAGCCAGTCCCGCACCGCCCAAAACATGCAGCCCAACCCAAGCGCACTCCAAAAACTCACCCACGAATCCCCCTGGCTGAGACTGTGCGGCAACCAGTGAATCGCCTTGCGGTAGGAAAATAACTGCGTTTCCTCGTCATAAGTCGCCGCCGCATTCAGCACACTTACCAGACAGTATCCGACGATCAACACTGTCATCACCGCCATTCCAACCGTGATAACTCCCGCCAATCGCGTCGGGCTACGGCGCCGCTTCCTCCCCGAGTCATCCGCCACCGCGCTCTCCCCCCACCGCGCGGGCCGATACCCTGACAGCCGGCGAATCACCCATTTTCCAACCAACAACAAACCCAGCAGGCTCCCGGCGCAGTTCATCACCGCCACCGCCCACGGCTGGGTCGAACCAAATGCCCACGGACTGAAGATGACCATGAAGTAAATCACGGCCTCGGTCAGTCGGTCACATATCCGGTAATAAAAAGGAGTTTCCATGCCAGCACCCATTCATCCACTCGTCACGGTAGGGAAGAGTGGCATTCCGAGCGACCCGGCAAAAGCAATTTATCAGTCTTTTCGGCCGTTCGCGCCCTCCGCCCCTTTGCCTCCGACTCCCTGCAAAGATACCCATGAAGTCTTGGGTCGCCTCGGGACGAGTTCTAACACGCCGGATTGGCCTGCTTTTCAGCCGCCAATTTGCGGCTGCACGCCCGTTCTTTTGCTAGTGCTCCGGCAAGCCCAGGGGACATGCGCCTCCCGAAAGTTGAGCAGTCCGGAGAGTATGCGGCCCGTTGGTGATCGCGGGCGGTGATTTTCACGACCGCGCCGAGTCTGCGGTTCATGCGTCGATAATCGGTGCCCCGTACCTTCCTGATTTTTCCCCAGATGTCCGGTTGCCGGACACCGTGGAGATGGGCCGGGCGGCCGGGTGGAGACCCAGATAGATGGCGGGTTTCTCCGTAGATTTCTACGCGCTCGTGCGGAAGGCAGAAGCTAGGTTCGTGACGGAAGAATACTGGGCGTCCGCGTCCGCAGCTCAGCGGAGACTTCCGGCGGGCCGGGGAAAGAAATTAGTAATTAGGGATTAGTAATTAGTGGGCAATGGGCGCGCATCTCGAAATCACGGATCACGCACTTCTGACAATTCCTTTTGACCCATAATGGCGGGTCTTTTACGGAGGTAATGGCGGTCTAATTAAACGCCGATTCGTTGGAGTCGAGGTGCCGATACTCTGACCTTCTTCTGTGAGAAGTCTGTTCCAAACCGCCGCACGACGCGTCGGGAAGACGCGCTCCGGTTCCAAGCGCCTTTTATGCGGCAGGTTCGCGAAACTCAGGCTGCGTTGCGCGTGAAATAGGTCAGAGTCTTCTCACCTTGACTCAGACAAGGGCGGATTTGCCCGGCTGCGAACGCGCCTCCTCAATTCACCGGCCCCATGATTTTGCCGCTAATGATTTGGAGCGTTCCCCGCCGTGGTCGTCGGGGCGTCGGTGTAGGTGTCGAGCTCCAGAAAAACTTTCGGCTGCGGCGC
>BJHT01000196.1 GCA_014193395.1 Verrucomicrobiota bacterium
TACACGCTGGTCTATTCGCTCGAGCTGCCGAACGCCGCGAACTACGGCGCGCAGCCGCCGGCCTACACCGTGGACCGGCACACGACGGTGCTGCCGTTCAGCCGCGTGGCGTATTACCTCGAACTGGCGACGACCAACAGCGGCCTGCGGTTTGTCTGGGTTTCGATGACTGCACCGGTGCCGGACGCCGGGCGGCTCGGGGTGCCGACGCTGGCCAGCGGCGCGTTTTTTCAGCAGGCGGTGGCGAACATGAACGTGGTGTCGTCGGTGCCGGGGATCGTGAATGGCAAGGGCCTGGGCGGGGGGTTCCTCGAGTTCTGGCCCGGCGGGTACACGTCCGCCAACACGCTGGGGGTGCCGGGCGCGAGTAATACATTGTTTGACTGGGGCGACACGCCGGTCACGGGGGATTACGGCTCGATGCAAATCCACAACGTGGCGGCGGGGCAGACGCTGCTGTCGTTCAATCGCTGGGGCGGCACGGGTGGCGTGGCGGACGTGGGCATCGGCAACAATCCGGTGGATGACCCGGACTGGACGCTGTCGGGCCTGGCTCCGATGTACCCGGTGAAGGCGCTGCAGGTTTTGGTGAAACCGTAGGCGGGGCGGGCGGGCGCGGTGTGCGAGCCGGCCTGTTCGCCGCTCCGCCGTCTGCTTCGGCTTCTCTGTTACAACTCTGCAAATTCCTCCCGCGCCGCGAGGGTTTCGGAGCGCGGGCGGTCCCCGCCTGCAGCCGCTTCCCACCCGCGAAAGCGCAGGAAAACTCGTGCGCCCCGGCTCCGATGTGGCGCTGCGACCGGGGACTGGTCGCGCTCCGCTGCGGTTGTGGCTGCGCCGCGCTGTGCTCCTTTCCATTCTCTGCGGCGTTCTGGTTTTCCTTCCCGCCGCAGTCGGGGGAGGGGAGACGGATCAGAACATCGCAGAGACGGGAAAGACGTCGTGGGGCACGCAAAGCTTTCCCGCGTGGACCCGAGAAGGCGGGGGCGATTGTCCCGCACACCCTGGGATGAGGCAAACACAGGGGGCCGCTGCGCCACCAAAGGCGGGTGAAATTTGCGGGTTGGGGAATCTTCCGGAAATGCCGATAGCCAAGACACTGGTCGAGGCTGCGGGGCGTTCGGCGGCGCTTGACCGGACTTTTGTGAAATCGAGTCTGGAGCATCCCGGCTATGGTTGAGACCTCGGAACTGGATCAGTACCTTACCGTCGCGCATCACAGCAAACGTTGGATCCGCGACCGGATTGCGGACTTGCTTGAGTCCGAAAAGGTGGTGCCGTCCTTCTCCGCCGCGGCGGTGCGGCTGGCCGAGGCGGCGCGCAACGAGAATACCGGGATGGATGAAATCGCCCGGATCATCTCGATGGACGCGGGCCTGGCGACACGGTGCATTCAGGTCGCCAGCACCGGGCGCTTCGGCGGGCGCAAGATTCTCCACATTGATCAGGCTCTGCTGATGATCGGCCTCGTCGAGGTGCGGCGCATCGCCTTCTCGGTGGGGGTGATGGACCGCTTCACCCACATGCGGATCAAGATGGATTGGAACCGTTTCTGGCTGCACAACATCCTGGTCGCGCGCCTCACGCACAAAGTGGCCGGGGCCTTCCGCGAAACCTGCGGCCTCGAGTATCTCGCCGGACTTCTGCACGACATCGGCAAGCTGATCTTCGAGAATTATTTTCCGCGCGAGTTTGAGATGATCATTCTGCGCGCGATGGAACGGCGCTGCGGGCACATTCAGTTGGAGACCGAACTGCTGGGCCTGGGCCATCCGCAGGTCGGCGCGGCCATCTGCGACCGGCTCCATCTCCACGGGCATGTACTTCGCGCCATCTGGTATCACCACGACCCGATGAACATCCGCCACACCAAGGATCCGGTCGGGGACGGCGGCTTCCTCGCTGCTTGCATCTCGGTGGCCGATGCCCTGGCGAACATGGCCAACGCCAATATCGATGGCGCGCGGCAGATTGATCATGCGTTCGAGGACCTGCCCGAGTGGACCTTCCTCAACACCTTCGACATGCCGCACGGGCTGGAACTCGATCTCGCCGCCGAAATCCAGAGCGCCGAGCAGGATCTGCACGCGTTCAACGGCGGGGCCTGACCCGCGCCACGCGGCCCGAGCGGAGGATGAACCGCGCGATCGGAGTCCCAATTTCATAGCTGGTGGGAAAAGTCGTCGCCGAGGTGATGCGGCGGAGGCCGCTCGCATAGACGGCGCGTGAAATCCGCCCGCCAATCGCCCACCTTTGCCTCCGGTCCACAGTTCCGTCATCCGTGCGAAATCCCTAAACGATCAAACGTCGGCAACCGGCAGAGTTACAAAACTTCGTCGGTAATACGACAAAGTTTTGCAGGCGCCGGAACCGGCTTTTTTGGGTCGATTCGGCCCCATTCCGCCGCGCGCGGATGAAGCGCAGGGCCGTCGTCGATGACCGCTTTTGTTTTTCGATTACCGCCCGCGCCCGCCGCGCGGCAAGGCTCGCCGCATGAAAAACAATATCGTCAGCACCGGCCAAGCGCCTGAAACCTTCGTCATGCCCGCCACCGCCAGCCCCACCCCGGCCAGCACCGCCGCGCCCGATCGCGGACGCGTCCCGCTCGGGGTCAAGCTTGCCTACACGGCCTTCATGGCCGTGCTCGTGCCGGTGTATTGGAAAAATTACGGTCCCACCAACTTCCTCTATTTCTGCGACGTCGCGCTGTTCGTCACCCTCGTCGCCGTGTGGAGCGAAAACGCCCTCCTCGCCAGCGCCGCTGCGGTCGGCATCGTGCTCCCGCAACTGCTCTGGTGCGCCGATTTCGCTGCCGGTCTGCTCGGTTTCAGGCTCACCGGCATGACCGCCTACATGTTCGATACCAAGCGCCCGCTCTTCCTCCGCGGGCTTTCGCTCTTTCACGGCTGGCTGCCGTTCCTCCTGGTCTTCCTGGTCAAACGCCTCGGCTACGACCGCCGTGCGCTGCCCGTGTGGACCGCGACCGCGTGGGCGTTGCTGCTGATTTGTTTCAATTTCCTGCCGCCCGCGGGTGCCGCGCTCGCCGATCCCAGAACGCCCATCAACGTCAACTACGTCTGGGGCATGAGCGACGAAGCGCCGCAAACCTGGCTGCCCACCTACGCGTGGCTCGCTCTCCTCTTCACCGGCCTGCCGCTGCTAATCTTCCTGCCCACCCACTGCGTCCTGCGAAAAATCTTTCCGCGCTCGGACACCCATTCCCCGGCGGAATAAGCCAGCTATTTCAAAGTCCCATCGCCGCCGTACGATGCCGCCTTTGTATCGCAGGTTTCCAAACCTGCTGTGTCGCCGACTTCCAAGTCGGCAGGGTGTCGGACTCGCCAGCGCGCCGCGGGTTTGGAAACCCGCGATACAGCAGGCTTGGAAGCCTGCGCTACAAGATTGGCCTCAAAAATCGGGGAAAGCCGTTCCCTCCCCATTTTTCTGCCCGCTATTTTTCTGCCAGCCGCCGCCGGGCGCAGACGCGATCACCTCGCGCTCGTCGTCGCAAAGCTGCGCCCGGTCGTCGTCGTCAGCCCTCCGTCCGCCCTTATTTCACGGGCACGGTGATGGATTTGGTGGCGGTGTTTCCGAACGGATCACGCGCGGTGAGGGTCAGCGTGTAGGTGACGCCCCGCTTCGCGCGCAGCGACACTTCGTCGAGACTCTTCACGACGAAGTAAGTCTTGCCGTCGGATCCCGCCGGGTCGGCGACTTTCACGGTCAGGGTGAGTTTGAGGCCCGCGTTCCCATGGCAACTGTCCTCGACCACGCGCGTGACTTTGACCGTCACCATCTGGTTGTTCGCCGGCGACAGTTTCACCGGCGCGGCCGTGAGGCTGTGGATCTTCGGTGCGCTGGTGTCCACGATGGTGAGCTTCTGGGCGCAGGTCGCCTTGTTGCCGCAACCGTCCGTCGCCGTCCAGGTCCGGGTGATTACTTTCACGATGGGCTGTGGTCCATTCACCGACGTGTCCTTGTAAGTCAGGGTCACCTTGCCGCAGCCGGTCGCGGTCGTGGCGGTCGCGGTGCCGGTCTTCTCCGGGATGATGCCCGCGCCGCACTCGACCGTGCGATCCGGCGGGCAGTGGAGGACGATGGGATTCACGACCCGGATGGTTTGCACCAACGTCACGCGGTTGGCTGCGGCATCGGTCGCCGTCCAGGTGCGCTTGATGGTTTTGACGAGTGGCGCGGGGCCGCCTGTGGTGATGGCGTCCGTGTAGGCAATCCGCGGGAGCGCGGTGCAGTTGTCCGTCGCGGTCGGACGGCCCGTGGCCGCGGGATCGGTGGACTGGCCCATGGCGATTTGCTGGTCGGCGGGACGCCTCAAGAATCGCGGCACCTCGCCATCCGTGACCGTCACGGTGAAGCTGCACGCAGTCACCGGCACCGCGGGCGCACCCGCCGATACCGTGCAGGTTACCGTGGTCGTTCCCACGGGGAACTCGCTGCCCGAAGCGGGCACGCACACCAGCGTGGTCCCCGCGCCGTTACGAACGGTCGGCGTGAACGTGACCTTCGCCCCGCAGCGGCCCGTGTCATTCCGCACCGTCTGATTCGGCGGACAGATGATTTGCGGCATCGGCGCGTCACCGAGGAACAGGCTGTGGCTGCCTCCGCCCGCAACCACGAGCACGCCCGTGGCCGGGATCGCGATCGGCGCGGGTGCCGCCACCACCCGGAGCACGGGCGCTGCGCCCGTCTCCACCACCACCTGCGTCGGCACGAGCCGGTCGATGAAGGTCCCGTCGCCCAACTGCCCGAAGCCGTTCCAGCCCATCGCCCACAACGTCCCGTCGAGCTTGGCGAACAAGCTGTGATCCGCCCCGCCCGCCACCGCGAGCACGCTGCTCGCCACCAGCACGGGCGTGGTGCGCTGGAGCTGGGTTCCGTCACCCAGTTGCCCGCGGTCGTTGTTGCCCATCGCCCACAATGTCCCGTCGTTCTTGATGAACAGGCTGTGCGCGGAACCGGCCGCCACGGCGCGCACGCCGCTCGCCACCAGCACGGGCGTGTTCTGCTGCGCGCCCGAGCCGTCGCCCAACTGCCCCTCGGTGTTGCGGCCCATCGCCCACAACGTGCCGTCAATCTTCAGAAACAAACTGTGCGCCTCGCCCGCCGCCGCCTGCTGCACGCCGCTGGCGATCGGCACCGGACTCAGGCGCGCGCTGGTCGTGCCATCCCCCAACTGGCCCGCGTCGTTGGCCCCCATCGCCCACAACGTCCCGTCCCGCTTCACGAACAGGCTGTGCCCGCCGCCCGCCGTCGCCGTCGCCACCGCGCTGGCCACCGCCACCGGGTTGCTGCGATTGATCAAAGTGCCGTCACCCAACTGCCCGAGCGCATTGCCGCCCATCGCCCACAGCGTCCCGTCGCGTTTCACAAACAGACTGTGCAACGCCCCGGCCGCCACCTCCGCCACGCCGGTCGCGACCGGCACGGGCGTGCTCTGGTCCACGCCGGTCCCGTCGCCCAACTGCCCGAGTTGGTTCGCGCCCATCGCCAGCAGCGCGCCGTCGCGCTTCACGAACAAGCTGTGGCCCACCATCGCATCGCCCCCGGCCGCCGCCGCCGCGACCTCGCTCGCCACGGGCACCGGCACGGGCCGGCCAAACGGCGAACCCGGCAATGTCGTCCCGTCGCCCAACTGCCCGAGCCGGTTGTCGCCCAGCGCCCACAGCGTCAGGCTCAACGGCCGGATGATCGCGATGGTGAAGGTCTGCGTCGCGCTGCGATCCACGCCGTGGCGTTCGGTGCCGCCGTCGTCCTGCACGTAAACCGACACCGTAGCGGTGCCCGTCGCGCTGGCCGCCGGGGTGAACGTCAGCGTGCCATCCGCGCTCACGGCGGGCTGCGCCGAGAACAGGCTGTTGCTGTCGTTCAGCACCATAAAACTCAGCATCTGCCCGGATTCATTGGGTGGTCCGGCGCTGCGCATCGTCGCCCAGCCCGGCACCGTCTGCGCCCCGGAATTTTCCACCACGGTCTGGTTGGGACCCTTCGTGAAACCCGGCGCGTCATTCACCGGGTTCACCGTCACCACAAACGTATTCGTCACCGCCAGGTCGCCCGCGTCCGTCGCGCTCACGGAAATCTGGCTGGTGCCGTTGCCGTCCGGCGCGAAGGCCAGCGTCAGGTTCGTCCCCTGCGTGATCGTCGCCGTCACCAGCGCCGTGTTCGTGTTTCCCACCACCGCGTAGCTCAGGCCTGCGGCCGGCGTTTCCGTGTCCGTGAAGACGGCCGTGCGATCGCGCACCACGTTCGCCGCATCCACGTTCACCGCGAAGTCCACGATGGCGCTCGCAACGGTCGGCGCGGTGTTCGGTGCCGCGCGATTGATGGTCAGCGAGTAGGTGGTCGGCGTTCCGCTCTGCGGACAGACTTCGATCGTCAAGGTGTTGGCCCCGACATTCAGCGGCACGCTGGCCGCCGCAAACACCGGGTCCAGCGCGCCGGAGGTCGAGGTCAGGCTCGTCAGCGTCGATCCCGTGTCCGCATCTCCCAAAATCAGCGTGAGCACGTAGCTCGCGCGGCCATACGACGTCCACGTCCGTCCGCGATCCGAAAAGATGGCCGGCGCATTGATTTCCACCGTGAACTTCGTCGCGCCGCAACGGGTCGGCACGGTGACGGGGTAGCTGACATTGCCTGTAAAGTTTATTCCGCTTAACTCCGCATCCCCGCTCAGGCTGCGGAAATCCCACTGCTGGGGGTAGAATTCTTCGTCGAAGCCCGGAATGGCCGGCTCCACAAAGTCCGCGATCACCAGCGTGCCCGACGTGATCGCTTTCCCGGCCGGCAGCGTGAACGTCACCTGGTCCTGCGGGCTCCTGGGCGACACCCTGCCGGTGATGACGATCGGGCTGGTGAGCGGGTCACTGATCACCCGGGCCCTCCCGAGGTTCGCCACGCTCAACACCGTGCTGCCCCCGATTGTGACCGTCTCGTCGGGCGGGAGTGTGACGAAAAACTGCACGTCCGAATACGCCACGCCCACGGAGTTGCTCGCGTAAGCCCTGAAGCCGTAGAGCGTGTCCGGACTGAGGCCGGTGACACCCACTGTGAAACCCCCGGTGGTGCCGGAGGTGGTCCCTTTCGTCACCAGCGTGCCGCCCAACTGCGGGTTGTCGTTGTCGCTTTTTTTTGCCAGCACGATCCCGCGCTCGATGACCATCGCGCCGCCGTCGCTCGTCACGTTGCCGGGCAGGTCCGCCGTGGTCGCGGCGGAGGTCGCGGCGCTGGAAGTCACCGTCGGCGCGGTCGTCGGCGACAGATACGTGAACAACGTGTTCGCCGCATTGGCTCCGGCTGGGGTGGTGACAATCACGCTGGCCGTGCCCGCCGTGCCCATCGGCGTGGTGCAGGTGATCGAGGTGTCGCTGACGACACTCACACTCGGCGCCGCCGCGCCGCCGATGGTCACGCCCGTGGCCCCGGTGAAGCCCGTGCCCGTAATCGTCACGCTCGTGCCGCCCGCGGTGCTCCCGCTGGTGGGCGAGATGCTGGTGACGGTGGGGGGGGTGCCCGCGGCGTTAAAGGCTGCCGTCAGGGCGAGGATGAAATCGCTGACCTTCTGGTCGGTGGTCGAGGCAGCCGCCATCAAGGGCAGATGAACGGGATAGACGGAATCCCAGGCCGCCAAGGCCCGCGTCGTCGGGTTCGCCAAAAACATCCACTCCGTGTCCAGCATGATCCAAGTGAGCTTTTCCAACTTCAACTTAGTGGTTCCTTTCAGGACCACATTGAGCCGCGCAGGAGTTACGCGCAGGAGCATGTCACTGACCCGTTTGTCGGCTTCCGCCTTGATCTGGGCGATGAACTTGGCGCTCTTCATATCGTCCTTGGTGATCGTCCCCGGGAAGTTTTTAATGTTGAGTTCGATCGCCTGCAGAATCTTCAGGTGCAAATTCGGTGAACGCAGCAGCACACCCTGATAGGCAAAGGCATCGGCCCAGATGCCGCAGAGCTCCGCATCCACCAACGAGGAAGACAGCGGTGGAACGTTGGAAACGATGCTCAGCGCGGAGATGGGATAGATGGCCATGTTGGTCGCTTCGGTCCGGCACAGGAAGGCTGCGAGCCGGTCAACCATGGCCTGAGTCTGGTCATTGTTAACTGCCTGAGCCAGGCCGTGCTGCGGTGTCAGCACCCCAAGCAGCAGACCCAGCGCGCAGAGCGCAGTGGCGGCGGAGAAGCTCCGACGAATGCCGGCGGGCGCGGGGGACTGGTGACGATGGCTGACGCCCAACGGAATTGCTGGGTGCAGGATGATCGGCTCGCCGCGGTGGAAGACGGCGCGGCTAACCAAGTTTCGCAGCCGGTGCAGGATGGAGGTCATTTTCATGGATGAATGGGTTGGGGTAACTGCTGTGGGGTTAAAAAACTCGCGAAGAAGAAACGGCCGGAAGAGAAATCGCCCGCGTCGGGGAACCGCGCCGCCGGAGTTGCTGCGGACAAGATCCGGGTCCACGCCAAGCGACGGCGCGGACCGGGGCCAGACCATCGCCCGCTCCGCGAAAGTGATGTGGAAACGCTCCGCTCCGCACCGGGGCAACTGAAGTCACCCCGGCTAGCGCGAACCTTCGCCGGAACCGTCTCTGGCCTGACACGCACATAATCGGACCTGAAACTTCCGGCAAAAACGCGGCGCTCCGCAGCCTGCCCGAAGATTAACGGGCGGAAATAAGCACGCGCAGAAAGGAATGCCAAACGCGAATTGCCTTTCTCCAAGAAAATCTTTTCCGGGCTGGGAAAAATTTGATTTCCACCCGGTTCGGTGCGGGGACGCTCCGCCGCGCCAAGGGATGGAACGATTGCCCCGCGCCAACGTCCTCCTCGTGCTGCCGCCTGCGTCCGTTCCCCCTCACCCTTCCCGCACACCCTCCACCCGGTCTCTCTTCTTATTTTTCTGCCCCCCATTTTTCTGCCATCCGTCCCCGCTCACCTCGCACCCAGACACACCACCCGCCCCGTGCTCGTCGTTGCGATGATGCGTCCGCTCACCGCCGCCGCGCCGTCCCACGCCAGCGGCTCCAGCTTTGTCCGCAGCAACTCCTTTCCATCGGCCGCATCCCGCAGTGTCACCGTCCCTCCCGGCTCCGCAAAAAAGACCCGCGCGCGCAGCGCGACGAGCGCCCGCGGATAGCTCGCGGTTTCGCCCGCCGTCGCCACGCTCCACTTCGCGCCGCCGGCGAAAAGTTTCGACGAAGCATGGGTCAATCCGGCCTTGAACTGCTCGTGCTTCACCTCGACCCAGTTGCCGTCGAACTTTGCTCCCGGCACAAAATCCACGCGGAAGAAAACCGCCTGCCGCGGACTCGTGCTGAACACGCTCGCGCCCAGGCTCGCCGCCAGCGGCGAGCGCGATTGCACATCCGTGTAGCGCCACGCCGTCCGCGGCACCTTCGCGCCCGCCGCCGTCGTGTAGTAGCCGCTGGTCTTGCGCAACTCCACCGCGCCGCTCTGCGCATCGAACGTGCAGCGCGACACCGCGATCGCGTCGCCGTCCCGCACCGGCAGGTCAAAGTGCCGATACTCCGACGGCCGGATCGTCCGCCACGGATCGCTCGCCAGGCCGGGCTTGTCCTTCACCCGTGGATCAAACGGCTCCGGCCACGGACTGTCGAAACCCAGGTCATCAAACTTTTTCAGCCACACCAGTTCGCCATCCTCCGGCCGCAGACACGCCACGCGCACGCCGCCGTCGCTGTTCGGATGCAACCCCGCGCTCACATACGCCAGCCCGCGGCTCAGCAGCACCGCGCCCGCGCACGGCGTCGCGCTCTCGATCTGTCCGTAGGTGGAAATCCGCCGGTCATCCGGCGCAATCCGCCGCCGCCACGCCAGCACGCCGTCGGCTGCGCGCAACGCATACACCCAGCCGTCGCGGCAGCCGAAAATCGCCAACCCGCGATGCACCGCCGGCGGGCCGTCCAACCGCCCGCCCGCCGTGAAATGCCAGCGCTCCTTGCCCGTCGCCGCGTCCAGCGCCAGCAGCCGGTGCGTGTCACTTTGCGCGACAAACACCCGCCCGCCCGCGACCACCGGTGCACTCAGCGGCCCCGCCGTCCACGGATTGTCCGCCCATTCCGCCCCGATCCCGCTGCGATAATCCGGCCCCGCAATCTCGGTGCTCCACCGCACATCGAGCGCCGTCGGTGCCGCCACGTCCGCGCCCGCGCTCCGAAATTCATCATGCCGGAACATCGGCCACGCCTCCGCGTCGTCCGCGCCACTCGCGCCCGCGTCCGCCGCGCCAAACGCCGGCCCGCGCTCCAGCGGATGACTCTCCGGCGGCACCGCCGATCTCGTCGCCGGCGCGAGCGCGATGTTTCCGTTCAACATCGGGAAACACACGCAGTGCTTGGGAAACGTGTAGAGCATCCCGTTGGCCGGCACGTAGCCCGTCCGCAAAATGTGACACGCCCCGCGCGTGATCGCGTTCACCGTCTGCGTCCGCGTGTAGAGGTCCGTGAAGTGCAACTGCCCATTGATGTAAAACTTCTCCGTCAGCACCGGCGGATAACAATGCCCCCAGCCGCGGTCGCCCCCGTAATTGGCCTGAAACACATCGAACGGCTTCGAGAAATCCGCGGTGTTGTACTGCGCAATCCCGAATCCCTTCGGTGTCCGCGCCTCCGTCAGCAACTGGCCCTTGTGCCAGAACGCCGTCGTGAACTCGCCATGCCGCGCCGTGCTGCCCACGCCGAACAGCCGCTGCTCCTCCGCGCCCGTCTTTGCGTCCACCACCACGAGCTGGAAATTGTCCGCCTTCTTCCGCGCCGCCTCGAGCCACGTCTCCTTCCAATCCGCCGGCCGCCGCACCTCGAACACGATCCGGCTCTCGCCATAGCTCGCCAGGTCCGCGCGCCGCGCCCAGTCGTAGGTTTTCTTCCACACCAGCTTCCCCGTCAGCGCGTCGCGCGCGCTCAAGTCCCCCGCCTTCGCACCCTCGCGATCATTGCCTTCGATGTAATAAACCGCGCCGCCACCCGCCACGATCGTGTGCGCTCGCGCCGCCGTTTCCCGCCACAACAACCGCGCCGTTCCCGCGTCATACGCGCGCAACGCCTCGTCATCGCCGAGCAACAGCACGCCGTCCTCCAGCAGCATCACCGTGGACGGCTTGCCCGCATCAGCAAACTCCAGCACCGGCCGCCCCGTCGCCGCGTCGAGCGCGTGGAAACGCCCGCCAGCCAGCAATCCGAACACTCGCTCACCCTTCGCCACCACCAGCGCCGGCGGCTTCGCAATGCCGAGTTCTTTGTGTGGAAACAGCGCCGCTTTCCACAGCGGCAAACCATTGAACGCATCGCGCGCCAGCAGCGTGTCGCGGTCCTGGATGAACACGCGCCCGTTGGCCGTCACCATGTCCGCCGCCTCGAGCACGACGCTCGACGAGAACAGCCACTGCACGCGTTTGGGCACGTCCACGAGGCTGTCGCGCGACACCGAATTGCGATCCGGCCCGTGCCGCCACTGCGACCACTCATCCATTGTCTCTGGCCGCGGTTTGATCGTGCGTTTCCACGCCTGCCCCTCGCGCTCCAACAACTCCCCGCCCGGTCGCGCCACGCGCAGCAATTCCGCCTCCTCCACACCGCGCCGCTCGAGCACCACCAGCAGCGACACCAGATCATCCATGAACGGCAGATGCTTCGCGCTCCACGTCTCCGCCGTCACGCGACCCGACAACCGCGCCGCGTGCCACGCCTCGCGCGCCGCCGTCACGTCGCCCGCCGCCAGCACATGCACTGCAAAGCTCCCCGGCCGTGCAATCTCCCGCGCCAGCGCCGCGTCCGCCGGCCCGAGCACGACGCACAACCCGCCCTTGATCGGCGACTGCGCCACCGCCGCCAGCACCTCGGCCGACGGGGTCGCCGCGTCTGCGGCCAACAATGAAACGAATCCGAGCAACGCGGCCAAAACTGGGATGGACATGGTTTGAGGATGAGCGGAAAGCGGTGCTCGCGCAGTAGGAAATTGGTGGCACTCTATTTCGTCGGCCATTGCGAGGCGGTTGGTGAATGCGGTACCACCCGGAGCGCGGGCGGCCCGCCCGCGAGCGCCACCCATCCTCCCCGAGCCGAAGACATTCCCGTTCCCGAAGCCCATCCCGCCGTCGGACGCGCCATTTGTGTTCCGGGTATAAGGACGGGCGAAGCGAATGCGTCGCGGACCGTCGCCATAACCAAAATCCGTGCGCAAGCTTGACGGGGCCTCCACTCGTCGGGCAGCGTCGCAACCGAGCCGACCAGAAATGAAACCGAACCTTTCGGGAAAACGGGGGGGGGCGGAACGGCTCAACCAGCCGAGATCAACAACCAACCAACCAACCAAGACATGAAGAAACTACTGGCCCTCGCGTTTGTGTGCAGTGCTCTGTCCGCTCAAGCCGGCATCGGTGAAACGAAGCAACAAGTTGAAAAGCGCTACGGTAAACCGGTCCAGATGGAACCTGATAGTAAGGCCCCCGACATTGGCGAGTCAGAAGAGATGTACAAATGGAACAACTACATGGTTGTCGTAACCTATGTCGGCGGTAGAAGCGAACTGGAGATGGTTTGGCGAGAGGACAGCAAGGCAATCCTGATTGCCGAAATTGAGGACCTCTTGAAGTTTCAGGGAGAGGGATTCAAGCGGGTCAAAGTTCCAGATGATAAGAAAAGCGATACGAAACAATGGGAAACTCCAAAAGGGGATCGTGCTTTTTACTTGCGTCAACGTGTGACATCCAAACGAAATGAGTATGGCCTAGTCATCGAAAGCAGGAAATACCGCGATCTTAACGCAGCGAAAAAAAAGGGATCGAAAGCCAAATAGAGCACCATTGCTCTGACGCAGAGATATTATGTCCGAGCGGCTCGGAAAAATAAGAACAACCAACCTACAAAGACATGAAGAAACTATTGGCCCTCGCGTTTGTGTGCAGCGATCTATCTGCCCACGCCTCCATCGGTGAAACGAAGACCCAAGTCGAAAAGCGCTATGGTAAACCGATCAAGATGGAAATTGAAAAAGCCGCTGATTTCCTTGGTGATTCCATTCAGGTCTATCAGTGGAAGGGCTACAATATTTACGTTACTTACGTAGGCGGTCGAAGTGAGTATGAGATGCAACGGATTTCTGGACCAGCATTTGGTTAGTTTTTGGGGTTGAGCTGGGCCTCGAAGGTGGCGGGGGTTTTGTAGCCGAGGGAGGAGTGTTTGCGGTGGGTGTTGTAGTAAGCTTCGAT
>BJHT01000197.1:0-7510 GCA_014193395.1 Verrucomicrobiota bacterium
AAACCCTCCTCGTCTGGGGCGGCGAATTCGGCCGCACCCCGACCAGCGAAGGCGTGGGCAAACCCGGCCGCGACCACGACTGGCACGGCTTCAGCATGTGGCTCGCCGGCGCGGGTGTGCGCGGCGGCCAGGCCATCGGCGCGACAGACGAACTCGGCTTCAAAGCCGTCGCAGACCCGTGGCACGTCAGCGATCTCCACGCGACCATCCTCCACCTCATGGGCCTCGATCACACCCGCCTCGGCTACTTCCACCAAGGCCTCGACCAGCGCCTCACCGGCGTGGTCGAACGACAGGTGATCAAAAAAGCGCTGGCATAGCGCAGCGGGAATTTCAGCGTGGCAGGCGCGGCCCGCCCGCCCCGCCGCCACTTCATCACCTCCCATTCCCCTGCCCCAAATTACCCTGCCGACTCGGCATTTCGGGCACCGGGAAGCGGCTTGAAGCAGCCCACCGTTCCGCCTAACTTCCGCGACCATGAAGAACGGCAAACACGCGCTGGAGCGCATCGAATTGGGCGAACATATCGTGGCCGATCCGAAGATCTGCCACGGCAAGCCCACCTTCAAGGGCACGCGCATCATGGTCTGGCAGGTGTTGGATGCGTTGGCCCGCGGCGAGTCGGTCGGCGAGATCGTAACCGCCTGGGATGGGAAAGTGAGTCAGGCGGCCATTGCTGAAACCGTTCGACTGGCTCGGCAGGCGTTGCTTGACGAACATGGCCGTCTCGTCCCGGGTTTTGCCGCCGCCGCCGCGTGAATCTTTTGGATGAGCAGATGCGCGCCGATCAGCGCGAGCTGTTGCGACGCTGGGGGATTCCGGTCCGGCAGATTGGTCGGGACATAGCACCCTCGGGAATTCAGGACGCCGAAATCATTCCGTTCCTGCACACGCTGAAACGGCCCACCTTGTTCACCCATGACGAGGGATTCTTCGATGCTGACTTCGCGCACAGCCACTACTGCCTGGTGTGGCTCGACACCCGTGACATCGAAGCGGCGTTGTATGTCCGGCGATTTCTGAAGCACCCGCGCAGCAACACGCAGGCGAAACGTCTGGGAACGGTTGCGCGGGTGCATCCCGGCGGCGTCCATTTCTGGCCACGTCATCACGCCGCGCTCCAGAAAATCGGCTGGTCTGAATCCCGGTGAGGTCTGGCCGCAGCCCAACGCGGTCATTCGGACTCTCACTGCCGCCGGGAAGTATCGAACCTCGCTCCGTGGCACGTCAGCGATCTCCACGCGACCATCCTCCACCTCATGGGCCTCGACCACACGCGCCTCAGCTGCTTCCGCCGAGGCCTCGACCAGCGCCTCACCGGCGTGATCGAACGGCAGGTGATCAAGAAGGCCCTGGCGTAGCGGACGGGATGGTTTCTTCGAAGGCGCGGGAAATGGCCCTCGCCGTTGGGCGCATCGCGCGCCAGCCCGTAGCGCCGGTTTCCCAACCTCCTGGATCGCCGATTTCCAAATCGGCGAGGATCGCGGAGTTTCGCGCGCGTGCGGCAAACCGAGGCATTGTCGCGCGCCCGCCCGCCAGCGGATTGGACACCCGCGATACCGTCGGCTGGGAAGTCTGCGCCACATGGCCGCTGCGCGCGAATGCGCCCGCCAGCCGCTTGGCATTCCCACGACCCGTGCCAATCTCCGCCCCGACATGAAATTTCGGAACTTCCTCCTCTCGCTCGTTTACCTGCTGGCGGTCGGGTGCGCCACTACCCGTCCCAGGCCCGATCCCGTGGGCGACTATCGTGCCGCTCTCGTAACGGCGCGCACGAACGCGCCCGCCCCATTTGCCCGCGGTAGCGCGTTGGAAACAGGGGCGCTCGCGCAATTCAAAGCGCTGTTCGCCGATCTGTCCGCACCGAACACCCGTGCGCGCGTGCGGGAAGTTTACGCCGCCGATGCGTTTTTCAATGACACCCTGAAGACCTTGCATGGCGTGGACGCCATCGAGGCGTATCTAATCCGGAGCGCGCAGGCGACCGAGAGCGTCACCGCCACCTTCGAGGATGTGGCGGAATCCAACGGCGATTACTATGTCCGCTGGGTGATGAACATCCGCTTCAAGAAGTTTCGCCGCGGCGAAACCAGCCGCACCATCGGAATCACCCACCTGCGCTTCAACACCCAGGGCAAAGTTGTGTTGCATCAGGATTATTGGGACTCGGCGGCCGGCCTCTACCAGCACGTCCCCGTCGTGGGCGGGATGATCCGCTCCATCCAGCGCCGGCTTTGAAACCAGAGCGGGGAGCTGAACGCAGCCGGCGGGCGACGTTCATTCCTCTTCATCGCCCAGCCATCGCACGGCATTCGCCCCCGTCCCGACTCTCCGCGTCGTAGTGGAATCAATGTCCCCGCCGGCCCACCCGCCCATGCCCGACCATTCTCCTCCGAAGCCCAACCTCAGCTTAGAATAATTCTAAGTATTGACAGATCCAAGCGCAGGAGGCACACACTGCCCGATATGTTATCCAGGAAAAAAGAAATTCCTGAGCAGTTGAACGAACGGCTGGCGACCAGCGGGCTGCGGTTCACGCCCCAGCGCCAGCAGGTTTACAACGTCCTGCTCGACACGCGGGATCATCCGACCGCCGAGGAAGTCTTCCTCCGCGCCAAACACGAGTCGCCGGACATCTCGATGGCGACCGTTTACAACTGCCTCGACGCCCTCGTCACCTGCGGCCTGGTGCGCCAGGTCAACGTCAACCGCGCCGCCACGCGCTACTGTCCGAACATGAACGACCACTGCCATTTTTACTGCGACGACTGCGGCAAAGTCCTGGACGTCAACTGCACCTCCGCCGGTCCCGTGGCCGGGGCGAAAGTCCCGTCCGGCTTCCAAGTCACCCATTACGAACTCTCCCTCCGCGGCCGCTGCCCCGACTGCGCCACCAAGGCCAACAAACTGCACCACTAACCTGCACTAATGGACACTTATCCAAGTCTTTCGACCAACCGCGACGGCACTTACTCGCCCCTCCCCATTAGTGCCAGTTAGTGTCTATTAGTGGTTTTTAGTCGTTTTCAATTACCCCCATGAGCACCTCCACCCAGACCATCGAAGAATTTGTCGCCTCTGACTACAAATACGGCTTCGTCACCAACATCGAGTCCGACACCGTCCCGCCGGGCCTGAGCGAGACCACCATCCGCTTCATCTCCGCCAAAAAGAACGAGCCGGCGTGGCTCACCGAGTGGCGCCTCAAAGCCTTCCGTCACTGGCAGACCATGACCGAGCCAACCTGGCCGAACGTCCACTACACCAAGCCCGAGTTCCAAGCCATCAGCTACTACTCCGCCCCCAAACAGAAGAAGACTCTCAACTCACTCGATGAGGTTGACCCCGAGCTGCGCAAGACCTTCGACAAGCTCGGCATCTCCCTCAACGAACAGAAGCGCCTCTCCGGCGTGGCCGTGGATGCCGTCGTGGACAGCGTTTCCGTCGCCACGACCTTCAAGACCGAACTGGCCAAGCAAGGCATCATCTTCTCCTCCTTCTCCGAGGCCGTCGCGCACCACCCGGACCTCGTCCGCAAGTATCTCGGCTCGGTCGTCCCGCACACCGATAACTTCTACGCCGCGCTGAACTCCGCCGTCTTCACCGACGGTTCCTTCTGCTACATTCCCAAGGGCGTCCGTTGCCCGATGGAACTCTCTACTTACTTCCGCATCGAAGCCGCCAACACCGGTCAGTTCGAGCGCACCCTCATCGTCGCCGACGAAGGTTCCTATGTAAGCTACCTCGAAGGTTGCACCGCCCCGATGCGCGACGAAAACCAGCTCCACGCCGCCGTCGTCGAACTCGTCGCGCTCGAGAGTGCCCAGATCAAATACTCCACCGTCCAGAACTGGTATCCCGGTGACAAGGAAGGCAAAGGCGGCATCTATAACTTCGTGACCAAGCGCGGTCTTTGCAAAGGGGCTAACTCGAAAATATCCTGGACTCAAGTAGAGACCGGCTCCGCCATCACCTGGAAATACCCGAGCTGCATTCTCCTCGGTGACAACTCCCAGGGCGAATTCTACTCCGTCGCCGTGACCAACAACTGCCAGCAGGCCGACACCGGCACCAAGATGATTCACATCGGCAAGAACACCCGCAGCACCATCGTGAGCAAGGGGATTTCCGCCGGGCGCGGCCAGAACAGCTACCGCGGCCAGGTGAAAGTCCTGAAAGGTGCCGTCAACGCCCGCAACTACTCCCAGTGTGACTCCCTCCTGCTCGGCGACCAATGCGGCGCGCACACCTTCCCCTACATCGAAGTGCAAAACCCGACCGCCCAGGTCGAGCACGAAGCCAGCACCTCAAAAATCGGCGAAGACCAGATTTTCTATCTCAACCAACGCGGCCTCGAAACCCAGGACGCCGTGAACATGATCGTCAACGGCTTCTGCAAAGAAGTCTTCCGCGAGCTGCCCATGGAATTCGCCGTCGAAGCCCAGAAGCTGCTGGGGGTGAGTCTGGATGGGAGTGTGGGTTAGGCACCGGCGAACATGGAAATTATTTACATCGAGACCCCACTCGGACTCTTGGAAGAAAGGCTCCCATGAACCCTGACCCATTGATTGACGAAATCCGCGAAGTTCGCCGGATAATCTCGGCCGAGTTTGGCCACGACCCACGCCGCCTCGTCGCCCACTACATGGAACGCCAGCGCAAACTCCGCGAGAGCGGCGAACACAAGTTCTACGACTCCCGCCAGCCCGAGAGTGAGTCGGACCTGGTTCTCCACGACAAGCCTTCGAAGCCTCGATAGCCCTAATACCTGCAAACTGAACACTGCCGCCTGCCCCCTTTCCAAATGAGCCAACCACTAATCGAAATTAATAACCTCAGCGCCGCCATCAACGGCAAACAAATCCTCAAAGGCATCAACCTCACCGTCTGTCCGGGTGAGGTCCATGCCATCATGGGACCGAACGGCTCGGGCAAGAGCACGCTCGGCTACGTGCTGGCCGGCCGAAAAGGCTACGATGTCACTGGCGGCACCGTGACTTATGAAGGGAAGGACTTACTGGAGCTACCACCCGAAGATCGGGCGCGTGAGGGCGTTTTCCTGGCGTTCCAATATCCCGTCGAGATACCCGGTGTGAACAACACCTACTTCCTCCGCGCCGCCTACAATGAGTTGCGCAAGCACCGGCAGCAGGAAGAGGTCGATGCCGTGGACTTCCTCGCCATCGTGAAGGAGAAGATGAAGCTCCTCGAACTCCCCGATGCCATGCTCAAGCGCTCGGTCAACGAAGGCTTCTCCGGCGGCGAAAAGAAGCGCAACGAAATCTTCCAGATGGCCGTGCTTGATCCAAAGCTAGCGATCCTCGACGAGACTGACTCCGGCCTGGACATCGACGCCCTGCGCATCGTGGCCGAGGGCGTGAACAAGCTGAAGCGCCCCGACAACGCCGCCATCGTCATCACCCACTACCAGCGGTTGTTGAACTACATCGTCCCTGACTTCGTGCATGTCCTCTTCGACGGCCGTCTGATCAAGTCCGGCGGCAAGGAACTCGCGCTCGAATTGGAAGAGAAGGGCTACGATTGGCTCATCGGCAAACACGGCAAGTAATCCAAGTGGAGGCCTTCGAATCTGGCGTGAACTACTAAGAATGGAACCAACCGCTTCCAACCATCCACCGGCCTGCGAAAGACATTGTGCGAACGGGTGTCTTGTAGCCCAACGGGCTACCGGAATACAGCCCAGGGTTGCGCGCAGCGCTACCCTGGGTTGGTCGATTGGTTGGAGTTGTGCCCTGAAGGGGCACCGGAACTGTTTCTCCCGCTCGTCCAGTTTCCGCCATCTGCCGCGCCCCTTCAGGGCGCAGTTTGTTCTGTTGCAATTACCCAGGGTAGGGCTTCGCCCAACCCTGGGCTTTGTTCCGGCAGCCGTTCAGGCTGCTTCGAGTCGGCAGACCTCCGCCCAAATCTCAATTCCCTTTGCTCCGAACGCATGACCGCCACCAAACCCATCTCCGACCTTTCCGCCCACCTCGCCGCCTGCGAGTCCTTCGCCGCGTCCGCCGCCGGACCTGAGTGGCTCCGCACATTGCGGCGCAACGGCCTCGCGCACTTCACCGAACTCGGCTTTCCTACGACAAAGCTCGAGGACTGGATTTACACGCCAGTCACCGCGATCACGAAGCTCGCCTTCAAGCCCGCCACCGCCACCGGTGCGGCCGCCACCGCCATCACCGCGCCGCAACTCATGCCCTTCGCCTTCCCCGGCTGGACCGGCTCGCGCCTGGTCTTTGTGAACGGTCACTTCGCGCCCGCGCTCTCGACGCTGCCCGTTCCGCAGCCGGGCGTCACCATCACCAATCTCGCCGCCGCCATCGCCAGCGGTGACCAGACCGTCGGAGCCCATCTCTCGCGGCACGCGCGCGTGGACGAGAGCGGCTTCTCCGCGCTGAACACCGCGTTCCTCGCCGACGGCGCGTTCCTCTCACTCGCGCCGAATGTCGTCGCGGCCGAACCCATTCACCTCCTCTTCCTCGCCGTCTCATCGGACTCCGCGAACACCGCGCAGCCGCGCAATCTCATCGTCGCCGGTGCGAACAGCTCGGCGAAAATCGTCGAGCACTACGTCAGCCTCGGCGGCGCGGCGCACTTCACCAACGCCGTCACGGAGATCGTCGTGGGCGAGGGCGCGAACCTTGAGCACGCGAAGTTTCAGGAGGAGAATCTCGAGGCGTTCCACATCGCCACCGTGCAGGCCACGCTCGCGCGCGCCAGCCGCTTCCTCTCGCACAGCATCAGCAGCGGTGCGCGGCTGGCGCGGCACAACATCCACCTCGTCATGACCGGCCCCGGCGTGGAGTGCGTGATGAACGGCCTCTACGCCGTCGGCGGCAAACAGCTCGTGGACCACCACACCGTCGCCGACCACGCGACGCCGCACTGTGCGAGCCACGAGTTTTATCACGGCATCCTCGGCGGCCAGTCGCGCGGCGTGTTCAACGGCAAAATCTTCGTCCGCAAAGATGCGCAGAAAACCGACGCCAAGCAGACCGGCCGCAACCTCCTGCTCACCGACACCGCGCAGGTGGACACCAAGCCGCAGCTCGAAATCCTCGCCGACGACGTGAAATGCACCCACGGCGCAACCGTCGGCCAGCTCAATGACGAGGCACTCTTCTACTGCCGCACCCGCGGCATCGCCGAGGTCAACGCCCGCCGCCTCCTCACCCACGCCTTCGCCAGCGAGATCGTGAACCGCATCACCGTCGAACCCGTGCGCGAGCATCTGGAACAGGTGCTCTGGGCGCGGCTGGAGGAACTCATCGAGAAGAAATGAAGTGCGCGAACGTGTTCGCGGATGTGGACCTGACGCTGGTCGATCACAACGGCCTTCTGCTCGACGGAGCCAGACCCGCGCGCCATGCCCATCATCCGAAGAGCTGCTGAACTGCCGGGGCGTTCGCAGTCGCCGAGGCGCGGAAGTGGCAGGGGGGGGGAGATGAGGCGGGGGCGTCCATACGCGATGGGCGGGCGAAGCAGTCGTGCGGGGGCG
>BJHT01000197.1:7520-13074 GCA_014193395.1 Verrucomicrobiota bacterium
AGCGGCGGCGGGGTCAGGGGTGTTCGTTCACTTCCCTTCGGTGTGGCGCAGACTTCCAAGTCTGCTGTATCGCGGGTTTCCAAACCCGCGGGCGATCCAGCCTTCCTCAATGCCTCGGTTGGTCGCACGCACCCGAAACCACGCAGCCCCGCCGATTTGTAAATCGGCGATACAGCAGGTTTGGAAACCTGCGCTACAACGGTGCGCGGCGCGCGGTCTTTACGTGGTGGCGGGCGGTCGCGGGGACGCTGCGGAACCGACCGCTCAAAGAGATTCTCCGACGGCCCGCTGGGGAATTGGGCTGGTCGCGTGGCGAGCGGGGGCCGCGCCCACTCGCGCGGGCTTGCCCCCGGCTAATTTCCTGCGGTGTCCCTTCGGGACCAAGAGCCGGGCGCGGCGGTTTGGAGTGCGGTGACTGGTCACCGCTTTTGGAAGGCGACTCGTCGCCGTCGAATCCTCCCAGTGCTTCCGCTCGCACCGGGGTGCCCGCGCTGGCGCGAACTGTGAGCGCCCTGCGGGGTGCCGATGTGCTTCTCTGTCCGACGGCGACAAGTCGCCTCGCGAAAGCGGTGACCAGTCACCGCACTCCAGATGCTGCGTGCCTTCGGTCGCAGCGGGACCGCTGCGGCCGGTCTGTGCCATGGCCGCGCTCCGAGGGGCGATGCTTGAAAAATCAATTTGGCTCGCGCGGGCGCGTGGGGGTTGGGTACGGTGGCGGGCATGAAGCCTTTGAATTTATTTTGCGGGATGGTTGTGGGCGCGGTGATTGGATTTGTCGGCACGGGCGCGGGGGCGCAGGAGGCGGAGGTGATTGTGCATCGGGGAAAGGTGGTGACGGTGGATGCGGGGTTTTCGGTGCGCGAGGCGATGGCGGTGCGCGGGGGGAAGATCGTGTTGGTGGGGAGCAATGAGGAGGTGCTGAAGTTGAAGGGGGCGGGGACGCAGGTGATCGATCTGGCGGGGCGGATGGTGCTGCCGGGGTTGATCGATTCGCACGTTCACTCGACGGCGGCGATGACGGAGTTTGATCATCCGATTCCGGACATGGAGAGCGTGGCGGATGTGTTGAAATATGTGGCGGCGCGGGCGGCGGCGCTGGGCGAGGGGAAGTGGGTGGAGGTGCGGCAGGTGTTCATCACGCGGCTGAAGGAGCAGCGGTATCCGACGCGCGCGGAACTGGACCAGGCGGCGCCGAAGAATCCGGTGATTTTTGCGACGGGGCCGGATGCGTCGGTGAACAGCCTGGCGCTGAAGGTCAGCGGCATTGACCGGAATTTTCAGGTGACGGATGGCGGGGCGGGTTATCTGGAGAAGGATGAGCAGGGGGAGCCGAACGGGATTTTGCGGAATTGCACGCGGTTCGTGAAGGTGGTGTCGCCGTTGAAGGCGGCGAAGGAGGAGGATTATCAGCGGCGGTGGGTGGAGTTGTACAAGGATTACAACGCGGTGGGGATCACGGCGGTGGGGGATCGCTCGGGGAATGCGGGGTCGATCGCGCGGTATGAGGAGTTGTTGAAGCGGGGCGAGCTGTCGGTGCGGGTGTCGATCTCGCATCATGTGGATAATCTCGGGCCGGTGGCGGACATCCAGAAGCGCATCCGCGCGGTGGCGGAGCATCCGTTGCGGAAGGAGAATCCGATGCTGCGGATCGTGGGGATCAAGATGTTTCTGGATGGCGGGATGCTGACGGGGAGCGCGTTCATGCGCGAGCCGTGGGGCGTGAGCGAGATTTATGGGATCAAGGATCCGGCGTACAAGGGGCTGCGGTTTATTTCGGCGGAGCGGTTGCTGCCGATGGTGCAGACGGCGGTGGAGAGCGGGTTGCAGTTCACGGCGCATTCGGTGGGGGACGGGGCGGTACATGCACTGCTCGAGGCGTATGAGGAAGTGGGGAAGGGGCGGCCGATCCGCCAGACGCGTCCGTGCATCACGCACTGCAATTTCATGAGCAAGGAGGCGGTGGAGAAGATGGTGGAGCTGGGCGTGGTGGCGGACATTCAACCGGCGTGGCTCTATCTGGACACGCGGACGTTGGTGAAGCAGTTCGGTGATGCGCGGCTGCGGTATTTTCAGCCGTTGCGGAGCATTTTCATGGCGAATGGCATCGCGGGTGGCGGCTCGGATCACATGCAAAAGATCGGGTCGCTGCGGGCGATCAATCCGTACAATCCGTTTCTCGGGATGGCGACGGCGGTGACGCGGCAGGCGAAGTGGCATGACAAGCCGCTGCATTTGGAGGAGGCGTTGAGCCGGCCGCAGGCGATTCGTTTTTACACGGCGAACAATGCGTATCTGCTGTTCCGCGAGCATGAGGTGGGGACGTTGGAGGCGGGGAAGTTCGCGGATTTCATCGTGGTGGATACGGATTTGCTGGCGTGCCCGGATAATAAGATCGCGGGGACGCAGGTGCTGGAGACGTGGCTGGGGGGGAAGAGGGTTTTCAAACGGGCGGAGTGAAATTGCCTCATACAGATACGCTCGTGGTCGAGCGGGAGAAGATCGTGGATTATCTGCTCAACCCGCTGCATCCATATGGCGCGAGCAAGGCGCGGTTTTTCACAGCGTTTGGTTTCCGCATGGAACAATGGGAACGGCTGGCGGCAGCGTTGCGCAAGCACGGCGGCCAGCACGACGTGGTGCTGGTCCGAGAGACGGGTTTCGGTCCGCGCTACCTCGTCGATGGCGAATTGGACACACCTGATGGCCGCCGCCCGCAGGTGCGGAGTGTGTGGCAACTTGATGTCGGTGCGATTGCGCCGCGCCTGATAACGGCCTACCCTGCCGAGGAAAAATGATGATCAAAGAACATGATTGCGTGGTGCTGACGGCGGATTTGCCAGCGGAAAAACTCGAGGCGGGAGATGTCGGCACGGTGGTGCATCTCCACAACGGCGGGGTCGCCTACGAGGTGGAGTTCATCACGTTGGATGGTCACACGGTGGCGGTGGCGACGGTGGCGCGGGAGCAGCTTCGACCAGTGACGCGGCGCGACATCTCGCATGTGCGGGAGTTGCAGGCGGTCTGAGACGATCATCAGCACCGCGGCGGGAAAGCGGTGGTCCTCTGGCCCTTTTCCGGCGTGTGGACTGGGTGGATGCCAACGCGTCGCGAGATGCGGACGGTGGAGCGGCGTGAACGCCGCACCCCGGGATGCAGTGTCGAGATACGCCCGATCGGATGCGAGTGCTCCGGTGAAGCTTATTCCGGGTGTTTCCCTTGAGCTGTGAGCTTGGTTTATTGGAACTTTTTTTGGCTCAAAGCGGGAGGAATTCGATGGTGATTTCAGCGGGTGTGCAGGTGAGGCGGGCGATGGTGCGGGGGAGGTTGAAGCGGGGGCGGCCGGAGTAGCCGGGGTTGAGGTAGCGGATGGCGGCGTGGGTTTGGTCGGCGGGCTTGTGGGTGTGGCCGAAGATGACGAGGTCGGGGTGTTCGCGCGCGAGGAGGTCGCGGAGGTGGGCGGTGGGGCGGGCGGGTTCGACGATGTGGTGGAGGAGGAATTTGCGGCCGGCAAGTTGGAGGATTTCGGTTTCGCGGAAGGGGAGGCCGGCGTCGTTGTTGCCGAGGACGGCGGTGACGGGGGCGATTTTTTCGAGGGCGGTGATGAGGGCGGACTGGCCGATGTCGCCGGCGTGTAGGATGTGGTCCACGCCGCGGAATAGGTCGGGGATGCGCGGATCGAGGAAGCCGTGGGTGTCGGAGATGAGGCCGATGTTCATGCTAAATGCGGAGGAGGGAATGGCCGCAAGGAACGCAAAGAAACGCAAAGAGGGGGAGCAGGTGCCGGTGGGCCGGTGCGGGTGTGTTCAGCGTGGGAGGAGGGGCCAAAAATGGAAAACCACTGATGGACACGGATGGAAAAAGCCTTCTGTGGTTGTGCTGACGGAATGGCTACCGAACCTCGGCTGTTTTTATCTGTGTGCATCCTGATTGGAAAATTGTTCCCGCCTCAGAGGCTGGTCGAATAGTCTATCGGGCCTCGGTAGACTGGTTTTGCGTTTTCGCGGCCTGTTGGTCGCACGCCGCGGGAACCGCGTAAACGCGGAACTCCAAACCAGGGTTTTCAAACAGCCGCTCAGGCTTTGGATTCCTCGGGTTCGGCTTCGGCGGGTTCGGCTTCTTTTTCTTCGGCGGGTTCGGGTTCGGGGGCTTCGCTGAGTTTCATCGCACCGACGAAGAGGCTGGTGAAGAGGCCGCCGCTGAGGAGGGTGTTGCGGAAGAATTCCCAAGTGTAGGGCCAGCCGTCGGTGCCGAGGGAGAGGGCTTTGATCCAGCCGACGAGGGTCTTGGCGTATTCGGGATTTTCGAGCCAGGCGAAGGTGTTGGTGACGAGATAGAAGAGGATCGCGCCGAGGAGGCCGCCGCCGAGCAGGGCGGTGAAGGGGGCGCCGCCAGTGAGTTTTTTTCCGAACCAGATGAGCGCGGCGTAGATGAGGTAGTTGACGAGCATGTAGGAGCCGACGGGGTCGGTGTGGTAGTGGAAGACATTGATGGCAATGTCGGAAAGGAGCAGCGTGCCGAGCGGGAGCCACCAGGCGAGTTTGCCGGGGAAATATGCGCCGGCGCAGAAGACGAGCGCGTAGGCGGCGCTGAAGTTGGGCGGCAACACGCCGGGCCAGCGGGTGATGGCGAAGACGGCCATGAGCAAAACGGCGAGCCAGATATTCCACTTTGTTTTCAACGGCGCGGATGTTACGCGGGGTGCGGGGTTTTACAAGCGGGGCGCGGGGGGGGCGCGGCGACGGAGAGAGGGAGGGACTGGAGAAGGTGTGAGGGTGTGAGTGTATGAGCGTGTGAGTGTGTGTGTGGCGAGGGTGGAAATTTTGCGGGGGATTTATGGGAATGAAATGAATGAAGGAACTGGCTGGCGGCATGGCGCGGGAAGCTGGGACGGGGCGGGAGTTGTTCGAGATTGTTCACGAGGACGCGGAGTTGCTCGTCGTGAACAAGCCGGCGGACTTGGTGTGTCATCCGACGAAAGGGGATGTGTATTCGAGCTTGATCAGCCGGGTGCGGTTGCATCTGGGCGTGGGGAGTAATCCGCAGATGATCAACCGGCTGGATCGCGAGACGAGCGGGCTGGTGCTGGTGGCGAAGGACGAAGTGGCGGCGCGGGAGTTGCGGCGGATTTGGGAGCGGCGCGGGGTGGAGAAGGATTATCTGGCGGTGGTGCACGGGGCGGTGGCGGAGGCGTATGGAGTGATTGATGCGCCGCTGGGACGCGACGAGGGGAGCCGGGTGGCGATCAAGGATTGCGTGCGCCTGGATGGGGCGGAGTCGCGCACGGAGTTTTGGCGGGAGCGGATTTTTGCGCGCGGAGCGGGGGAGTTTTCGGTGTTGCGGGTGCGGCCGCACACGGGGCGGAAGCATCAGATTCGGATTCATCTGGCGCATAGGGGGCATCCGATTGTGGGCGATAAATTGTATGGCGGGGAGGAGGATTGTTATCTCGCGCTGGTGGAGGGGCGGTTGACGGAGGCGCAGCGGCGCGGGCTGATTTTGTGGTGTCACGCGCTGCACGCGGGGCGGGTGCGGTTCGAGTGGCGGGGGCGGGGGG
>BJHT01000198.1 GCA_014193395.1 Verrucomicrobiota bacterium
AAGGTTGGAATTCATGCGGCCAGCCTACCGGTGGAAAGCTAACTTGCGAGTGCCGCCGTCCACCCCCGTCATTTTAGTCGTATTGATTTGGAGGCGAGCTTGTTACGAAAACTTTCGCAACACCCTCTACAACCAGACCACCGGGCAAAATCGCGCGATTTGGGCGCTCGGCTTTCGCAATCCCTACACCTTCACCTTCCAGCCCGGCACCGGCCGGATGTTCATCAACGATGTCGGTTTCTACAGTTGGGAGGAGATTAACGAGGGCGTGGCCGGCGGGAACTACGGCTGGCCCACTTACGAGGGTTACAGCGCGGCGGCGGGTGCGCGGACGCCCCTCTTTGCCTACTCGCACCCCGTGACCTTTCCCACCAGCAGCGCCATCACCGGCGGCGCCTTTTACAATCCGGACGCGGTCAATTTCCCGGCTTCGTATGTGGGGAAATATTTCTTCGCGGACGGTTTCCAGCTCTTCATCAAGGTGCTGGACCCGGTGACCAAGGCGGTCACGCCGTTTGCCACCTTCAAATCCATCTACTCCGATCCGCCCGACGTGGACGGCGTTTCCGCGCTGTATCCGACGGTGGGGAAAAATGGTTTCCTCTACTACATCGCGCGCTCGGGTCTGGCCGCGCAATATTCGTCCCTCAACATTGTAAAATACACGGGCGGCAGCGCGCCGCTGATCGGCACCCAGCCCACGGACCAGCTCGCGTTCGTCGGCGGCGCGGCGGCGTTTCAGTTGGCGGCCTTCGGCAACGCGCCGCTGAGCTATCAATGGTTCCGTAAAAACTCCGGTGCCGGCAGCTTCCAGGCCATCTCCGGCGCGACCGCGCCCCGCTTGAATTTGACCGCCCTCACCACGGGCGACAATGGCGCGCAGTTTCAGTGCCGGATCGTGAATCTTGTGGGCACCACCTACAGCGCCATCGTGACCCTCACCGTGACCGCCAACAACCCGCCCGTGCCGACCATCGCGGCCCCCGCCATCGACACCTTTTACCGCGCGGGTGACACCATCGCCTTCTCCGGCTCGGCGACCGACACGACCGACGGCGTGCTGCCCGCCGCCAATCTCAGTTGGAAGGTTGATTTTCATCATTTGGAACACACCCATCCTGTCGTCCCCGACACGGCGGGCATTGCCGGCGGCTTGTTCACCATTCCCACGCTGATTGAACCCAGCCCGGATACTTGGTTCCGCATTTACCTGACGGCGGTCAATTCCGCCGGCCTCTCCGCGACCGTGCATCGCGAAATCTTCCCGCTCAAATCGACCAACACCCTCGCCACCGATCCGCCCGGACTAGTGGTGTTTTTCGACGGCCAGCCCGTCGCGACTCCGACCAACTGGGTCGGCGTGATCAATGTCACCCGCTCGCTCGGCGCGGCCCCCCAGGTCGCCGGGGGCAATTCGTATGTCTTCGACTCGTGGTCGGACAACGGCGCGGATGTTCACAACATTTCCACGCCGGAAAACAACACCACCTACACCGCGCGTTTCCGCCTCGTGCCGCCGGTGGACAATGCCGCGATGACCTCGCAGACGATCCCCTCGCAGATGACCGTCGGCGTGACTTACAACGTGTCCGTGCGCATGCAAAACACCGGCAACACCCTCTGGCCGGCCAACTCGACCTACGTCCTCGCTGCGCAGAATCCCGCCAACAACACGACCTGGCGCGCCACGCCGGTCACGCTCACCAGCGCGGTCGCGCCCGGCGACAGCTTCACCTTCACCTTCACCGTCAAAGCGCCGCTCGCCGTCGGGCCGTATGATTTCCAGTGGCAAATGCAGAAGGCGGGCGCCTTCTTCGGCACGCCCTCCGCCAACACCGTGATCAACGTGGCGGCGGCGACCGGCGCGGCCGCCAACAACGCCGCGTTCGTCTCACAATACGTGCCGCTCACGATGGCCCCCGGCGGCACCTACAACGTTTTGGTGACCATGCGCAACACCGGCACCAGCCTGTGGACCTTCGACACCAAGCACAAACTCGGCTCCGCCAATCTGCAGGACAACACCCGCTGGGGCTTCACCCGCGTCGCCATCTCCAACGCCAATGGCAATGTCGTCGCTCCCGGTGAAACCCAGACCTTCAATTTCCGCGTCAAGGCCCCCACCACCGTGGGGCAATACAATTTCCAATGGCGCATGGTGCACGAACTGGTCGGCTGGTATGGCCTGCCCTCCGCCAATCTGGTGATCGATGTCACTCCCACCGCCGCCGCGCCGCCGACCATTCCCATGCCGCCCGTCAGCTTGACCGTGAACGCGGGCACGCCCGCCACCTTCTTCGTCGGCGCCATCGGCTCCAGCCCGATCACCTTCCAGTGGCAGCGCCGCTCCGTCGGCGACGTCGGCTTCACCGCCATCGCGGGCGCGACCACTCCCACCTATCGACTGGACCTGGCGAGGGATGCGGACAACGGCGCGGAATTCCGTTGCCTCGTGACCGGCCCCGCCGGTGCCGCCACCAGCGCCACCGCCACGCTCACCGTCCTCGGCGGCGGCGGCCCGACCGCGCCGAGCATCACGGTGCCGCCCGCCGCCCAGACCGTCACCACCGGTCAGGCCGCCGGCTTCAATGTCACCGCCGCTGGCACCGCGCCGCTGGCCTACCAGTGGGAGCGCAAAAATCCGGCGGATGCCGGCTTCACTCCGATCGCCGGCGCGACGACCGCCAATTACCAAATCCCCGCCACCGTGCTCGGTGACAACGGCGCGCTCTTCCGCTGCGTCGTCACCAACGCGGCCGGCACCGCCACCAGCGGGAGCGCCCTGCTGACCGTCAGCGGCCCCGTCATCACGCCGCCGACCATCGTCGTGCCGCCCGCGCCGCAAACCGTCACCGCCGGCCAGGCCGCGAGCTTCGGCGTCTCCGTTTCCGGCACCGCGCCGCTCGCCTATCAGTGGGAACGAAAAAATTCCACCGACCCCGACTTCGTTTCCATCAGCGGGGCCACCAGTCCCACCTATCCGCTGGCCACCACCGTGCTCGGTGACAACGGCGCGCTCTTCCGCTGCGTCGTCACCAACGCGGCCGGTGCCGCCACCAGCGCCAGCGCCTTGTTGACCGTCAGCGGCCCGGTGGGCACCGCCCCGACCGTCGTCGTTCCCCCCGCCACGCAATCCGTTGCCGTGGGTTCACCGGCCAACTTCACCGTCAGCGTCACCGGCTCCGTCCCGATGACCTACCAATGGGAGCGCAAGAATCCGGCCGATGCCGCGTTTAGCCCCATCGCCGGCGCCACCACGGCCGCGTATCAAATTGC
Source organism: Verrucomicrobiota bacterium (assembly GCA_014193395.1). Lineage (GTDB taxonomy): Bacteria > Verrucomicrobiota > Verrucomicrobiia > Limisphaerales > BJHT01 > BJHT01. Next base: position 3,277 of record BJHT01000198.1, read on the forward strand.
CGCCGTCTCCGCCGGTGACAACGGCGCCCAGTTCCGGTGCGTCGTCGGCAACACCGTCGGCACCGCCACGAGTGCGCCCGGCACCCTGACCGTCACCGGCCTCGGCGGCGGCACCGCGCCGACCGTCCTCGCCGTCACCCCGGCCGCCGGCGCGCGCAACGTTCCCGTCACCACGTCGATCCAAGTCGTGTTCTCCAAGGACATGGACCCGGCGACCATCAACACCAGCACGTTCACGCTCATTCGCCAGACCACCACGGTGGTTCTCCCCGGGACCGTCACCTACAACCCGGCCACGCGGACCGCCACCCTGACGCTCGCCACGCCGCTCAAGACCGACTGGACCTACATCGCCACCGTCGTGGGTGGTGCCGCCGGCGTGAAAGACCTCGGCGGCCTCGCCCTGGCCGCCTCCAGAACCTGGAACTTCTACTCCACCGACACGCTCGGACCGCGCGTTTCCAACATCGCCACCACCGCCATCGGCGCGACCACGGCGACGATTGTCTGGGACACCAACGAAAACTCCGACAGCCAGGTCAGATACGGACAAACCACCGCTTACGGCCAGACCACTCCGCTCGCCGGCGCGCTGGTCCTTCATCACTCTATGCCGCTCAGCGGTCTGACCCGCGGCACCCTCTACAACTTCCAAATCCTCAGCCGCGATGGTTTCGGCAACCTCACCGCGACCGCGAACGCCACCTTCACCACCGCCCCCTAACCCAACTTCTGCCCCACCCAGGCGACGACTCCCCAGCCGTCGCCTTTTTCTTTTTCGCACCGAAAGTCGCGGAACTTCCAAGTCTCACGGCGCGAAGTCTCGCTCCCCGCAAAAATCCGTTCCCTTTTTTTCTGCCCCCATTTTTCTGCCGGCCTGCGCCCCTCCCCGATTGAACGAAACCCGAAAGCCCGATTTACTCCCACCCAGATGCGACTCCGCAAACCCTGCCCATGAAACTCACGCTCTTCCTCCTCACCTGTCTCCTCCCCACCCTCGCCTTTGCCGCCGAAACTCCCCCACCCGCCACCCACATCTTCGCCGAAGTGGACGGCCACCCCCTCGCCCTCGACCTCCACCTCCCTGCCGCATCCGCATCCGCGCCCACGTCCGCACCCGCGCGCCCACCCGTGATCGTCTGGGTCCACGGCGGTGCCTGGCGCGCCGGCTCGCGCAAAGACATGCCCCTCACCAAACTCGTCACCGCCGGCTACGCCATCGCCAGCGTCGATTACCGCCTCTCCATCACCGCGCGTTTCCCCGCGCAAGTCCACGACCTCAAAGCCGCCATCCGCTATCTCCGCGCCAACGCCACGAAGCTCGGCCTCAATGCCGACAAAATCGCCATCGCCGGCGCCTCCGCTGGCGCGCACCTCGCCGCCCTCGTCGGCGTCACCAACGGCCACCGCGAACTCGAGGGCACCGTCGGCGTCACCGGTCCCTCCTCGGATGTCCACGCGATCGTCAGCTTCTTCGGCATGTCCGACCTCACCACCATCCTCTCGCAGTCCACGACGCACGGCCTCTCCGTCCGCGTCCCCGCGTTGCAACTCCTCCTCGGCGGCCAACCCGACGCCGTCCCCGTGCTTGCACGCCTCGCCAGCCCCGTCTTCCACGTCGATGCCAGCGATCCCCCGCTCCTCCTCATCCACGGCGACCAAGACCCGCAGGCCCCCTTCGCCCAATCCCGCGCGCTGGAAGCCGCCTACCAAAGAGCGAAACGTCCCGTGCAATTCGAAACCATCCCCGGCGGCCTCCACGGCGGCCCCCAATTCTACGACGCCGAACGCCTCGCTCTCGCCCGGAAATTCCTCGACGCCCTCCTTCGCTGACACCGGACGCCGTCGGCTGAACTGCGAAACCGCGACCCGAAAACTTTTCCAGCCGGTCGGATAATCCGTTGCCGGCCGGGTGCTTGCGGCGAGTCATCCGCCGCGCCTCTTTTCGCCACGCTGCGCGAAATTAACCACCGGCCGACGGCTCGCCGCCCCGCAGCTTCGGCATCGTGCCGCAGCAAAATCAGCCCGCTGCGTGAACTGCCAGAGCAGCGGAATTCCCAGCAAAGGGCGGACAAACGCCATCAACCCAGCCGCTTCATTGTCTCCCCGAAAATATTTCATCGCGCTCATTCCCGTCGGCGGGAGCGGTTGGCACATGGCGTGCGCTGCTCCCGCACGACGATGAAATTTTCTGAACTCAAATCCGCCGGGCACTGGCCGACGCTGGTTACCTCGTTCCTCTATTTCGATTACAGCTTCATGGTGTGGACGCTGCTCGGCGTGCTGGCGAACCAGATCGCCGCGCCCGACTCGCTGAACCTCACGCCGCAGCAGCGCTTCTTCATGGTCTCCGTGCCGATCCTCTCCGGCGGTTTCATCCGGCTCCTGCTCGGCCTGCTCGTGGACCGCATCGGCGCCAAGACCACCGGCATCCTCGCGCAGCTCGTCGTCATTGTGGGCCTCACGGTCGCGTGGCTGGTCGGGTTGAAAAATTACGAGGCCACCCTGCTCATGGGTGTGGTGCTCGGCGTGGCGGGCGCGAGCTTCGCGGTCGCCCTGCCGCTGGCGGGCCGCTGGTATCCGCCGCACATGCAGGGCCTCGTGATGGGCCTCGCGGGCGCGGGCAACATCGGCGTGGTCATCGACGCGCTGCTCGCGCCGCGGCTCGCCACGGCCTACGGCTGGCCGGCCGTGTTCGGTCTCGCCATCATCCCCGCCGTCGTCGTGCTCGCGACCTTCTGCGTCGTCGCCAAGGAGCCGCCGGTGAAAATCACGCCGAAAAAAATCGGCGATTACTTCCGCCTCTTCGCCGAGAAGGACGTTCACTGGTTCTGCTTTTTCTACACCGTCACCTTCGGCGGTTTTGTCGGGCTGGCCTATTCGCTCGGCATGTATTTCAAGGACCGCTTCGGCCTCACCAACTCGCAGGCCGGCGATCTTGTCGCGCTCTGCACGGCCATCGGCGCACTCGGTCGTCCGCTCGGCGGCGGCATCTCCGACCGCATCGGCGGCATCAAATCGCTGCACATCTACTACTCGGTCGCGTGCGTCGCGCTCATCGCGGGCGGTCTGGTGGAAAATCTCGCGTTCAACGTCGCCGCCTTCTTCATCGCGTGCGGCGCATTCGGCATGGGCAACGGCTCCGTGTTCCAGCTCCTGCCCCAGCGCTTCGGCCGCGAACTCGGCCTGATGACCGGCCTCGTCGGCTGCGGCGGCGGCCTCGGCGGCTTCCTCCTCGCGAACATGATGGGCCAGTCCCGGCAGCACACGGGCAGCTACCTCACCGGCCTGCTCGTCTTCGCCAGCCTCTGCATCTTCGCCTTGGTCGGTCTGAATCTGGTGAAAAAACGCTGGCGCACCACCTGGGGCGCGGTCGCTCAGGCGCGCATCTGATTCCGCGCATGACCGTTGAACTCCCAGTCGCCCCGCCCGCCGCCCCGCGCCGCGCATCGCACTCGAAGCGTGACGCCCCGGACGATCCGTGCGCTCCTGCCACCATGACCAAGCTCCGCCTCCGCGCCACCAGTTGCGTGCAGCCAGTCGCCGACACCGCGCCGGCGGACGACGCCGCCGAAGCGCGCCCCTTTGATGACGGCACTTTTCTCGCCGTCGTCGCCGACGGCATCGGCGGCGCACAACGCGGCGGCGACGCGGCGCGCAAGACCGTGGCAACCTATCTCGCCAATTTTCGCAACCGTCCGCGCGCGTGGAGTCCCGCCAAGGCGCTCGAGGAAATCACGCGCCACCTCAACCGCCAGTTGCATCAGGAAGGTCTCGCCCGCTACGAATCGCCGGAAATGGCCTCGACCGTCGTCGCCGTCGCGCTTGACGGCGACCGGCTCCATCTCGTCAACGCCGGCGATTCGCGCTGCTACCGCCTGCGTAATGGCACGCTCACCCAGCTTTCCGAAGATCACCGCGAGACCGGCCCCGACCGCGAACACGTTCTCCGCAAAGCCCTCGGCCTCGCCAACGATCTCGCGCCGCACCTCACCTCCGCCGACCTCGCGCCCGGCGACGTGCTGTTGCTCTGCACCGACGGCCTGAGCGACGTGCTGCCCGCCGCCGACCTCGCCCGCCTGCTCGCCGGCCACGCCAGCGCGCGCGGCCTCGTCGCCGAGGCCCGCGAACGCGCCACGCCCGAAACCCTCGACGACATCTCCGCCGTCGTGCTCGAGATCGAGGCCACCGGCACGCCCGCCAGCGGCGAGGCCGAGGCGCTGCCGATTCCCGAACAGCTCAAGGCCGGCGACCTCATTGACGGCTTCACGCTGCGCCGCTCCTTCCGCGCGACCGACCGCATCTGGCTCGCGGCCAAGGCGGGCAAGCAATTCGTGCTCAAATTCGCGCCGCTCGAAGCCCGCACCAACGAGGCCGTGCTCACGCAGTTCATCCGCGAAACCTGGCACGCCACCTCGCTCAAGGCCGACTTCTTCCCGGCCGCGTCCGTGCCCGACGACGCGACCGCCCGCTACTACGCGCTTGAATATTTCCACGCCCCGACTCTAGGCCACTGGCTCACCGAGCACGGTCGCTTCGACATCGCCGAGGCCGTCGCGCTTGGAAAATTTCTGCTCTACGCCGCGCAGTTCCTCCTCCGCCACGACTTCGTCCACGGTGACCTGAAGCCCGAGAACATCCTCGTGCTGGGCGAACGCGGCGCGCTCACCTTCAAGCTCATCGACCTCGGCAGCGTCGCCGAAGTTTTCAGCGTCAACACGCGCGCCGGCACGCCGAGCTACCTCGCGCCCGAGCGTTTCCACGGCGCGGCGGTGAGCGAGAGCACCGAGTTGTTCGCCATCGGTGTCGTGCTCTACGAAGCCGTCACCGGCAAGCTTCCCTTCGGCGAGATCGAGCCGTTCCAGACACCCGTCTTCCGCGCCCCGCGTCCGCCCAGCCAGTTGAATCCGCACCTCCCTCCCTGGCTCGACGCCGTCCTGCTCCGCGCCCTCGCCGTGAAACCCGCCGAACGCTACGCCGCCTACAGCGAGATGCGTTTTGAATTGGAAAATCCCGCAAAGGTACAGCCCTTCCACCGCGCTGGTGCCTCGCTCGCCGAGCGCGACCCCGTGCTCCTGCTCAAGCTGCTCCTCGCCATCAGCCTGGTCGTGAACCTGCTGCTGGCCTTCAAACTTTTTTCCCGCTGACCCTGATGAACGCCCGCAACCATCTCGGCTTCGTCGGCGGCGCGGCGCTCGCGCTGGCCGTAGGCGCTGGCATCTGGCTCGGCTCGCACGGCCTGCGGCACTTCGACCCCGCCGTCATCGGCTACGCCATCGGGACGCTGCTCGCGGCCTTCGCCGTCGGCTACCGCTTCGTGACGTGGGCCCAACGCCCGCCGTCACGAATGTATTTCCGCCGCGGCCTGCAACTGCTGTTTCAGCGGGTAGCGCAGACTTCCAAGTCTGCTGTGTCGCGGGTTTCCAAACCCGCGGGGCGTGGAAATGTCAGCGCGCCCGGTGCCGCCGAACGCCCCGCCGGTTTGGAAACCGGCGACACAGCAGGTTTGGAAACCTGCGCTACGCCAATGGCGGAGCTGTCGCTGCGCCGCGGCACCGGCACCCTCGGCCACGCCCTCGCCACCAAATTCGTCACGCAAAGCTTCATCGCCCGCCGCAGTCCGCTGCGCTGGGTCATGCACGTGTGCCTGTCCGGCGGCTCCACGCTCGCCTTCGCCATCACGTTTCCGCTCGTGTTCGGCTGGGTTCACTTCGAATCGCTCCCGGACAACGCGGAGATCTATCAGGTCAAAGCACTCGGCCTCGCCGTGGACCAGTTCAGCGTCCACAGCGCGAAGGCGTTCGTGATGTTCAACCTGCTGAACTTCTCCGCGATCATCGTGCTCGTCGGCCTGGTGCTCGCGGCGTGGCGGCGCGTCACCGACGCCGGCGAGCGCGCGACGCAAACCTTCCTCGAAGACATCCTCCCATTGGTGCTCATTTTCACCGTCACCGTCACCGGCCTCGCGCTCACCGTGAGCTACAAATTCCTCGCCGGCCGCGGCCACGCGCTGTGGGCCGTGGTCCACATGGTCAGCGTCGTCTCGCTGCTGCTCTACATTCCGTTCGGCAAGCTCTTCCACATCTTCCAGCGCACCTGCTCGCTGATGGTGAGCCTCTACAAAAAGGCCGGTGCCACCGGCCCGCGCGCCCACTGCCGCGCCTGCGGCGAAGACTTCGCCAGCCAGATGCACGTGGACGATCTCAAGGTCGTGCTCGACCAACTCGGCTTCGACTACCGCTTCGCCACCGCCCACGGCCGCATTCACTACCAAGACATCTGCCCCCCCTGCCGCCGCCGCCTGCTCGCCCTAAACCAAGGAAGGAGCCTCGGCCGATGAAATTCCGAATCTCGAATTTCAAATGGCGAATGGATCGCGGCGGACGTTCATCCAGGCCATTCGCCATTCCTCATTCTTCATTCGCAATTTGAACCAATGGCCTCCCTCACCCTCACCGACGAAACCTACACCCGCCTCTACGGCCCCACCCCGGCCTACGAGCCCGCCGGGGGCTGGAACAACGGCGAGCCGGACCGGCTGGTGAAGACCCACTGCTGCTTCTGCGGCGTGCAGTGCGGCATCCAGCTCAAGGTCAAAGACAACAAGGTCATCGGCTTCGAGCCGTGGGAGGAATTCCCCGTCAACCAGGGCAAGCTCTGCCCCAAGGGCGTGAAGCGGTACCTGCAGAACGAGCACCCCGACCGCCTCGTCGCGCCGCTCCTCCGCACGGAATCCGGCTTCTGCGCGACCAACTGGTTCGAGGCCCTCAACGAAACCGTGAAGGGCATCCAGAGCGTGCAATCGAAGTACGGCAAGGACGCCTTCGCCTTCCTCGGCGGCGCTTCGATGACGAACGAAAAGGCCTACCTCAACGGCAAGTTCGCCCGCATCGCGCTTGGCACCGCGAACATCGATTACAACGGCCGCCTCTGCATGGTCAGCGCCGGCGCGGCCAATCGTATGGCCTTCGGCGTGGACCGCGCGGCCAATCCGTGGAGCGACATCCCGCTCGCCAAAGTCATCATCCTCACCGGCACGAACCTCGCCGAGTGCTTCCCCATCCTCACCGATTACGTGTGGCGCGCGCGCGACGCCGGCGCAAAAATCATCGTCATCGACCCGCGCATCACGCCCATCGGCCGCACCGCGGATTTTTTCCTCCCCGTGCGCCCCGGCCGCGACAGCGCCCTCGCGAACGGCATCCTGCACGTCATGATCGAGCGCGGCTGGATTGATGAAAAATTCATCGCCGCGCACACGCACGACTTCGACCAGGTCCGCGCGCTGGTGAAAAAATACACGCCGGCCGTGACGGAGAAAATCACCGGCGTCCCCGCCAAGAGCATCCTCGCCGTCGCCGAAGCGTGGGGCACGGCGGAGACCTCGATGCTTCTGCACGCGCGCGGCATCGAGCATCACACCAAGGGCGTCGAGAACGTCCTCACCTACATCAACCTCGTCCTCGCCAGCGGTCGCATCGGCAAGCCCGGCTGCGGCTACGGCACCATCACCGGCCAGGGCAACGGCCAGGGCGGACGCGAGCACGGCCAGCGTTGCAACCAGCTCCCCGGCGGCCGCGACATCAACAAGCCCGAGCATCGCCAGTTCATCGCCGACTTCTGGAAAATCCCCGAGCCGGAGCTGCCCAAGCAGGGCCTCACCGCGTGCGAGATCATCGACGCCATTGAGCGCGGCGAGATCAAGGGCCTGCTCTCGATCAGCTTCAATCCGCTCGTCTCGATCCCCGATTCGAACCGCACGCGCGCCGCGCTGGAAAAGCTGGAGTTCTTCGCGTGCATCGACCCCTTCCTCAGCGAGACCGCGCGCCACGCCGACGTGGTGCTCGCCGGCTCGTTGCAGGAGGAGGACGAGGGGACGGTCACGACCGGCGAAGGCCGCTGCGTGCGCCTGCGCAACTCCGTGCCGCCACCCGGCGACGCGCGCGTGGACTGGTGGATCATCTGCCAGCTTGCCAAGCAGCTTGGCAAAGTGAAGTGGTTCACCTACGCGAATGCGGGCGAGATTTTCACCGAGCTGACCGCGGCGAGCGAAGGCGGGCCGATTGATTACAGCGGCATGACCTACGAGAAGATCGAGCAGAACATGGGCATCTTCTGGCCGTGCCCCGCGCCCGAGCATCCCGGCACGCCGCGTTTGTTCGAGGGCGGCAAGTTTCATCACCCCGACGGCAAGGCGAAATTCCACGCCTACGACTACCGCCCGCCCGCCGAAGATGTGGATGCCGAGTTCCCCATTTTCTACACGACCGGCCGCGTCGTCTCGCAATACCTCAGCGGCACGCAGACCCGCCGCATCGGCGCGCTGGTGGACCAATATCCCGAGCCGCTCTGCGAGCTGCACCCGCTCCTCGCCGCGAAATTCGGCATCCAGGACCGCGACCTCGTGAAGGTCACCACGCGCCGCGGCGAGATGACCCTGCCCGCGCAGGTCGTGAAGAGCATCCGCCCCGACACGATTTTCATCCCCTACCACTGGGCCGGCAAAAAAGCCGCCAACCAACTCACCAACCGCGCGCTCGATCCCATCTCAAAAATCCCCGAGTTCAAAGTCTGCGCCTGCCGCATCGAGAAGGTGGCGGACGCGGCGGTGAAATCAGGGTCGCAGGCTCACGCCGGAAAATCATCGAGCACCAGATGAAACGACTGCCGCCCATTGATTCGGAACACTCGAAAGCCGCGCTCGTCCGTGGTCAGGATGTCGCGCACCCCGATTTTCTCGGCCAACACGACCAGCGAAGCATCGGCAAAATCCATTGGCAGGTCGGCATACTTTTCCATGAGAGTGACCGCGCTCTGAAGGGTGTGCCATTCGGCTGTGCCCTCAATTCTCGCGTGAGTTCGGCGAAGGAGCTCCAACAGCTTCGCCGGGGCGTCGGTTGCGTCGCTGAGCAGGTGCAGTGCTTCCGTGATGACGGGCACGGTTGTCCACAAGTGGGGACGTTCACTCTGCAGCGCGACCGCGACGCGCTGGTGATGAAAATCGGATGGATCAAGCGCGGCGACAAAAGCGCCCGTGTCAGCGATCCAAGTGTTCATTTGCGCCAGTTGCGTTCGCGCAGTTTTTTCCGCCACGGATCGGTGGTTTCCTTGGGCAGCTTCACCGAACCGAGGAGGTCGCTGATGTCCTCCCACGCGGACGCATGTTCGAGACCCGCCGCGAGAAGTTCACGCGCAACTTCGGATTCAGTCTTCTGCAACTCGCGGGCGCGTTTGGACAATGCCGCGCGCTGTTGCTTGCCCAACCGGATGGTCAAGGTGGCATTCATGTCCCCAACGCTAGTTTCGTGTAAGACAAACGCAAGACGAGGGTTGCCGGCGAGGCCGGAAGCGGGTGGGCGAACCCTTGACTTACCGCAGAGGAGGCCAGCACTTTGAAGCCATGCAAGTCACCCTCACCCCCGAGTTGGATCGGATGGTTGGAGAAAAAGTGTCCGCCGAAAACGAGTCTGACTCGGATTGGCTGCGCCGCGAGGCCCGGGTGGGTTTCGGGCAGCTGGAGGCGGGGGAAGTCCTCGAACTCACACGCGAGGAGTTTTTCACTAAGCTTCACGAGCATCGTCATCGCTAGGTCACACGGCTCCGCGACGACCGCCACCTCGGCGACTGAAGTTGTTTCCACGAGCGGCAGGCTTTTCTCACACGGATTTACCACAGGCCCGTTGAATGTCCCGGAGGGACTCCGCAGGAAATTAGCCGGGGGCAAGCCCGCGCCAGCGGGCGCGGCCCCCGGTTGCCGCGCCCAACGGTCCATG
>BJHT01000199.1 GCA_014193395.1 Verrucomicrobiota bacterium
CTTGTCACCGCTTTTTCGCGGCGCCTGGTCGCCGTCGGCTGTCCGCGTGCGCCGGTGGGTGAAGGGGCATTCTCCGCTCGCGCCAGCGGTGGCGTGCTCGCGTGAGCGGAAGCGCGCGGGAATTCGACGGCGACCAGTCGCCTGCGCGAAAGCGGTGACCAGTCACCGCACTCCAAATTCAGCACGCCGCCGTTTGTGGCGGCAGGCACGCTGGGTTTTGCCGCGGTTGCTCAGTTACAAAAATATTCCGGATGAACACCGACCCAAACTCCCCGCCCGTTTCCCCCGGCCTCCTCGCGCGCCTATGGCACCGCCGCGGCGTGCGCACCGCCCTCCTCTTGTCGCTCGTTTTTGCTGCGTGCGCTGGCGTCTGGCTCTGGCAAAACGCTTTTCGCCGCGAGCCGCTGCCGGTCTTCAACACGCCCGAGGAACACTTCAAATACGGCGCGCTCGGCTACGGCACGCTCGGCGAGTTGCAGGGATTTCCGCTCTACCTCTGGCCGGTGCTGCCGGAATTGTTCGCCGACAAACTGCCCGGCCCCGGCGGCTGGGCCGCGTTCGGCCTCGTCACCGAACCGGGCAGGGATCACCCGGTCGGCTTTGCCAAAGTCACCGTCGGTTTTCCCGGCCTCGTCCCCAACTGCGCGCTCTGCCACAGCGGCACCGTCCGCACCGCGCCCGACGAAAAACCGCGGCTCGTCCTCGGCGCGCCCGCGCACCAGCTCGATTTCGATGCCTTCAACAACTTCGTCTTCGCCTGCGCCACCGACCCGCGCTGGTGCGTGTCCGAACTGCTGCCACGCATCGAAAGAATCGCGCCGCTTTCGGCGTCCGAGCGGCTGCTCTACCGGCTGCTGATTCCCGGCCTGCGCTTCAAGATCGGCCAGCAACGGCGCGCCTTCGCCTGGCAGGCCACGCGCCCCGTGCCTGGCTGCGGCCGCACCGACGCCTTCAATCGTTTCAAGATCAACATCCTCGGGCTGCCCGACGACGGCACCATCGGCACCTCGGACTATCCGCCGCTCTGGAATCTGAAAGCGCGCGACGGCCTGTGGCTGCACTGGAATGGCAGCGGCAACAACCTCCACGACGAACTCCTCCTCTCCGTGCTCCCCATCATCAAAGGCCCCGCCGAGTTCGATCCGCCCGGCAGCGCGCGCCTCGCCGCGTTTCTCCGCGATTTGCAGCCGCCGAAATTTCCATTCCCCGTGGATGCGGCGCGCGCCGCGCAAGGCCAGCAGATCTTCGCGCAACACTGCGCCGACTGCCACGCGTTCGGCGCGGCGAAAACCGGGCAGGTCACGCCGCTGACGGAGCTTGGCACCGATGCGTCCTTCCTCGCGATGTGGACACCGAAATTCGTGGCGAAGCTTCAGGCCATTAATTCTCCCCCGTTCAAATTTCCCACCATCCGCCTCACCGACGGCTACTGCAACGTGCCGCTCGACGGCGTGTGGCTGCGCGCGCCCTACCTGCACAACGGCTCGGTGCCGACGCTCTGGGATTTGCTCCAGCCGCCCGCGAAACGCCCCGCCACCTTCGCGACCGGCGGCGACCTGCTCGATCCCGTGCGCGTCGGTTTCATCAGCGCTCCGGGTTCGCCGCGCAAACCTTTCCCGTTCGACACCGCCCTGCCCGGCAACCGCAACACCGGCCACACCTACGGAGTTGAATTGCCCGACGCCGACAAACAGGCTCTTATCGAATTCCTCAAAACCCTATGAGCGTATGAGCGATCCCACCCCACCCACGAACAATCCCCAGCCGCCTGGCAAGAAGCTCGCCATCTTCGGCGGCCTCGCCGTCTTGCTCGCCGCCGCCCTGCTGATTCCCGCGGTGCGTCACGCGGTGTTCGGGTTTTTCATCAAGGATGAGAAACGCCTGCAGTCCGTCTTGGAACTCGCGCGGGCCGCGATCACGGCCGAACTTGCGAACCAGCCGCTGCCGGGGATGAAGCCCGCGGCCCCCGACGTTCACATCGTCCCGACCGGCCTGACCAACTTCCAACAGCGCGCCACCTGGCATCGCACCCCCGAGGGCAGCGACGCGTTTCCCGTCGCGCTGTTCCGCGCGCTGAACGATCCGAAAACCGGCCGCCCCCTGATCGAGAGCTTCGAATCCTACGGCCTCATCCCCGCGCCGGGCGACGACACCGGCCTGCCCGTCGGCTTCTCGCGCCTCAAAGCCCCAGACCACGATTTCGTGCTCACCGGGATCAACTGCGCCACCTGCCACTCGTCGCAGCTCACCTATCGCGGCAAGACGCTGCACATCGACGGCGCGCCGAACCTGCTGGACGTCGAGGCCTTCTTCCGCGGCGTGCTCGGCGCGCTCGAGGGCGTTCTAAAGGAGGACTCGGCGGACCGCGTGCGGTTCCTCTTCCGCTTCGCCTACTACAACGCGATCGAACTGGAGAAAATGGCGGTCGCCGGAGCGAGCGCGAGCAAGCCTGGCAACGGGGCCAAACCCGCCGCCGAGCATCACGATCTGCTGCTCGCCTTCCTGGGCGAGCGCCTGAAATCCGCCGTCCGCATCGTCGCCTCCTTCGAACGACAGACGCCCGCCGGCCCCGGCCGCGCGGATTCCTTTGGCATCATCCGCAACCTCCTGATGACCGAGGAAGTCCTCGGCGCCCCCGGCAACTTCCAGCCGATGACCGCGCCTGTGAGCATGCCGCACCTCTTCCACTTCGGCAGCTTCACCAACCTCCACTGGGACGGCAACACCAGCACCGGCGTGGACCGCAACTACGCGCAGGCCATCGCGCTGGGCGCGAGTTTCGACCCGCAAACATGGGCTTCCTCGGCGCGCCCCTACGACATTTTTACGATGGAAGAAACCGCGCGCTGGCTCACCACGCCGGCGTGGCCGGTGGAAATCTTCGGCCCGCTCGACGACGCCAAAGTCACGCGCGGCGCGGCCTTGTACCGCAGCCAGGGCTGCGCCGGCTGCCACGCGCGCGAGGGCTGGCACAAACTCGAAGTCCTCGGCACCGACCCGAACCGGCTCGTCAACTACGCCCTCCCCGTCAACGTCCGCGGCGGTCGCACCGAGAGCTACGCCACCAACCTGTACACCTCCGCCATCGCCGTGAAAAACAAGGCCTACGCCGACAACCAGGTGCCCGTGGCCGATCAGCAAAAGATGAACCACTGGCACGACGGCGTGGCCCCCGTGTGGCGCGAAACCCTCGCGCTCGGCTACTTCACCCGTCCCCTGCGCGGCCTCTGGGCCACGGCGCCATTCCTCCACAACGGCAGCGTCCCGACCCTGTGGCATCTGCTCCAGCCCGCCGACCAGCGCCCGAAAAAATTCGCCGTCGGCCACCGCGAGTTCGACCCCGTGCGCGTCGGCCACGTCGAAGCGCCCGCCAAAGTCATCTGGGAATTCGACACCGCCATCAGCGGCAACCGCAACACCGGCCACGAGTTCGGCACCCGCCTCACCGACACGGAAAAGTGGGACCTGATCGAGTATCTCAAGACGCTGTGAGTTCATGGGCCGCCCCGCGGCCCGCGGCCGGCCAGCGCAACGTCCGGCCCCAGCCGTTTTTGTGCGATTGGCCTCTGGTTGATGGACCACGGAGACGCGATGGCCACCGAGCGGCGAAGCAGCTATCACAACGGAGCGCGACCAGTCCCCGGGCGCAGCGCGTGCGCACACGGGGAGGCGCCCCGGAAATATCCCGGCCTCTTTTGCGAGTTCGCTGCCGCTGCGGGCGGGGACCGCGCGCGCTCCTCAAAATAAGGCCAAACTCCCGATTCGGGACGAGACGGCCCGGCAACTCGGGCGCCTGCGGCACCCATGTGCAAGCGGACGGTGTGGAGGATTCCCGCGCAGTTCGCGGTTCGTGCGTCCGCCTCCTCACGTCGTCGGCTACGTCTCAGGCCCGGCCGTTTTTGAGCGGGGTGTCGGCGGCGGCGCGGCAGGCGTCGGCGACGTGGGCGAGGGTTTCGAGGAAGGCGTCACGGCGGGCTTCCGGGACGCTGGCGAGGACGGTGGTCTGGAGTTCGTGGGCGAGGTCGCGGAGTTCGGCGAACTTGGCGCGGCCCGCGGCTTTGAGGCGGATGCGGTAGGCGCGGCGGTCGGTTTCGTGGGTTTTGCGGGCGATCCAGCCGGCGGTTTCCATGCGCTCAAGGAGGGCGGCGATGGTGTTGGGATCGCTGCTCATGAGTTGGGTGAGTTCGCGCTGGGTGAGGCCTTTGGGGTCGTTTTCGCTCAGGGTGCGCAGGACGGTGAACTGGTCGGGCGTCGCGCCGGTGGCGGCGATGCGGCGGCGGAAGGCCTGGTTGAGGCCATACCACGCGCGGCGCAGGAGGACGGGCAGACGGCGGGGTTCGGGCGGGGCGGCGGCGGCGCGTTTTTGTTTGCGGGCCGGGGAGGTGGGGGAGGTGGATGGTTTGGTCATGGTGCGCCGGAGCGGGAACATATTGATACGTGTAGGTATTATTTCAATTGCAAAGGCGGAGGGCGTGGAGAATTCTCGCCGTGTTCTTGAAAAATTGTTTTGGGTTTCGGATTTCAGTTGTTAAAAGTCCTCCGCATCGGCCACGACGAACAGCACACCAGACATGAAAGCTTCTCTCTCAAAACTCTCGCTTCCGGCCGCCCTCCTGCTCGCGGTGGGCGCAGTTTGTGATCTTTCGGCAGCCGCGACGGGCTGGCTGAGCTGGCGCGGGCCGGCGCAGAACGGCACCTCGAAAGAGACCGGGCTGCCGGACAAGGTGGTGACCAAGGAGGCCTTGTGGACGGCGGATTTTCCGGGGCAGTCCACGCCGGTGATCGCGGACGGGAAGTTGTACATCATGGGGTATCTCGGCGACGGGCCGGATTTGCAGGAGGGCGTGACGTGCTTCGATGCGGAGACGGGGGCGAAGCTGTGGGAGCAGCGGTACAGTGATTTTCTCAGCGACACGATTTACCTGCGTTACGCGACCTCGAGTCCGACGATCGACCCGGAGACGGGCAACGTGTACATGCAGGGCACGCAGGGGATTCTGGCGGCGTTCACGGCGGACGGGAAGCGGTTGTGGTCGCACTCGATGATGGAGAAGTTCGGGCGGCTGACGTTTCCGAACAGCCGCACGGCGTCGCCGGTGATCGACGGAGATTACGTCATCACGCGCGGCATCACGGCCAACTGGGGCGCACAGGGGCCGGCGGGGGATCGCTTCTATGCGTTCGACAAGAAGACCGGCGAGCTGGTGTGGGCGTCGAGTCCGGGGGACCGGCCGCGGGACAATTCATTTTCGCACCCGTACCTGACGTGGTTCAAGGGCCTGCGGGTGTTTATTGCCGCCACCGGCGACGGCAGCGTGGTGTGCGTGAACGCGCGCACGGGCGAGGCGCTGTGGCGGATTCCGATTTTCAAGGCGGGCATCAACGCGACGGTGAATGTCCACAACGGCGACAAGGTGGTGGTGATCTACGGGACGCCCTACGAGCCGGGGCAGATGACGTGTCTGAAGATTCCCGATGTGCTGCCGGCGCCGGGCACGCCGGGGCCGGTGGTGGTCGAGCGGCCGACGGTGGAGTTGTGGTCCACGGCGGAGATTTCGACTTCGACGAGTTCGCCGATTCTGGTGGGCGACCGCATCTACGTGGTGGCGGAAAAGGGCGACTTGTGTTGCGTGGACGTGAACACGGGCAAGACGCTGTGGCGCTTGAAACTGGGCATCGAGCAGCGCAATGCGTGTCCGTTTTATGCCGACGGCAAGCTCTACATTCCGATGCTGGACGACCCGGCGTCGAAGGCGACGGGCGAGGGGGAGGCGGGCGCGACGGGGGCTTTTTACATCATCAAGCCGTCGGATCAGAAGGGGGAGATTTTGAGCCACATCGCGCTCGAAGGCCGGTGCTTCGGGACGCCCGTGGCTTACAACGGCAAGGTATATGTGCAGACCACGCGGAAGGTTTATTGCTTTGGCAAGAAGGGCGCGAACGCCGGCCTGCCCGCGGCGCCGGAGCCGGAGAAGTGGCCCGCGCCGGGACCGGCGGCGCAGTTGCAGGTGATTCCGTCGGAGGTGTTGCTCCGACCCGGTGACAGCGCCGCCTTTCGGCTGCGGAAACTGGATGCGAAGGGATTCGTTGTGGAGGACGTGAAGGACGTCACGGCGGTCAAATGGACGAACTTCATTCCCGCGACGGCGAAGGTCCGGGCGTTGATGAAGGGCGCCTTCAATGCCGAGGGCAAGCTGGTGGCGGCGGCGGATCCCGAGGCGTCGGCGGGCGCGTTCGAGGGAACGCTCGGTGATTTGAAGGGCTACATCCGCGGGCGCGTGCTGCCGGGGCTGCCGATCAAACAGGATTTCGAGGGGTTCGCGATTACGGAGAAACACGAGACGGAGGAAGGTGTGATGTTTGCCTATCCGCCGCTGTCGTGGATCGGGGCGCGGTTCAAGTTTGAGGTGCGCGAGAAGGACGGCACCAAGGCGCTGGTCAAAACCATCGACAACAAATTCTTCCAGCGCGGCACGGTGTTCATCGGCGATGCGGAGATGAAGAATTACACGATTCAGGCGGATGTTTTCAGCGACGGCAACAAGCGGAAAATGTCGGAGGTCGGGCTGATCTGTCAGCACTATCTCATTGTGCTCAAGGGCAACGACCAGAAGCTGGAGATCAACTCGAATCTTGAACGGCTCCGCGTGCCGGCAGTGGACGCGCCGTCGAATTTCAAGTGGTCGCCGAATGTGTGGTATCGCCTGAAGGCGCGCGTGGACGTGGCTGCGGATGGCAGCGGTGTGGTGCGCGCGAAGGCATGGAAGCGCGACGAAGCCGAGCCGGCCGCGTGGACGATCGAGGTGCCGCACAAGCACGCGCACACGAGCGGGTCGCCGGGGCTGTACGGTTTCGCGCCGCAGGAGATGCGCGTGTATATCGACAATGTGTTGGTGACGCCGAACTGATCGGTTTTGGCAGCTCTGGTCCGGCGCTCGTCGCCGGCGAATTTATGGCAGCGGATTTAGAACAAAAACTCTCGATGAAAACATTGCCCCTTGTCACTGCGGCGCTGGCCGTTTGCGGACTTATCACCTGGACCGGCTGTCAGCCGGAAGGATCGGCACCCAAGACCGCGCCGTCAGACGCGCCCAAGAAAGAGTCGAAGGCTGCGCCAGCGGCGCAACCCGCCAAGCCGGCAGCCCCGGTGGCAGCGGCGCCGGCTGCGCCCGCGGCCGAGGCACCGAAACCCGCGGCTCCCGTTGCGGCTGCTCCGGTCGCGGCCGCTGCGACACCCACGGCGGTGGCGGCGCTGCAAAATGGCGGCGGCGACTGGCCGCAGTGGGGTGGCAACGATCCGGGCCGCAACATGTTTTCTCCGGCGAAGGGATTGCCGGACCGCTTCGAGCCGGGCAAACGCAAGGCGGGCACGGATGATTTTGACATCGCCACCGCCAAGAACGTGAAGTGGGCCGCAAAGCTCGGCTCGCAAAGTTATGGCAATGCGACCATCTCGGGCGGACGTGTCTTCGTCGGGACGAACAACGATTCACCGCGCGATCCGCAGCATCAGGGCGACCGCAGCATCTTGATGTGCTTCGACGAGAAGACGGGTGATTTTCTCTGGCAACTGGTCGTGCCCAAGCTGGCGTCGGGTAAAGTCAACGACTGGGAGGGCCTCGGGCTGCTGGCCGCGCCGACGGTCGAGGGCGACCGGGTTTATGTGGTGACGAGCCGTTGCGAAGTGCTGTGCCTGACGGTACACGGTCTGGCGAAGGAGAACGTGGGGCCGTTTACCGATGAGGCCGGTTACGTCGCGGGTCCGGGCAAGCCCAAGGCCAAGGTCGGCCCCAAGGACGCGGACATCGTGTGGCGCTACGACATGATGGATGAACTGGGCGTCTTCCCGCACAACGCCTCGAACTGCTCGGTGCTCATCGTCGGCAACACCGTGTATGTCTGCACTTCCAATGGGCAGGACTGGACCCACTCGAACATTCCCTCACCGCTTTCGCCGAGCCTCGTCGCGCTCGACAAGAAGACCGGCCAGTTGGTCGGCGAGGACGATGCGAAAATCGGTCCGCGCATTTTTCACGGCCAATGGAGTTCGCCCTCGACCGGCAAGGTCAACGGGAAGGACTTGGTGTTTTTCGGCGGTGGCGACGGCTTGTGCTACGCGTTCGATTCCACGCCGGTGAAGGAAGGCGACAGCAGCTTTCTCAAGAAGCTCTGGTGGTATGACTGCAATCCGCCCGAGTACAAAGTGAAAGATGGCAAGCCGATCAAATATCCGGCCGCCGACGGCCCGAGCGAAATCAACTCGACGCCCGTGTTTTACAAGAACCGCGTGTATGTCGCCACGGGCCAGGACCCGGAGCACGGCGAAGGCATCGGGATGCTGACCTGCATTGATGCAACCAAGACGGGCGACATCACGAAGACCGGCGCGCTGTGGAAGTACGACAAGATTCACCGCAGCATCTCGACGGTGTCGATTGATCCCGAGTCGGGGTTGCTGTTCATCGGTGACTTCTCGGGCTTCGTGCATTGCTTGGATGCCGAGACGGGCAAGGTCTATTGGGTCCACGACATGAAGGCGCACATGTGGGGCAGCACGCTGGTCGCGGACGGCAAGGTCTATGTCGGCGACGAAGACGGCGACGTCGTGGTGCTGGCGGTCTCGAAGGAGAAGAAAATCCTCAGCGAGGTCAATCTCGGCGCGCCCGTGTACTCGACGCCGGTGGTGGCCAACGGCGTGATCTACATCGCGAGCAATCATCATCTGTTCGCGTTCCACGACTCAGCCAAGGCGGCTCCGACCAAGCCTTAGGCGAAACCGCGGCGACCTGAGTTCCTCCCGTGCCCGCAGCCCGAAAGCTCCCCCAGCTCTGGCATCCCGACGTGCCCGGTCCCCTTTGGAACGGCATTCGGCGGGTGGCGCGGCGGCAGATCGAGGCCTACTGCCGTGTGGTCGCGCGGGAGTTCAAGCCGAAGAAGATCATCCTGTTTGGATCGTATGCTGACGGGCGGGCGACGAAGGATTCCGACGTGGACTTGGTCGTGGTCATGCCGCATCGGGGCCGGGACATCGAGCAGATGTGCGAAATCCGCAAGCGCGTTCGCACGCCGTTCCCGATGGACATGCTGGTCTGGACGCCGAAGCGCGCACAGCGGACCGACTCCTTCACCCGCGATGTGCTTACCCAAGGCGAGGTCATGTATGAAAGCTGACACGTTCGACGGGGTTCGTTATGCCGAAGAAGACTTCGCGGTCGCTTCGGATCAGCTGCGGAGTCGGAGGACTTTGGCTCCCAATTCGGTTTGCTACCATTGCCAGCAATCGATCGAGAAATACCTGAAAGCTCGGCTGGTCGAAGCCGGATTGACGGTGCCCAAGACGCACGACTTGGAAGGCCTCATGAACTTGCTACTGCCGGTGGATCCGCTCCTGGAGACTTTCCGTCCAGCCATGAATGTTCTCAGTGGCTTCTCGGTGAAGGCACGTTATCCCGGCAATGACTTGCGGCGTGAAGATGCCCGTTTCGCCATCAAAACCTGCCGTTCCGTCCGGAAGGAAATCCGCGTCGTCCTCGGTCTGTCCGCAAAATAATTTTCAACCGATTCAACTCAGCCAATTCAACCTATGCCCATCCCCACCGTCTCCCCCGAACTCGTCGCCAAGGCGAAGGCCGAACTCGACGCCCACCTCCGCGAAATCATCCAGTGGCATTTCAGCCCGGAAACCGGCTGCCCATTCTGGCTCGCTTGGGCGGCGAAAAATTTCGATCCGCGCAAGGAGATCACCAAGATCGAGGACATGCTCAAGTTCCCGCACTTCGCCGACGAATCCCTGCGCGACGAGCAGCCGGACGTGTGGGTGCCCGCGCAGTTCAAGGGCAAGCCGTACAATATTTTCGAGACCGGCGGCACCACCGGCATGCCCAAGCAGCGCATTGGCTGGAACGACTACAAGGTCGATTACTCCGAGTTCAGCGAGAAAATCTCCGACGCGCATTTCCCGCGCGGCGGCGCATGGCTGATGATGGGACCGACCGGCCCGCGCCGGCTGCGGCTCGCCATCGAGCACCTCGCCAACGTCCGCGGCAGCTCGTGCTACTTCATCGACCTCGACCCGCGCTTCGTGAAGAAGCTGCTGTCGAACAAGCAATTTGAAGTCGCCAAGCAATACATGGCCCACGTCGTGGACCAGGCCACCCTCATCCTCAAGCATCGCAAAGTCAGCGGCCTCTTCACCACGCCCAAGCTGCTCGAAGCCATCGCCGAAAAAGTGAACCTGTGGGACGCCGGCATCCGCGGCGTGTTCTGCGGCGGCACGTCGATGAAGCCGCAGGAAGTGCGCTTCATCGTCGAGGAGCTCTTGGAAAATCGCATCGGCTTTTATCCGACCTACGGCAACACGCTCATGGGACTGGCCGCCAGCGTGCCGCTCCAGCCCGAGGACAACTTCAGCGTGACCTACTACGCGCCCCAGCCCCGCGCCGTGCTCCGCGTCGTGAACCCGAACAAGACCGATGAGACCGTCCCCTACAACACCTGGGGCCGGGTCGAGCTCACTACACTCACGAAGGAATTCTTCTGCCCGCGCTTCCTCGAACGCGACGAAGTCATCCGCCGCGCCCCGCGCCCGCCCTACGCCTGGGACGGCGTCGGCGACGTGCGGCCCTTCGGCGCGATGGAGAAGAATATTGTCGAGGGCGTTTACTGAGCGCGGGGCGGCGCTGTCGTTATGGTCGCAATGGCTCCAACCAAAAAAGCCCAGCCGCCAACTCTGGCCGCGAAGCTGGGCACCACAGCCCGCTTGTCGCCACTGTTGCACAAGGCCGCACGTTTGGGGCTGGACGCCGAGGGTTTGGAGCGGTTGGCGTTCCAGCGGGGGTGTGACTACTACCACGACGGCAGCCCGCTTCCCCCCGCAACGGTGAGCACAGAGCAGCTTTCCAATGAGGAACTGGCGGCGGCGTTGTTGAACCCCGCGCTCCGTTACCATCCGCAGACTCTGCGAATTGGTGCTGCCATGCTGGGAGCGACTGGCAACTCGCCCGAAAAGATCGCTTGGCTGGCCCGCTTGGAGCGGTGCGAGCAGGTCATTCGTTACATCGCCGGAGCGGGGCGTAAGTTTGAACCGGCCAACCCATTCTGGGATCAGTTGCTCGTGCTACTTCCCCCGACCGCCCCACCCGATTCCGCTGTCGTTCCGCACCCGACGCGTTTTGTCGCGATGACCGGCATCACACGGCAGGGTGTGGGGATCGTGACCTGGTGGATCCATCCTCATACCCAATCGCTGAATCGGGGATGAACGGATCACTCTTCATGCAAGGAATCTGCCTCCCGGTAATCAATCCTGACATGGCAGATCACCCGATCCAATCTGCACCAACTAACTCCTGATCCGCCCAACCGAACATTTAACCCACCCATGACCACCATCCCCCATCTCCCCGCCCTCCGCCTTGGCCGCAACTATGAGTCGCTCGACAAGGTCGAGGTGAAAGATCACCGCACCGGCGAGGTCAAGGCCCTCGTGTCGCAGGTCAACGGCGGCATCGTGAAACGCGACATGGCCAGGCTCGGCCAGGCGCGGGCGGTGTTGAAAAAGTTCACCGTGGCGCAACTGATCGACCTGAGCGCCAAGGCGGGCGACTTGTTTTTGAACGGCACCCTGCCGTTCGGCGACCAGGGCCACACGCAGTCGGCACAGCAATACATCGAGACGCTCAGCGGCACCTCGGGCCTGCCGCACATCATGGTGAAGCGCAACATGGCGAAGATTCACTACGCGCTCACGCATCTGTCCGAGGTGCTGAACGGCCTGTCGCGCGGGCTGGGCATGGGGATCATCGACCGCGGGTTCGGCGAGCAGTTCGGCACGAAGCTGAGTTTCTTCCCGACCTGTCAGGCGCTCGGGTTGGTGATGCCGAGCAACTCGCCGGCGGTGAACTCGCTCTGGCTCCCGGCCATCGCGCTCAAGACGCCCGTGGTCATCAAGCCCGGCAAAGAGGAGCCGTGGACGCCCTATCGGCTGATCCAGGCCTTCATCGCGGCGGGTGTGCCGGCGGAGGCCTTCGGGTTTTATCCGACCGATCACGACGGCGCGGCGACGATCCTCAATTCCTGCGGGCGCGCGCTGATCTTCGGCGACAAGAACACGATGGCGCAGTACGCGAACAACCCCGCCATCCAGCTTCACGGACCTGGCTGGAGCAAGTTCGTCATCGGCGACGATTGCATCGAAAACTGGCGCGACTACCTCGACGTCATCGCCGGCGCGATCAGCGACAATGGCGGGCGCTCGTGCATCAACGCCTCGGCGGTCGTGGTGCCGAAGTATGCGGCGGAAATCGCCGACGCGCTGGCGCAGAAGCTCGGCCCGGTCGCGCCGACGCGGCCGGATGACGAGAACGCGCGGCTCTCCGGCTTCGCGAATGTGAAGATGGCGGACTTCATCGACGCGCAGATCGAGGAAGGGCTGAAGACGCCGGGCGCGACCGACGCGACGGCGAAGTATCGCAACGGCCCGCGCAAGGTGGTGTTCGAAGGCGGCACCTACATGCGGCCGACCATCGTGCTGTGCGACAGCTTCGCGCATCCGCTGGCGAACAAGGAATTCCTCTGTCCCTACGCCAGCGTGGTGACGTGTCCGCAAAACGAGATGCTGCAGAAGATCGGCTACACGCTCGCGTGCTCGGCGATCACGAAGGACCCGGCGTTCATCGAGCAGCTCGAGGCGTTCCCGGAAATCGACCGGCTGAACATCGGCCCGGTCTCGACGATGAAGATTTCGTGGGACCAGCCGCACGAAGGCAACATGTTCGAGTTCCTCTGGAAACGCCGCAGCATCGAGCGCGCGTGGTGAACTCGCGGACGGTTGAGTGAAAACACCCGAGGCAGTGGAACCACGAAAAACACGAAAGACACGAAAACAAAAGGATGAAAATGATGCTGGGAGCCAACTGGGCGCATCCGCACGGTGCTCTCGCCGTGGTACCGCAGCCGTCCTCGGCTGCGAGTTGCGGGGCGTCCTCGCCCCGGCAATCGGTCCGGGCGGCGAGACGCCGCCCGAACTCGCAGCCG
>BJHT01000200.1 GCA_014193395.1 Verrucomicrobiota bacterium
CCCGCATCACCGCGCCAGCCAACACCAACACCAACACCAGCACCACCGCCCCCACGCCCGCCCCCGCGAACCCAATGCGCGAAGCGGTAGCTCTACTGCTCTTCCTGTTCCTCCCCGCCAGCCTCCTCGCCTCGCCCGCCAGCGCCCGCCGCGAATACGAATCCGGCCGCTTCACCGAAGCCCACAAGGAATACCAGCGCCTCCTCGACAAAAAGCCCGACGACGACCGCCTCCAATACAACGCCGGCACCGCCGCCTACCGCGCCGAGGATTACGAAGCCGCCGCCCGCCACTTCAGCACCGCCAAAACCTCGCGCGACCTCCAACTCCAGCAGCGCGCCTTTTACAACCTCGCCAACACCCTTTTCCGCCGCGGCGAAAACAGCACCGAACCCGACGAGAAAACCACCGCCTGGGAAGACGCCATCAAAAACTACGACGGCGCGCTCAAGCTCAATCCGCAGGACAAGGACGCCGAGTTCAACCGCGACCTCGTGAAAAAGCGCCTCGAAGAACTCAAGAAACAGCAGCAGGAAAAACAAAAGCAGGACAAGCCAAAGGACGGCGACGACAAGAAGGACGACCAAGACAAACAAGACCAACAAAACGACAAGAAAGACGACCAGAACCAGCAGAAACAGGATCAATCCAAGAACGACCAGCAGAAGCCCGGCGACGACAAATCGAAGGACCAGAAGAACGGCAAGGACGAGAAGAAGGACCAGGACAAAGGCAAACCGGACGAGCAAAAGCAGCCCGACAAACAGGACGGCAAGCAACCCGACAAAGACAAAGACCAAGCCGGCAAAAACCAATCCCAGCAAAAACCCGGCGACAAAGGCGACCCCACCAGCGCCCGCCAAGGCGGCTCGCAGCAAGTCATGCTCATGAACCCCGAACAGGCCAAACAACTCCTCGACTCCCAGAAAGGCGAAGAGAAAGCCCTCATCTTCCAACCCACGACCGCCAAACCCAAATCCTCCAACCGCCTCCTCAAAGACTGGTGAACGCCGCCCCCTCAACAGCCGGTAGGGACGCGCTGCTGCGCGTCCGTGACTCTTTCCGAAACCACCCGCTGCCGCTCCCGCGCTACTCTCTTCCCCTCGCGTTTCTCGCCGCTCTGCTCCTCCTCCTCGCGCTCGCCCTCGCTCCCGCCGCCTCCGCCGCCACCGTGAGCGCCGCGCTCGACACCGACACCATCCGCCTCGGCGAGGCCGCCACGATCAGCGTCACCTGCAACGGCGGCCGCCCCCGCAGCCTGCCCCGCCTGACCGCCGTGCCCGGCCTCCAGTTCGGCTACGCCGGCGAATCCAGCCAGTTCACGATCGTCAACGGCCAGGCCTCGCAATCCTTCACCTACTCCTTCCAAGTCCAGCCACAGAAAGAAGGCCGCTTCATAATCCCCCCGATCCAGGTCGATATCGGCGGCCAGAACGTCCCCACCGGCCCGCTCACCCTCACCGTCCTCGCCGCCAACAGCCGCGCGCCCGAGGCCAATCCGCTCGCCAAATACGCCTTCCTCCGCCTTGTCGTCCCGAAAACCAACGTCTTCGTCGGCGAAGTTTTCCCCGTTGAAATCAAGCTCTTCGTCCAGTCCGCGCAGAATCTGCAAATCCCGCAGGTCATCGGCGACGGCTTCCGCTTCACCCTCCTCCGCCCGACCTCCGCGCAGACCCGCGAGCAACACGGCAACGCCATCTACAACGTCGTCACCTTCCGCACCGGCGCCATCGCCAGCCGCACGGGCATCGTTCCGCTCGCCTTTGAAACCGAGCTCACCCTCATTCTCTATCAAGGGGCGGGCGGCATTTTCGGCGAACGTCGCCCGGTGAAAATCAGCAGCGACAGCATCTCGCTGCACGTCGCCCCGCTCCCCGCCACCAACGTCCCCGCCTCCTTCAACGGCGCGGTTGGCAGCTTTAATCTCACCATGCAGGCCAGCCCGACCACCCTCGCCGTCGGCGACCCGCTCACCATCCGCGTCCAGATCGCCGGCCGCGGCGAACTCGACGCCCTCCAGCTCCCGCCCACCACCGTCTGGCGCGAATTCAAAACCTACCCGCCCACCAGCAAAGTCGAACCCGCCGACCCGCTCAGCATGACCGGCGTGAAAAATTTCGAGATCGTCGCCCTCCCCGAAAACGCCGAGGTCAAGGAACTCGCCCCGCTCGAATTCAGCTTCTTCGATCCCGAACAACGCGCCTACCGCACGCTCTACACCTCCAAATTCCCTCTCACCGTCCGCCCCGGAACCGTCAGCGCCCAGCAGCCCACCATCGTCAGCGTCGCCACCAACCGCAGCGCCGACGCCCCGCCGCCGCCGCCCCCGCCCGCGCAGGACATCGTCCACATCAAAACCCGCCCCGGCACGCTCGCCCTCGCGCGTCCGCCGCTCGTCGAGCAACCCCTCTTCCTCGCCCTCCAATCCGTGCCGCTGCTCGCCTGGCTCACGCTCCTCATCCGCCGTCGCCACGCCGAAAGCCTCGCCAACAACCCCCGCCGCCAGCGCGCCCTCCAGACCGATGCCCTGATAAAATCCGGCCTCCGCGAAGCCCGCGTGCTCGCCGAGCAAAACCAGACGCAGAAATTTTTCGCCACCGTCTTCCGTTTGTTGCAGGAGCAAATCGGCGAACGCCTCGACCAACCCGGCACCGCCATCACCGAGGAAGTCATCGAGACCCGCCTCCGCCCGCTCGGCGCGTCCGACGAACTTTTGAAAACGCTCCACGAACTCTTCCGCGCCTGCAATCAGGCCCGCTACGCCCCGCAAGGCACCCGCGAAACCATGGCCGCCCTCCTGCCCCGCATCGAAACCGCCCTCGCCGCCCTCAAGCAACTCCGCCCCGCCTGACCGCCCATGGAACCCCGCCGCACTTTCCAAAAACCCGCCGCCCGTAGCCGCCGACGTGAGGAGGCGGATCGGCCATCGGACGACTCCCTCCGCCTGCCAACGTGCGGTCGCCCCACGGTACCGCAGGCGTCCTGCCTGCGAGTTCCGGCGGCGTCTCGCCGCCCGGTCCGACTCGGGGCAAAACGCCCCGCAAACTCGCCGGCAGGACGCGGGCCGCGAACAGCGCAGCGCCGATGTTCTCACGGGCATGAGGCGTGGAAATTTTTGGCAAAGGAATGGAGGCAAAGGAATGAAGACAAAAAGTCTCCCCGTCCCCATTCCTTTGCCTCCATTCCTTTGCCAAATCAGTTCCGGGATTCGGGGTTGAGATTCATGCAGGCCAAGACGCGTCGCGGTAGCCGCCGACGTGAGGAGGCGGATCGTTCGCCGGCCGGAGTACTCCGCCTCCTCACGTCGGCGGCTACAAGTTTCCTCCTCCGGTTTCGCCGCCTCCTCACCCTCACCCTCCTGCTCTCGCTCTCTCACACATCCCTCTCCGCCGCGCCCGCACCCGCGTCCGCACCGCGTACCAATTCCTCCCTCGTCACGCCGACCTACCCGACCGACCCGGTTTCCCCCACCGCCACATTTGAGCACGCCAACAAACTCTACGAACAATCCCGCTACCCCGCCGCGGTGCATACCTATCTGCTCCTCCTCCAGTCTGGCGCGGTCTCGCCCGAACTGCACTTCAACCTCGGCAACGCCCTTTTCAAAAGCGGCCAGATCGGCCAGTCCCTCTACCACTACCGCCTCGCCGAACGCCTTGCCCCGCGCGACCCCGACATCCGCGCCAACCTCCAGTTTGCCCGCAAAATCGTCCGCGGCGGACTCCTCCCCGAGACGCCCTGGTGGCACCGCGCCCTCGCCTCGCTCACCCTCGACGAATGGACCGCCCTCGCCGCCGCGCTCCTCTGGCTCTGGCTCCTCGCCCTCGCCGCCGGACAATGGAGCGCTGAATTCCGTCGCGCGCTCGCCGGCTACACCGCCACCGCCGGCGTCGCCACGCTCCTCGCCGCCGCGCTGCTCGGCGCGGCCTGGAATTCCAACCGCCGCAGCCAGACCGCCGTCGTCGTCGTCCCCGAAGCCGTCGTCCGCTACGGCCCGCTCGAAGAATCCCAGAGCGCCTTCACCCTGCGCGACGGCTTCGAACTCGACGTGCTGGATGAAAAAGACGGCTGGCTCCAAATCCTCGACGACACCCGCCGCGCCGGCTGGGTCCGCAAAGAACACGTCCTCCTCATCAGCCCCGCCGCCCGCCGTGGCAGCGGCACGTAGCAAATAGCGGCAGAGCCGCCACCCACGGAGCGCGGCTGGGTCCGCCGGGGACCAGCCGCAGCGGCCCCGAACCCGCGGTGGCATGCGTTGAGATCAGCGGTGTCCCCTCCGGCCAACCTGCTGCGACCGGTGCTCCGCGCACACCGCCGCGCTCCGCGCAAAATCCCCCCGACGCGCGAAAATTTCCCGAGCTGCATTGCCGCGCGGCGAAGCCGCATCCACAGCGGCGCGCGACCGGTCCCCGGTCGCAGCGGCACCATCGGAGCCGAGCCGTTGGGAATTTCCCGCATCTCCACAAGTGTCGAGCCGCTGCGGGCGGGGACCGCCCGCGCGCCGGAGTCCTTGCGCCGCGCGGCCTTTGGACTGCGGTGACTTGTCACCGCTTTCGCAAGGCGACTTGTCGCCGTCGAACTTCGAGACGGCTCCGGTCATGCGGGCGTGCTGACACTGGCGCGAGCCGTGAATGCCCCCTCCCATCTTCACGCGTCCGGCATTTTGACGGCGACAAGTCGCCTGCGCAAAAGCGGTGACAAGTCACCGCACGCCACATCGCCCCCTCACTCATCCATCGCCCGCGAAATGCTCGAACGCGTTTGCCGCCGGCTCCCGCGCAAGATCAGCACGATGAACCACCCGGCCACCGCCAACAGCACGAGGCCCGCGAACAAAAAGTGGATCGGCCGCGTGGTCGTCTCCGGCCGGATCAGCGGCGGCGCGGTCGCGAGCACTTTGCCACCCGCATTGGTGACGGCGGCATTCCGCTTCGGCGGCTCGGGGATTCGTTCCGGAACCGGTGGTTTCGAGGGAGCGCGCGGCGGCAATGCCGGCGCGGAATTCGCGATGACCGGTGCGGCTCCGGGCAGCCGCGGCGGCCCCGCCGCGGGCGGCGTTGACGGCGGTGGAACTGTATTCGCCCGCGCCTCAACTTTTTCCGGCGGCTGATTTCCCTCCACAACCGCACCCGCCCCCGGAGCCGAACGCCCCGCGGCGTTCTCGAGCGCGAACGAAGGCGCGCTTTTTCGCGGAAAATTTGCGGTGACCTTGGCCAAGTCTCCGGTCGCCGCGGGCGTCGGGACCGCCGTAGTCGCAGTCGCCGATGGAATCACGCGCGGCTGCACAATCGCCGACCCCGGGTCCGCGGAAACCAGCGGCGGCAACTGCGGCGGCAACGCCACGTTCTCCGCATTCGTGCGCGCTGCGGAAATCCGCGGCAACGTAAGCGGGCTTTCCACCTTTCGCGAGGGGTTGGGAAAAGTCGGCACAGCCGCCGCGGCGGCGGTGTTCGTGGACGGCGGCACAATTTTCACCATCGTCAGCGGCCCCTCGGGGCGGGCCGGCAGCGTGGGTAGTGCAGGCAGCGCGGGAGGCGCGATCACGAGCGTGCCGTTCGTGATCGGCGCACCAATCTTCGCTGCGCTGGCGGCATCGTCCGCCCGTGGTGCAAGGGCCACCACCGTCGTGGACGCGCCCACCGCCGAGGTGGCCGGCGCAGAAAATGGCGCGGAAAACGGTGGGGCAAAAACATTCGTGATGCGCTCGCGTGCCACGATGACCGGCGCGGTGCCCGGCGACGGCGGAGCCGTCACCGGCGCCGCCGCAATCGCCGGTCGGCCGTTTGGCGCGAGCGTCGTCGTCGCGGCCACGCCCGGCGGCGGCGCTTTCGTCGTCGCACTGGCGGACGGATTTGCAGCCAGCGCGGCAGTCGCTGCTTTCGAAGTTAGTTCGGGCAGCACGATTTCTTCCCGGCCCGCCGTCACCGCCGCATTTTCGATCTGCCGGTTCACACAGCGCAGCGTCGTCACGAACGGCAGCCGGGCTTTGCGCAACTCCTCGCCGCGGCGGAGATACACCTTGTTGATCTCGACATCGAAGGGCGTGCCCACCATCGGCGACTCGCCATTGGAAATCAGCACGACCGTGAGCGGATCGACCGCGCGCATGGCGATGAACATTTCCCGCAGCGCCAGATCGGCGCGCACCGGCTTGTTGAAGCGGAGATTCTGGACGTAGATCCGCGCCTCGGTCGCGCGCCGGGAAGCCTGATCGGGCTGCCACACCTGGTTGGGGAAATCGAACTGGAACGGCTCCTCGTTGAAATGCCACAGCGCAAACGAATCGCCGGGCTGCATCAGGCCGGACACGCCCGACTCCACCAACCCCGCCACCGTTGCGGCGGTGCCGGACGCAATCCGCGCCATGCCCTTGGAGGACTCGACGTAGAAAAGAAAGCGGCACGGCGGCGGGCCGGTGACGGGGGATTCCTGGGCGTGGCCCGCGCTGATCGCCAGCGTCGCGAGGAGGAAAAAGATGGGCAGCGTTTTCATGGTGAAGTGAGCAAGGATGCCGTTTGGAAATGACGGTGGCAGGAAAGGGAATGGGAACGGACGCACCCAGCACGGTGATGCCGCCACTGCCGGCGTGCCGACTTTGGAGTGCGGTGACTTGTCACCGCTTTCCCGAGGCGACTTGTCGCCGTCGAACTGTCGGAGTCGCGCGGGAGGAAAGGGGCGTTCACGGCTCGCGCCAGCGCCAGCGCGCCCAGGTGATCGGAGGCGCACGCAGGCTCGACGGCGACAAGTCGCCTGCGCAAAAGCGGTGACGAGTCACCGCACTCCAAAACCAGCCCGCCGCTCGCCGCGCCGGCTGCCGCACTATGTACTTCGACGGTTCTCATGTTGCCGTTTCTGAGTTTCACTTCAGCGGGGCCGTTCGAACCGGTGGCGTTCGCGGCGATTCAAGTGTTCGAGATCGTGCTTCATTTCGCCCAGCATGGACTTGAGATCCTCAATGAAGACGGAGCAGCCCGAGGTCATGCCGCCGAGGCTGAGCACCGTCGAGCGCTCGGCGTTGTCATCGGTGACGACCAGCACGTCGCCGAAGTCCAGCAGGCGGTGCGTGGCGCGTTCGATCAGGTCATCGGCCGTGCGGCCGGCCGGCGAGTAGAGGATTTCCATCTCCGGCCGTGACGGGATTTTGGGCGTGCCGGCCGGGGCGTTGGTGCCGTCGAAAACCACCGTCAGCGGCGTGCCGACGGCGTCCTGATACTGCGTGAGCCAGTGGATCAGCTCATCGCGTGCCGCCGCCGAGTGCCGGGGCTGCCGCGGCGCCACCTCCGGCCACGCGTGCAGCAGGCTGAAGCCATCGACCAGTATGCGAACCAAAGCCACGCGGAGACGCTACGCGGCGCGGGGTCGCTTGAAAATTTCATTTTTCGCCACCGCCCGCCCGGCATACGCTCCGCCGCCGCAACTGGAATTGCCGCCACCTGAAACTGAAATGATCCGCGTCCGCCCAACAAACACCGCCGTCTCAGCATTGACCGCATTGTTCGCATGAAAATCAAAGACCGCGTCCCCGTCACCGTGCTCACCGGCTTCCTCGGCGCCGGCAAGACGACCCTGCTCAACCAGATTCTCAGCCAGCCCCACGGCTACAAATGCGCGATCATCATCAATGAATTCGGCGCGCTGAGCATCGACCACCAGCTCGTGGTGGGCGTGGACGAGGAGATCATCGAACTCAAAAACGGCTGCCTCTGCTGCCAGGTGCGCGGCGACCTGGTCTCGAGCCTCGCCAACTTGTTCAAGAAGCAGAAGCGCTTCGACTACGTGCTGATCGAGACCACCGGCCTGGCGAACCCCAGCCCGATCGCGCACACCTTTTCGCTGCCCGACTTGAAACGGCAGTTGCGCCTCGACGCCATCGTCACGGTCGTGGACGCGCGGCATGTGGAGCAGGAACTCGCCGCCGCGCCCGAGGCCACGGCGCAGATCGCGTTCGCCGACGTGCTGTTGCTCAACAAAACCGATCTCCTCGCCGCGCCCGAACTCGACCGCCTCGAGGCGCGCCTGCGCCGCATGAACCCGTTGGCCCGCATCCACCGCACCGAGCGCTCGCGCCTCGACGTGAGCCAACTGCTGAATCTCAAGGCGCGCGAAGTGACCGCGCCGCTCGTGTTTCCCACCGCGCCGCCCGTGGCGCACGTCCACGACGAGCACTGCGGACACGATCATTCCCACGACCACGACCATGCGCACGAGCACGATGCCGACTGCCAGGATCCCACGCACGATCACGGTCACGACCGTCACGACGCAGCGCCGGAGCCGCTCCACGACGAGAGCGTGCGCTCGTTCGCCTTCACCGAGGAACGCCCGCTCGACCTGAAGAAAACCGAGGCGTGGCTCAGCGAACTGCTCAGCAAACAGGGCGAAAATATCTATCGCTGCAAGGGCATCCTCTACATCAAGGGCGAACCCAAGCGCGTGGTGTTTCAAGGCGTGCAGATGATGTTCGAGGCCCTGCCCGAGCGGCTGTGGAACATCGGCGAGCCGCGCCTGAACCAGCTCGTCTTCATCGGCAAGGACCTTGATGAAGCGGCCATTCGACAGGGCTTCCTCGCGTGCCTGGCCGCCGGCTGAACGGGCACCGCGCGGCCCGCACGCCGGACATTGTTTTTGCCCATGAACCCGCGACCCGAACTCCCCGCCGTCGCTACGAGTGAACCCGCCGCGAGCGACGCCACCGCGAGCGAGCTGCCGCTCCCGGCTCCGTCGGTGCAGCGGGCGATTCGCTACCGGATGTACTGCCTGCTCTGGATTTTCCCGACCACCGGAGCCTTGGTGATTCTGGCCAACGACGCCCGCCGCTGGCTGAAACCCTTGGCTGCAGGCCGCGAATGGCCGGGCCTCGATAGCTGGCTGGCCCTCGCGTTGGTGTTGGCGCACGGCGTCCTGGGCGTGCTCGCGTGGCGCACGCGGCGCGACCATCCCGGCCCGGGGGACACCTCGCCGCGGCCGCCGGAACCTACCGCCGCTCGTGGCAACAGTTGATTCCGAAATCCCGGGCAGATTCGCGAACAGCGCCTGTAGCGCAGGCTTCCAAACCTGCGACCGGCCAAACTTTTTCACGCCGCCGGGTTGGCCGACGCCCCGCCGAGTTGGAAGTCGGCGACTGGGGTTTGGACATTTTCGTTCGGCCGCGACCCGCGCGGCACCGCCGGAGCGCGACCGGTCCCCGGTCGCAGCGCGTGAGCACCCGAGAGGCCGGCCCGGAAATATCCCGGCACCTTGGCGAGCTCGCTGCCGCTGCGGGCGGGGACCGCCCGCGCTCCTCAAAAAATGTCCAAACTCCAGGCGCCGACTTGGAAGTCGGCGACACAGCAGGTTTGGAAACCTGCGCTACGGGCGACGGCACAACATCGGCATCAGAATTCGGGACAATGGTTTCCCGCTTTGCAACCACCTCCGCCTCCGCAACAGTACGTCCATGCCGCTTTACGAATACGAACTGTGCGACGGTGAGTGCCGCGTCTGCGGGGGCAAGTTCACGCTGCGGCGGCCTCTGGACGCCACGCCGTTGACGAAATGCCCCGCCTGCCGCAAGCCGGTGCGCAAACTGATTTCCACCTTCACCTCGCCGCAGATCACCAAGCCCCTCTCGATCTCCGATGCCAAGAAGGCCGGCTTCACGGTGCTCAAGCGCGTGAACAAGGGCGAATACGAGAAGCAGTGACGGGGAGGCGACAGCTTGTCGCCCTTCAGCCTGTGGCGACGAGCTGTCGCCACCCCGATTCCCAGCCCGCAGCGACGCCCGCCCGCACCATTGACCTCGGGTTTTCCCGCGCTCCATCGCTCTGCGCCGCGGCCGCAAGCTTTCGCCCGCCGCCATCGTGTTGGCCGCCAATGTTCCGATGTACGAGGGAATGCGCCGCAAAAAAAGTTGTTACTTGCCGATTTGGAAGATTGCCCGATGATGACCGCCGTTCGTCCACTGTGGCACACCAATCAGGCGAATCCCGTATGGCCAGACAGCGCGTTCAGATGTTCTACTCCGGCCGCGTGCAAGGCGTCGGGTTCCGGTACACGGTGAAGTCGCTGGTGGCCGGCTACGAAGTGGTCGGAACGGTGCGGAACCTCAGCGACGGCCGGGTGGAGTTGGTGGCGGAAGGCGAACGGGACGAACTGGAAGCATTTCTGACCGCGATCACGGAATCCGGATTGCGAAGATTTATCCGGGGCACAGAAATCTGGTGGGGCGAACCACTG
This sequence comes from Verrucomicrobiota bacterium, assembly GCA_014193395.1. Taxonomy (GTDB): domain Bacteria; phylum Verrucomicrobiota; class Verrucomicrobiia; order Limisphaerales; family BJHT01; genus BJHT01. Next base: position 10,216 of record BJHT01000200.1, read on the forward strand.
GGAAAACTTAGCGGATTTGAAATAGTGGCGTAACAAAGTTTCGATGAGATACGCAATTCTAGCAGACATTCACGGCAATCTTGAGGCGCTCGAGACGGTCTTGGCCGACGCCAAGAAAATGGGTTGCACCCACTACGCCTGCCTCGGTGATGTCGTCGGTTACAACGCCAATCCCAAGGAGTGCCTGGACATTATCCGCGACATGGGCATGCCCTGCGTGAAGGGCAACCACGACGAATACTGCTCGGTGGACATGGAACTCGAGGGCTTCAACCCCAACGCCGCCGAAGCCGTCAGTTGGACCCGGCAGCAGTTGACCAACGAAGACATGAAGTGGCTGCGGGACCTCCGCTACATCCGTCTCGTCGCCAGTTTCTCCATCGTTCACGCCACGCTCGACGGTCCGCAGCGCTGGGGCTACGTCTTCGACAAGCTCGCCGCCGCCGCCAGTCTCACCTACCAGAACACCAGCGTGTGCTTCCACGGCCACACCCACGTCCCCGTGGCGTTCGTGCGCGACAATAGCGTGCGCGGCGGCATCTACACCAAGTTCCGCATCGAACCCGGCAAGAAATTCTTCATCAACGTCGGCAGCGTCGGCCAACCGCGCGATGGCAACCCCCGTTCCGCCTACGTTGTGTACGATCTCGAGGAAAACTCGGTCGAACTCCGGCGGCTGGACTACGACATCGCGACCACGCAGTTGAAGATTCGGGCGGCGGGTTTGCCCGACCGTCTCGCCGACCGGCTTGCGCTGGGCAAGTAGGAGGCGCTGGCCCGCCGAACTCGGAAAGCGTCGCTGGCAGTCCGGCCGTTCGGTGGTTTTTCTCCAGTGAAAATTCTCATCCTCAAGCCCAGTTCCCTTGGGGATGTCGTCCACGCCCTCCCCGTCCTGCGGCTCCTCAAACTCCAGCATCCCGAAGCTGAGGTTCACTGGTGGCTTCATTCCGACTTGCTGCCGCTGCTCGACGGCGATCCCGATTTGCACGGGATTTTTCCGTTTCATCGCCACGGCTGGAAAACCAACGGCGGCTGGCGCGACTGGCTGCGAAAAATCCACCAGATGCGCGCCCAGCGCTTCGACTGGGTCATTGATCTCCAAGGCCTCGCCCGTAGCGCTATTCATGCGTGGCTGGCCAACGGCGCGTTCACTATCGGCCTCGACTCCGGCCGCGAAGGCGCGGCGGGGCTTTACGATGTCGCCGTCCCCCGCCCCGCGCCGGACGCGCACGCGGTGGACTGGTACCTCGCGGTGCTCCCGCATCTGGGCGTTCCCACGGCGCGCGAGTTCACCTGGCTCCCGCCTCGCCCCGGCGTGGCGGACCCGACCGCCGCCTTCCCCGCCGCGCGCTGGGTGACGCTCGTCCCCGGTGCCCGCTGGTCGAACAAACGCTGGCCAGCGGAAGCCTTCGCGAGCGTCGTCCACCAGCTCGCACCGCACTTCCCCGCCGTGCGCTTCGCCATCATCGGCGGCCCCGGCGACCGGCCCATCGGCGACATCATCCACGCCGCCAATCCGGACGCGTGCGTGAATCTGACGGGAAAAACCACGCTGCCGGAAATGGTCGAGTGGGTCCGCCACAGCGAACTCTGCATCACCAATGACACCGGCCCCATGCACCTGGCGGCGGCGATGAATCGTCCGACCGTGGCACTCTTCGGTCCGACCAACCCCGCCCGCACCGGCCCCTATCAGCAGCTCGAAAATGTGCTGCGCGTCTCCCTCCCCTGCGCGCCGTGTCTCAAGAGCACCTGCTCGCACCATCCCGCGCTCGAGTGCCTCCACGCCATCACGCCGCAAGCCGTCGTCGCCCGCGCCGCCGCAGTTCTCGGGCGGGCGTGAAGCAGCGGCCCGCCCCGTAGCGCAGGTTTCCAAACCTGCTGTGTCGCCGATTTCCAAATCGGCAGGGCGTCGGCCAACTCGAGCGCCCCAAAAATTTCCAACGGCCGCAGGTTTAGAAACCTGCGACAGAGCAGGCTTGGAGGCCTGCGCCACGGCACCCAAGCAGCGCGGATTCAGTCCGGGCCGGGCATTCGGAGTTCTGTTCTTTTGAAGTTTCTCGGTTGCTGCGCCAGGGCGGGCGGCGGATCGACAGGACCGCTCAGCCCTTCCGTCTGCGCCGTGGCTTCTTGCCGGTCGCGGGTTCCGAGGCCGCATCCGCCGCCGGTTCCGAAGCCGCAGTCTTCCCGCGGCAGTAGTCCTCGATGAGGGCAATCAAGTCCTCGGGAAGCTTGGACAGATTCGCCAAGGTTTCATGGACCACGACGGACTTGGGCGGCGGTGATCCCGCGACTGGACGACCCGGGGGACGTTTGCCCGGAACTCGCTTGCCCTGTACGAGCAGTTTTGATCCGTAGGTCTTACCAGCGTGCCGGGTGCGATTGCGTTTGATGAACATAGCGACGGCCAATCTGCGGACCGACGGCGAGAAGGCAAGATATTATATCAATATTAGAGACAATAGCCACTCCTGCACCATCTCTCGGTAATAATTAGATGATAGACTGCTCAACTCAGAGTATGTCATGGGTTGAAAACAGGTTACGGCACCGTCTGCGAGCCTCTGCTACCGCATCCCACTTCGGCATTCGGATTCCCTCGACCATCCTCCCTCACCACTATCAATCGTTGCGAAAACTTGTGCCGGAACCGTTGTGACAACTGGCGCCTCCGTCTCCCTCGTCCCGTGGGGCACGAACGGGGAGAGGAAGCCGGAGGTCCTAATGCGGACTGCACGAACTTTCACAAAGACTGCCGCTGGCATCACGGATCACGCATCACGCATCACGCATCACGCATCACTTCGCC
>BJHT01000201.1 GCA_014193395.1 Verrucomicrobiota bacterium
GTCGCGCACGCTGAAGCGCCCGGCCACGCCGGTGAGGTCCGGTCCCATCGCGCCGCCTTCGTTGCCGAAGCGATGACACGCAAAGCACGCCACCGCGCCGAACATCTTGCGGCCGTTCTCGAAGCTGCGGCCCTTGAGGCTTTTCTCCACGACCGGCGCAAGGTCGTTCACGGTCCACTCCTTCACGAACGCGCGGCCGGCGAGAGATTCGGAGAGCAGTTCGAGCGGCGATTTCTTCGGCGGCGCGGATTTGATGATGGGATCGAGCGCGGCCAGTTCGGGCTTGGTCATTCCAACCACGGCGTCGGCGCGGACGTCGTCCATGAACTTGCCGAAATTGGCGCCCCCGCGGTAGCCAGGAGCCTTTTGGAAAAGCCACTTGAAATAGGTCTCGCGCAGCCCCGGCGTCCAGCCCGTGCGCAACAATCGCAGCGGCACGGCGTAGGAAATCTGCTCTTCCTGCGAAGGCGCGGACTGGAGCAGCGCGACGCTCTTCGCCGCCGCGCTCGGGGCCTGGAGATAAACCAGCAGCTCGCACAGCATCCCGTTGGCGAGCGGGTTTTTGCTGGGGAATCGCGCATCCAGACGCGCGATGGCCTTCGCCTTCAACTCCGCGGTCGGCTCGCCCATGCGGATGAACGCGAGGCCGTATATGCGGAGCACTTCCAGTCGTTGCGCGTCGTTCAGCTTCTCCCAAGCGAACGCGTCCAGCGCGGCGAGCAGGCGCGGCTGCAACGCCTTGTCACCGACGCGCACGAGCGCGAGCAGCGCGGCGAGCGAGGCGTGCGTGTCCTTTTCGGCGAGGGCTTTCTCCGCCCAATCGGCGGCGGGCTGGTGCTCGATGGCCGTGCGCGCAGCGGAGCGAATGAAGCGGTCGGCGTGCCCGAGATACGGCCACGCGGTCGCGACGGCGGCGGGATTTTTCACACCATTGAAGGCCTCGAGCTGGTGCCGCAACGCGCGGGCTTCAGCACCGGCGGTGCTGGCGTTCGCCGGGGCCGTGGACTCTGCGCCGGTGTAGGTGACGCGATAAAGACCCGACTGCACCTTGCGCCCACCGACGGCGAAATACATCGCCTGATCCTGCGGCCGGATGACGATGTCCGTGAGCGGCAGCGGCTGGCCGGTGATGAATTCCTCGAACTTCGCCGAATAGCTCGCGCCGCTCGGCGTGAGATGGACGGCGTAGAGTTTTCCGTAGCTCCAGTCCGAGATGAAGAACGCCTCCTGATATTTCGCGGGGAACTTCGCGCCGTAGCCGAAGGTCACGCCCGTGGGCGAGCCGGGGCCGATGTCCACCACCGGCGGCAGCGTGTCGGGATAATGCGGCTGCCATTTGCCCGAGCCGTTGCGCCAGCCCCATTCGCCGCCGCTGACGACGTGGCAGACGCGCGTGGGGCGATACCACGGCGTATTGAAATCCCACTCCATGTCGGCATCGAACGTGAACAATTCGCCCTCGCGATTGAAGGCCGCGTCGTAGGGATTGCGAAAGCCGGTCGTGAGAATCTCCCAGCGCTTGCCGTCGGGATCGGTCTTCGCGATCCAGCCGCGCGGAGCGAGCACGCCCTTCATGAAGCCCCGGCCGTAAATGCGCGGCAGCAGCAAATCCTCGCCCCAGAACGGCGGCACATGGCAGCGGTCATTTTCCGGCAGGTCGGTCTGATTGCCGCAGACGACGTAGATGGACTTCTTGTCCGGCCCGAGCAGCACGGCATGCGGGCCGTGTTCGCCGCCGGACTCCTGGAACTTCTTCAGCAGCTCAACCTTGTCGAACTTGTCATCGCCGTCCGTGTCGCGCACGCGGTAGAGGCCGCGGCCGCCGTGGGCCTTGTCGTTCACCACGACATAGAGACTGCCGAAGGCGTAGAGCAGTCCCTGCGCGTGGCCGATGTCGAGTTTGATCTCCTCGACTTGGACCGCGCCGGGCTGGCCGGCCAGCGGCACCGTGAGGCGATAGAGCGGGCCGCTTTGATCGGACACAATGAAGCGTCCGCGGTCATCCACGCACAGCGCGACCCACGAGCCTTGGGTGTCCTTGGGCACGTTGTAGAGCAGCTCGACCTTGAAATCCTTCATCACCTTGAGCTTCTCCGGCGCGGTGGCGTGCGCTTCCTGGCCCGTGGTGGTCTTCGGCGCGACGGTCGCTGCGGCGCGGGGCGCGGCCTTCGCCTTGGGCTTGGGAGTCTGCGCGGAGACGGACAACGCGTTGAACAGCAACGCGACGGTGAGCAATGAGAGCAATGATTTCATAAATGGGTCAGGAACCGCCGGGAGTGAATTCAGGCGGTGGCGTTGGTGCAACCAAATTCACGGAATAGCATTTTGCAGTCGGGCAAAGTTTGAGAGTCGCGCGGTGACACCCATCGCATTTCTGAATAGCCTCTGGACCTGGTGAGCATACTGAACGTCAAGCTTTCGAAATTGATTCGCCGTCGCGGCCAGTTGCTCCCGCGGGAGGACGGGTGGGAGTTAGTCTTGGTTGCAGCGGTGAGATGCGGACGGTTGGGCGGCCTTCGCGGGGGGGAGGTTAGAGTCTCGGTACCTCGACTCCTACAAGGGAGTGGCCACCTTTCCTTGTAGGAGCCGACGTTAGGAGGCTCTGACTTTTTTCCGTGTCACGAACACGACCACTGCTGCGACCCTACTTCGCAAGTGCGGCTTGGCCTGGTCCCCATTAGCGCCGGTTGGCGCCGGTTAGTGATTTCAATTCCCTGTTCCAGCGAATTTCCGGATTCAGGTTCCCCGCCTCATTTTCCACCCGGCAGCGGCACCTGGGCTTTGAACATGAGGTAGGCGATGAGGTTGGGCACCTGCTCGGGTGGCAGGGCCTGGAGCAGTCCGTCGGGCATGAGGGAGAGAGCGGAGTCTTTGATCGTGGTGATGTCGCGTTGATCGAGGTCGAGGGTTTCGCTGACTGTCTTGAGCGTGAGGGTGCGCTCGGTGCGCGCGGCGATGATGCCGGTGAGGTTGCGTCCGTCCTTCAGAAAAATCTGGCTGACGCGGTAGTCGGGCGCGACGACGGCGCTGGGGTCGAGGATGTTTTCGAGAAGGTAATCGAGGTTGTCGCGGCCCGCGCCGGTGAGGTCGGGACCGTTCTTGCCGCCTTCGCCGTACAGCGTGTGGCACGCGGCGCAGGCGAGGTTGAACATCGCGCGGCCCTGCGCTTTGTCGGCCTTGGCGAGGGTCTCGGGCGTGAGGCGGGCTTTGAAACTGGCGATGAGTTTGCGCTTGTCCTCGGCGGCGTCGCGGATGGCTTTCATCACTTCGGCGAGGCGCTGGTTGAGGCCGGCGTGGTTGTGGTTGCGCAGGTCGCGCAAGGTGCTGGCGGAAATGGCGGAGCGCTCGACCTCGCCGCGCGCGACGGCATCAAGCAACGCCAGCGCCCACGCGGGCCGCGAGGCGAGTGCGGCGAAGGCGCTGCCGCGTTCGTTCTCGATGAAGGTCGGCAGCGCGGCGACGATCTTTGCGCCGAGCGCGGGATCGTTCTCGCGCGCGAGGCCGCGCACGGCGACGGCGTTCAGCGCGCGCGTGGTCAGCGCGGCCTCGCAGATGGGCCGGAGGTTTTCCGCTTTCTGATCGATCAAGGTTTGCAGCGTGAGCTTGCGCGCGTTGACGTCGGCCTTGGGATCGGTGGCGATGCGGCGGGCCTCGGCGAGCGCGCGGGCGTCACCGAAAAGCGCGCCGAGGTTGGCGAGTTTCGCCTTCAGCAATGTGTTGTCGGAGCGGGAAATTTTTTCAGCAAAGGCGTCCCACGCGGCGGGCTTGGGGGCCTGGCGCAGGCCGGCGGTGGCTTCGGAAATGCCGGTGAAGATGTCGGCTTGCAGCGCGGCGGGGCGGTCGGCGACGGCGGTGAGGAGCGCGTTGAGGGGCGCGGGATTTTTCTCCAGATCGGTGGCGAGGCGGCGCGCGATGAGGCGGCGGGTGGCGGGCCATTCGCACGCGCTGGCGACGGACGCGAGCGCGGTGGGATCCGCTTGCGCGACCTGGATCAGGCCGAACCAGACGAGCAGCGGGAGGTTGTGGTCCTTCGCGTCTTCGGCGCGTGCGATGAGGGCGGACGCGAGGGTGGGGCGCTGCGAGACGTTCAGGCGTTGCAGCGTGGAGGCGAGTGCGAGGCGGACAGTGGCGGATGATTCTTCTTTCGCGAGTCGGAGCAACTCGGGGATCAGCGGGGCGCAGCGCTCGGCGGTGGCGGGTTCGGGCGCGAGGGCGTTGGCGTGGTCGAGCGGCCACGCGTCGGTGAGGAGCTTGACGGCTTGGGCGCGGACGAGGTCGTCGGCGTGGCGGAGCAGCGGGCGGAGGAAGGCGTCGTCGGTCGCGCCGACGGTGTGGAGCGTAAAGAGCGCGCGGAGTTTTACATTGATGCCGGGGCTGCGCTGGAACAGCGAGCGCAGCGCGGCAACGTCGCCAGCGGGGAGGGCTTGCGTGGCGGCGCGGCGGGCGAGTTCGCGGCGGGCGAGGCGCGTGAACCATTCGTTGGCGTGCGTGTGAAGCGAGATGAGTTCGGCGTTGCTCTGCTTGGCGAGATCGGTGAACGCGGCGGGCTTCGGATCGCCGTAGGTGATTTTGAAAATGCGGCCGCTGGTGCGATGCACGCCGGTGAAATCATGGCATTCGCCCGTGTCGCTCCAGTCGAGCACGAACACGCCGCCGTCGGGGCCGTAGTCGAGGTCGAGGCCTTTGAACCACGGGTCGCCGAAGATCACGGTGTCAGCCTCGTGACGTGCGACGTAGCCGGATTCCGCGCGTTCGAGGCGCTCGCAATTGATGCGGCGGCCGTGCTGGTTGAGCGTGAAAAGCTTGTCGCGATAAGCGGCCGGCCAGTTGTCGCCGCGATAGATCATCGTGCCGATGTGCGCGTGTCCGCCGCCGTAGGCGTCGGCCTTGCCGCCGCGGGAGTCGGTCCATTTTTTGCCGGTGTCGAAGTGCCAGTGGTCGGCGTGCATGTCGATCAGTTCGTAGGTGTAGGGGCTGGTGGAACCGGGCGAGCGGCCGACAAAACGCGCACCGGCGAACGCGTGCCAGAGATGGCCGTTGACCGTGTTGACGAAGAACGGTTCGCCGTCGGCGTTCCAGTCGTGGCCCCAGGGATTGGTCGCGCCGTGGGCGATGGTCTCGAACGTTTTGCGCTGCGGATGAAAACGCCAGAGGCCGCCGCGCAGAGGCACGCGCTGCCCGGCGGGCGTGCCGGGCACGCCGATCTCGCCGGGACACGAGCCGCCGCAGCGTCCATAGAGCCAGCCGTCCGGCCCCCATTTCAGGCCGTTGGCGAAGTTGTGATACATCGCGTGCATGGGATCGAAACCGTCGAGGACGATTTGTTTCGGGCCGTCCGGCGCGTCGTCGCCGTTGGCATCGGGAATGAAGACGAGGTTCGGCGGACACATCGCCCACACGCCGCCGTGACCAATGGCGATGCTCGTGAGCATCTGGATATCGTCGGTGAAAACTTTGCGCGACGAGGCGCGACCGTCGCCCTTGGTGTCCTCGAAGATCAGGATGCGATCGCGGAAGGAGAGATCGAAACGCTTCTTGTTGTCGGCGTAGGTGTAGTTCTCGGCGATCCACAGGCGGCCGCGCGAATCCCACGCCAGGGCGATGGGATTTTGCACGGCCGGCTCGGCGGCGAAGAGCGTGGCCTTGAAACCGGGCGGCAGCTTGATGGCCGCGAGTGCCTCGGCGGGCGAGATGGGCGAGGGGTTGCCGGGTTCATTGTTGGTGGGTTGCGGAAAGGGTGTCGCGGCGAGGGCGGGCAGCGCGGCGAGCAGGAGGGCGAGCAGGGGGCGGGGGGATTTCATGGGGTTGGAAAAGTGGGGATGGATGGCGGTAGAGGCGGGGCGCGTGGTGCGGTTCGGATTTCTCAGAGCCTATCGTGGCGCAATGGGATGGGGAGCCAAGCATGGAAAGCGATGCGCGTCAGCCGTGCTGCCCAACCGCATCGCCCGGCTCACCGAACCCAACGCGGGCCGAGTCTTCGGGCATGGACTCGTCGCGGCTCAAGGTTTCGGTGACTTGGGTTTTTTCGGCAGTTTCTTCACCGCGGCATCGAGCAGGCCGAGCAGGTCCGCTTCTCCTTGTGCTTCCAGGGCGGCGCGGCGGCGGGCGGCGAAGCTTTCGTATTCCGCTTCAGCCAGTCGGCGCGCCTCCTCGCGGCTCACCTTGCCGGCATCGGGCAGGATCGCTCGCTCGTTCAGGTTCAGGAAGTCGTGGAGCCGCGTCAGCCAGTTCTGGAGGAAGATCTGCTTCCGCCGCCGGGCCTGATCCTCGGCGAAATCCAGGAACATCACGACGAGCCGGTTTAGCTCCTCGATCTCGTCTTCGCGCAGGTAGTTCTTCGGCACGGTCACGTCGCCTTTGCGCACCACGCCGCTGCGCCAGGCCATCAGGCCCATGTTTGGTTGCGAGGCGTTGGCGCGCTCGGCGATCAGTTCCGCCGCGGTTTTGCCGGTGGCGGCGAAGTGCAGCGTGTTCTGGATGGTCTGGAAAAACACCTGCGTCTCCGGCTCCGCGGCCTCGTAGTCGGCGGCGAGCGCCAGGATTTCCCGCACCCGCAGATACATCCGCCGCTCCGACGCGCGGATGTCGCGGATGCGCTCCAGCAACTCGTCGAAGTAATCAATGTGCCCCTTGCCCGGCGGATTCTTCAGCCGCTCGTCATCCATCGTGAAGCCCTTCACGAGGTACTCCCGCAGTCGCTGCGTGGCCCAGATGCGGAACTGCGTGCCGCGCGGCGATTTCACCCGGTAGCCCACGGAGATGATGACGTCGAGGTTGTAGAACTCGATCTCGCGGTTGACCTGCTTTTTCCCCTCGACTTGAACTGTTGCAGATTTTGCAACAGTTGCCGCCGAACTCAATTCCCCCGCCGCGAACACGTTCTTGATGTGCCGGGAAATGACCGACTTATCCCGCTGGAACAGGTCCGCCATCTGATTGAGCGAAAGCCACACCGTGTCGCCCTCCAGCCGCACCTGCAGTCGCGTCCGGCCATCCTCGGTCTGGTAGAGGATCAGGTCGGAATCCGGCGGGAGTTTGGAATTCATGGGGCGACAGGATTAACCGGGTAACCAACCAACTCAAGCGGTCAGCTACGTCTTGGGCGCACCTCAGTGTCTTGCACATCTCATTAGCACCCGGCTTCAGCCGGGTGTTGCTCGGGAATAGAATCGGGCAGCCGTTTCAACGGCTTTGGCGGATGGTCAAACCACGGCAGCAAGGCCGAAAAACCGCTAAAGCGGTTGCCCCGATTCCCCTATCCAAACACCCGGCTAAAGCCGGGTGCTAATGAGATGGGGAATCGGCTGCAAGAAACCGAGATGCGTCCCTACGTCTTCGCCCCGCCTCCCTACCTCCCCTTCGCGCGCCGCCGGTTCAGCTCCTCGATCAGCGTGCGCAGGGACTCCTCGACGGCGTGCCAGCCTTTTGACTGCGGCTTCCATTCACACATCGCCCTGGCCTTGGTTGGCACCGACACATATTGCGCGAAGCTCTCCTTCAGCCACCCGCAAGGTTCCAGAATCACCGGCACCACCTTGCTCTCGCCCTTGCCTGCCCGCGCCAGCGCGGTCTGCATCTCCACCCGGCGGATGTAGTCGGTGGCCAGGAAGGGCGTGCTCACCAGCAGCACCACGATGTCCGCCTCGGCCAGCTTCTGCTGGATGACCTCATCCCACGGCTCACCCGCGACCAGGCACTTGTCATCCCAGAACGAATAAATGAGCCGGTGCGCCTCCAGGATGGTCAGGTGCTGCCGGAAGCGCGCCCGATGCCGTTCGTCGCTCTTGCTGTAGCTCACGAAGACCTTGATCCACGGCTCCGCGCCACTGCGCGCCGTCTCGGGTACGATGCGGTTGAGTTCGTGCGGACGGTTCACTTCCACGTCGCCTGCGTTGGTGCCCACGATGATCAGCGGATGCTTCCGCTCGCCCTGTTCCATGCTCGTCACCGTCTGATACACGCCCGGATGCCCCTGCATCTCCATCTCCTCCCGCGGCTTCAATCCCTGGAGGTCCGCATGGATGTCCGCGAGGTGCTGGCGGACGATCGCCACGAGGCGCACCTGGTCCTCGGGCGCGCCGCGCACCACCACCTCCACCTTGTCTTTCTTGAAGGTGTCGCCGCGCACCAAGGCCGTGGCCGCGTCCAGCTCCAGCACCACGCCGTGCCGCCAACGCGTCTGGCCCTCGCTCAGGGCATAGGTGCGGACAATGAACCGCGGCAGCAGGCCCTCCGGCAGCGCGCTGTAGAGATACCGCAGCCGCAACGCCGTCCCGTCCGTGGCCCACGCCGCATCCAGTCTCGGCTGGTTCTGTTCCAGCTTCTGCGGCACCAGATAGACCCTCTCCTGCTGGGCAATGGGAAAGCACAGTTCGAAGCGCCGCATCAGCTCCACCAGATATTCCCGCATCTCCGGTGGCTCCTTGGGCAGCACGGCCTTCACGTCCGCCAGATGCAGCTCGCCGACGCTGCGCCGGGGGAAGGCCGCGCGGAGGAGCGCATAGATGCCGTTGGTCACCCAGTGCGGGTTCAGCACGGTCTTGTCCCGCAGCCGTGCGTCGTCGCTGTAGTTCAAGGCCAGGCCCAGCTCATGCAGACAGCGGCTGAGTTGATCCTGTGCCTCCTCGTCCTTCTCCCCGAGCGCGGTGCATTGCTGGCGATAATCCAGATAGCTCAGATAATTCACCTTCATCCCGGAGAGTTGATCCTTGATGGCCACCCACTCCGCTGGGAAGCTCCGCCGTACGCTCTCCATGCCGGCCACGGTCGCGGTAATCTCCTGCTCCAGTTCCGCCATGCCCTTCCTCGACTTGCAGTCCGTCTTCACAAAGGCGCGGATGAAGGGATACCGCTCCCGCAAAGGAAACTCATCCACGTCAAAAGGGTGTACGCCCTGCTGGTTCAGCGCCACGATCACCGGCGCGTCGCTGGCAAAGCTGCGGATCAGGCCCAGCCAGTAGTCCGCGTCCCAGTTCTGCACGCCGTCGCGGCCGGTGAGCACGAGCACATAGACCGACCGCGCGGTGAGAAAGAACTGGTGCGTGGCATGGGTGATCTCCTGTCCGGCGAAATCCCAGATGTTGAACCGCACCCGGTCCGCCCCGCACCGCTGCTGCCATTGCAAGATGCGAATGCCGGGAGTCTCCTTCTCCTTAGGATCGAACTTGTTCTCGACCAGCCGTCGCACGATGGAGGTCTTCCCCGCCATGCCTCGGCCCACGAGGATGAGCTTGACTTCGTTCAGCGGCCGCGCCGCGCGCTGGGTGCGGAAGTAGTAGGCGAGGATGTCGCGCGCGGGCTTGAGCGTGGCATCCCGGACATAAACATCGTCCGAACTTGGCCCCAGGACATCCTCGGGCAGACTGAGCTGAGGGTTGCCGTGCAGGAAGAGCACCTTAAGCTGTGTTAGCTGACTCAGTTCCAAGGGTAGGGTCATAAGATGGTTGTTACTGAGGTCCAGCCACTGCAGCGCCGTAGATTTCCCGAGGTCCGGGGGCAGTGTCGTGAGTTGGTTGTCATTGAGGTGCAACTCTTTCAACGCGGTGCATTGTCCCAGTTCCGATGGCAGTGTCGTGAGTTGGTTATTGTCGAGGCGTAGTCCAAGAAGTGCGGTGCATTTCCCAAGTTCTTCGGGCAGTGTCGTGAGTTGGTTGTTGTCGAGACTCGCCACCTCCAACGCGGTGCATCGACCCAGTTCCGGGGGCAATTGCGTGAGGCGGTTGCTACTGAGGAACAGCTTTTGCAACGCGGTGCATCGCCCCAATTCCGGCGGCAGTGTCGTCAGTAGGTTGTTGTAGAGATATAGCGTCTGCAACGCGGTGCATTGCCCGAGTTCCGGGGGCAGTCTCGTGAGGCGGTTGTCGCTGAGGTCCAGCTCCGACAATGCGGTGCATCGACCCAGTTCCGGCGGCAGAGTCGTGAGTTGGTTGTTCCTGAGGAACAGCGTCTGCAACGCGGTGCATTGCCCCAGTTCCGGGGGCAGGGTCGTGAGGCGAAGGTCACTTAGATCAAGTGTATCGGCCCGGTCTGCCTTGGCTCGGAGAATCTGCTCCAGTGCTTCTGCTTCAGGGGAACCCTTGGGGTAGGTGGTGCTCATAGGATAAATGGTCAAAGCTACCGATCAGCAACCCCAGCCGCAGCACCGGGGAATCCGGCAATGAGAACCCCATCCCCTCCCCCTCCGCAATCCTGATATGCCACTCTCCACCGTCCAGACCCAGCGCATCCCCGCCCGCAATCGCCACTCGCTGCCAGCCCAGCGGGCGACCGACGATAGCCCAGCACTTTAGTGCTGGGTCCGCGCCGGCAGCGAACCAAGTCCCGTCAGGGACGAAAGAAACCATGCGCAGTCCCACCTCTGTCGTCCCTGACGGGACTTGGTGGTGTCACGACCATCAACCCAGCACTGAAGTGCTGGGCTATTATCGGTTGTCCCTGCGGACTACAGCCACGCGTCAATCCTGGCCCCAGTGGGTAGGGCGCGTCTGTCCCCAGCGCGCCGCCTGCGCGTATGCACGGTCTGCGGCGCGCATCCGGCGAAAGGTCAGGGCCGGGATTGGTAGGGACGCGCTGCGCACTTCCGATCCGGCTTCGTACCGCAGGCGAGGACGCCTGCGGTACCGCGGCAGCCTGGCCCTACCGGTGCGGTTACGCGAAACGCGCCTGGAGCCACGGCACTACGGTCTCGACCATGGGGCGGGTGAAGTCGCCGGAGAAGACGTGGCCGGCGCCTTTGATCTCGACGAGTTGGGCGGGGACGTTGGCTTTGGCGAAGATGTCGCGGGAGTCTTGGATGGGGACGACATCGTCTTCGGTGCCGTGGATGAGGAGCCACGGGATTTTGATGGCGGGGGCGTGGTTCACGACGGTGTCGATTGTGGCGAGGTCGGTCATGTAGGCCGCGGAGAGCGGGCATTTTTCGTCATCCCACATGTTGCCCTGGCCGGGGGTGACGGTGCCGAATTCGCGCTGGGCAAAGGCCTTGGTGTGGACCATGCCGGCGAGGGAGACGAGGGCGTTGATGCGCGGGTCGCGTGCGGCGCGGAGGACGCCGACTGCGCCGCCCATGCTGTGGCCGACGTAGGCCACACGCCAGCCAGCGAGGGCGTCGAGGACGGCGCCGAGATCGGCGACTTCCTTGGTGATGGTGGAGTCCACGAAGCGGCCGCCGGATGCGCCGTTGCCGGAGAAGGAGAAGCGCAGGGCGGGCACGCCGGCGCGGGCGAGGGCGTCGGCAAGGGCGACAACGAAGGGCCGGTCTTTGTTGCCGGTGACGCCGTGGCCGAGGACGGCGATGTGTTTCGCGCCGGGCGCGCCGGGGTGGAAGGTGTAGTCGAGGCGTTCGCCGTGTGCGTTTTTGATTTCGCCGAACATGGGTGTGTGGGTGGGTGCGTGGTTTTAGTTGGGGCCGCGCGGCGGAGTGCCGTGCGTGCCGGAATGCGCGCAGTGTTTAGCGGGAGAGAGGGAAAAGCTCAAAGAATAAAGCTCAAAGCTTAAGGGAAGGGGTGAGGGGGAAAGCTCAAAGCTCAAAGCTTAAAGCTCAAGGGAAGGGCCAAGGATCAATTGGGTGCCGCGGTCGGCGAGGGCGGGCGGGGGCACGATTGTTATCGGGGACATGGCGCGGAGAATCGGCGGGAGACGCGGCGTTTTCATTGATGCTTGGAGTTTGGGCCTTTCCTTGAGCTTTGAGCTTGGTGCTTCCGTCACGGGCGGTGCTCGGGGAGGAGCAGTGACCGGGGAGCGCCCGCTTGCCCCGCAAGGCTTGTATTTCCCACCGGCGCGTGTGTCCTCTCGCGCGTGCAACGGGAAACGAAACGAACGGAGTGGGCGGAGCTGGCCGCCTTGTTCTTCCTCCAGGCGATGGCCATGGGGGCGTGGTTCGTGCCGTTGGGGACGGTGCTGGATGCGCACGGGTATCAGCGGATCAAGCCGTTTGCGTTTGCGACGTCAGCGGTCGCGGCGTTTGTGTCGCCGCTGGTGTTTGGGGCGATGGCGGACCGGCATGTCGCGCCGGTGCGGGTGTTGCGCGGGTTGGCGCTGGCGACGGCGGGGGCGATGGCGCTGGCGGCGCTGGCGATTGCGAAGGGCGCGGGCGCGGGGGTGGTGCTGGCGCTGATTCAATTGCATGCGCTTTGCACCGCGCCGACGTGGGGGCTGGCGACGTCGATTGTGCTGGGGCGGCTGAGTGATTCGCAGCGGCAGTTCGGGCCGATTCGCGCGGTGGGGACGTTTGGGTGGATGGTGGGTTGCTGGGTGGTGAGTCTGCTGCACGCGGATGCGTCGCCGGTGGCGGGCGGGGTGGCGGCGGGAATGTGGGTGGGCGTGGCGCTGTTCACATTGCGGCTGCCGAGCGAGGCACCGCCGGCGTCGGCGGAGACGATCACGCTGCGGCAACGGCTGGGGCTGGATGCGCTGACGTTGTTGAAGGATCGGAATCACCGGGTGGTATTTCTCACGGCGGCGATGTTTTCGATTCCGTTGGCGGCGTTTTATCCGTTCACGCCGACGCATCTGCGGGAGCTGGGCATGGCGCGGACGACGGCGTGGATGACGCTGGGGCAGGTGACGGAGATCATCGCGATGGTGGGGTTGGCGAGCGTGCTGGGGCGGTGGCGGCTGAAGTGGACGTTGGCGGCGGGGCTGGGGTTTGGGGTGGTGCGGTACAGCCTGTGCATGTTGAACGGGAAGGCGTGGGTGCTGGCGGGGCTGACGTTGCACGGGTTTGCGTTCACGCTGTTTTTCATCACGGCGCAGATTTATCTGGATCAGCGGATTGATCCGGCGTGGCGGGCGCGGGCGCAGGCGTTGTTCAGTCTGATGCTGGGCGGCGTGGGAAATCTGATCGGCTATCTGGGGACGGGTTGGTGGTTCCGCACGGCGCAGCACGCGGGGACGGTGGACTGGCCGCTGTTCTGGG
>BJHT01000202.1:0-777 GCA_014193395.1 Verrucomicrobiota bacterium
GGGCGGCTATGTCGCCGATGGCGTGGCGGGCGCTGTGTCCGAGGCAAACCCCGGAGTGGCAGCGTGGCTGTTGCCGTTCCGCAATCTCTACGTGGTCTTCGTGGTGTTCACCTGGCTGGCCTATCCGCTCTTCAACCTGCTGCTATTTTTGCATCCGCTCGGGCGGCACGCACTGGACGACGAACAACGCACGCAGGCCCGCTGGGTGGGCCTCTGCCTCGGGCTGGGTCTCGCCTCGCTCCTCGCGTGGCTCGGCAGCGGACGCAACGCCGACTATCTCGTTCCCGCGCTCGTGTTCGGCCTGCTGGCCATTCCGACGGCGGCGATCCATGGCTGCCAGGCGGGCTGGCCGCGCTTCACGATGCTCGGCCTGACGCTCGCCATGGTCGCCATGGGATTGATCGCGGTGGCGGTGCTCTCCGTGTTGCATCCGCCCAAAAGCTCGCCGCTGGGAGCACTGGGAATGAGCTGCTTCGGTCTGTATTGCGTCGCGATCTTTCTGTCGCAATGGATCGCCAACTGGCTGAGCCAGCAGCGGCCGAAAAAGTGAGCGAGTGCCGGAAACCGGTACGCAGTGCGGAGAACTCGGGCACGTTTTTCGCCGGGACTTTGGTCGGGCGCAGTGATGCGCGCACGGGTTCCGGTCCCAAAAAAAGGCCGCCCCGGTTTCCCGGAGCGGCCAGATGGGCGCTCACCACGAGGGCGAGCTAACCCTGCGTGCTCCCCGCCGAAGCGGTGGCACAAGGTCCCCTCGCGGGGACAAACTTTACTTCTTCT
>BJHT01000202.1:877-12822 GCA_014193395.1 Verrucomicrobiota bacterium
AAAAAGGCCGCCCCGGTTTCCCGGAGCGGCCAGATGGGCGCTCACCACGAGGGCGAGCTAACCCTGCGTGCTCCCCGCCGAAGCGGTGGCACAAGGTCCCCTCGCGGGGACAAACTTTACTTCTTCTTCGCCTTGGGGGCGGCGGCCTTGCGCTTCTCCTCGATCGCGGCTTGCGCGGCGGCGAGGCGGGCGACGGGGACGCGGAAGGGCGAGCAGCTCACGTAGGTCAGGCCCGCGCGATGGCAGAACTTGACTGAGTCGGGGTCGCCGCCGTGTTCGCCGCAGATGCCCAGCTTGATGTCGGGACGGGTCTGGCGGCCTTTGGTGATCGCGATTTCCATGAGCTGGCCGACGCCGGTCTGGTCAATGGTGGCGAAGGGATTCTTCTTCACGATTTCCATCTCGGCGTAGTGCGGCAGGAAGCTGCCGGAGTCGTCGCGGCTCATGCCCAGCGTGGTCTGCGTGAGGTCGTTGATCTCCCAAGTTAGCCCCACAAATAGGGATTGGCCTCCGCGTCAGGCTCTTTGCCTTTCAAGTTGCGGTCGTTCGTCCAGATGTGGACGCGGGCTTTCAACGCGCCGAGCCTGGCTTTTAGTCGAACCGACTCTTCCCAAGTAAAGGCGTCCACCAAGCCGATTTTCTGCCGGATGGCCGCAGGGGCAAACCGTTCCAGAAGTTTGGGCAGAACTGTTTCAGGTGGGCCGGTCGGTGTGATTGTCCATGGGGTGCAGGATGCGAGGCTCGACTGCACGGTCGAAACCAAACGCTCCACCAGCTTTTTCCGAACCTCCTCGTGACCTACGTCGGCAATGTGATCGCCCAGTTCGAACAAGCACGGAAGCGGCACATAGAAGCGTCCGCCAGCCGCATTCGCTTGCTTGAAGCGTCGCCGTACTTCAGGCGAAGCCGTTGGGTGGCTGTCCCGACCGCAGGCGAACAACTCGATCAGGTAACTGGTATCGATGACGTAGAGGGTTGCACTCATGGCAAACTGTTCACCCAGCCCTCGATTTCCGCCTGTCGTCCGTCCTCGTATCCCGCCGCAAGATGCTGTTGATAGATCCGGCGGGTCACCAGATCGCCGAGGCGTCCCCGTTCGATGAAATCAACGTAACCCGGAAGCTCGCGCAGCCGGATGAGCCGGGCCGTTCCGTCCTTTCCCCCGGAAACCACCAGAATCACTGAATTCAACTGTTCCTCCCTCAGCGCGTTCATGGTCGCCGGATTGTGGGTGGTCGCCAGCACATGGAGGCGATTTCGCTCGGCACATTCGAACAACGCTTCCGCGAGCACCGGCACCCGGCTGGGGTGAACCCCGTTGTCCAGTTCCTCCAGCACCAATCGGGAGCCTGCGGCTGAAATCTCCAATGCGGTGAGAATGGCCAGTGCCCGCAAGGTGCCGTCTGACACCAATCTGGCATCAATTGTTTCGCCGCGCGCGCCGGACTTGAAGGCGAACATTACGTCCCCCGACTTCTTGGTGCGGATGAAGTCGAAGGCGGCAAATGGTTCATCCGGCAACTGCGCAATGCGTTTGAGAAGGCGCTGCAAAACTTCCCGGCGGTGGACCATTTGCCGTTGTAGTTTTCCGACTGAGTCTCTTGTCGCAACCGGCTTCTCCATCCACAAGTCGAGGAGGACGGGCGAAATGTTGTATCCGTTGCGTGCCAGTTGGGTTTCCGTCCGCCGGGCAAACCCGCGCATCAGTTTTGGAATCGGATCAATCACACTGGGCGGATCGAGACGCGCCAGCAGGACATCGATCAAGGCCAGCGTCTCGGGCAACTGTTTGTTCCGCAGCGCAAATCTCGGGTACTGTGAAAGCGCGGAACGATCAGCGGCGATGGATTCAATCGGTTTTTTTCCTCCCCGATCATTGTTGTCGTATTGCACCTGGTTGTCCGCTGACGGGGTGTCGCTCTCCTGCGGTTGAATTTCAAAAATTGCGAGGTTGCGGCCGGTTTGCTTTAGGAACTCACCAACGATCCGCGGTTCCGGTCGCACCCGGACGGTTATTTCATACTGCACGGGCGTCGGTAACACCGTCCCCGGCAAAACCACTTCCGCCTGGATTCCCAGTGTGAACTCATCCACGCCGAGGCGGGCACACGCTTCCAGCCCGCCACGAACTTCCATCGCTCCTTCACGACCGATGTCGGTCACTTCGTGAAGCCGATGTCCGCCAGCCAGGAAGGAGAGCAATTCCACCGCCTCGATCAGGTTGCTTTTGCCTGAGCCATTGGGACCGATCAGCAGTGTGACCGGCTGATCCAGATCGAGTTCCGCCTCGGCAAAGTTTTTGAAATTTCGTAGGTAGAACATGCGGCCAGTGTATGAGGCGCGAAAAAACTTCCAAACGTTTATCCGAAACAAAAAGGCCGCCCCGGTTTCCCGGAGCGGCCAGATGGGCGCTCACCACGAGGGCGAGCTAACCCTGCGTGCTCCCCGCCGAAGCGGTGGCACAAGGTCCCCTCGCGGGGACAAACTTTACTTCTTCTTCGCCTTGGGGGCGGCGGCCTTGCGCTTCTCCTCGATCGCGGCTTGCGCGGCGGCGAGGCGGGCGACGGGGACGCGGAAGGGCGAGCAGCTCACGTAGGTCAGGCCCGCGCGATGGCAGAACTTGACTGAGTCGGGGTCGCCGCCGTGTTCGCCGCAGATGCCCAGCTTGATGTCGGGACGGGTCTGGCGGCCTTTGGTGATCGCGATTTCCATGAGCTGGCCGACGCCGGTCTGGTCAATGGTGGCGAAGGGATTCTTCTTCACGATTTCCATCTCGGCGTAGTGCGGCAGGAAGCTGCCGGAGTCGTCGCGGCTCATGCCCAGCGTGGTCTGCGTGAGGTCGTTGGTGCCGAAGCTGAAGAACTCGGCGGTGTGCGCGATCTCGTCGGCGGTGAGGGCACCGCGCGGGACTTCGATCATGGTGCCGACCATGTAGCTGAGTTTGACCTTCTTTTCCTTCTGCACCTGCGCGGCGACTTCGTGGACGAGCGCAACCTGGAGATCGAGTTCCTTCTTGAACCCGACGAGCGGGATCATGATCTCGGGCTTGCACTTGATCTTGGCCTTCTGGCATTCGGCGGCGGCTTCGAACACGGCGCGCGCCTGCATGGCGGAGATTTCCGGATAGGCAATGCCGAGGCGGCAGCCGCGGTGGCCGAGCATCGGGTTGAACTCGTGGAGTTCGTGGACGCGCTTGGCGATCACGTCGGCGCTGATGCCCATTTTGTTGGCCAGCGCGCTCTGGGCGGCGTGGTCGTGCGGGAGGAACTCATGCAACGGCGGGTCGAGGAACCGGATGGTGGCCGGGAAGCCCTTCAGTTCTTTGAACATGCCGAGGAAGTCGGAGCGCTGATAGGGCAGCAGCTTGGCGAGGGCCTTCTGCCGGTCCTCGGTTTTTTCGGCGAGGATCATTTCGCGCATCGCGTCGATGCGGTCGCCCTCGAAGAACATGTGCTCGGTGCGGCACAGGCCGATGCCCGTCGCGCCGAACGCCACGGCGTTGGCCGTCTGCTCGGGGTTGTCGGCGTTGGTACGGACGGACATGCGCGTGGCTTGCGAGCACCACTTCATAAGCTGCGTGAAGTTTTTGTAAGTCGGGCTGTTCTTCGCGGACTCCTTGCCTTCGAGCAGTCCCTGGATGACTTCCGAAGCGGCGGTCTTGATCTGGCCCGCATAAACTTCGCCGACGGTGCCGTCGATCGAGAGGAAGTCGCCCTCGTTGAAGACCTGTCCATCAACGGTGAGCGTCTTGGCGTGATAGTCCACATGCAGCGCCGCGGCGCCGCAGACGCAGACCTTGCCCATCTGCCGGGCGACGAGTGCGGCGTGCGAACTGACGCCACCGCGCGCGGTGAGAATGCCTTCCGCGGCGATCATGCCACGCAAATCTTCGGGCGACGTCTCGACGCGAACGAGGAGCACCTTCTGTCCTTTGGCGGCGGCCTCGACCGAGCGTTCGGCGTTGAAATAAATCTGGCCGGAAGCCGCGCCGGGGCCGGCGGGCAGGCCCTTGGCGATGACCTTGGCGGCCTTCACCGCGGTGCGATCAAAGATCGGCGCGAGGACTTGTTCGAGCTGCTCGGCGGGGACGCGCGTGACGGCCGTTTCCCAGTCGATGAGCTTTTCCTTCACCATCTCGCAGGCGATGCGGACGGCGGCGAGGCCGGTGCGTTTGCCATTGCGCGTCTGGAGCATGAACAGTTTGCCGTCCTGGATCGTGAACTCGAAATCCTGCATGTCCTTGAAGTGCGTCTCGAGGGACTTGCGGACGACTTCCAGTTCGCGGTAGGCGTGCGGCATGACGTTCTTCAGCTTGGCCACGGGGTCCGGCGTGCGGACACCGGCGACCACGTCTTCGCCCTGCGCGTTCATCAAGAATTCGCCGTAGAACACCTTCTCGCCCGAGGCGGGATCGCGCGTGAACGCGACGCCGGAACCCGACTTCTCGCCGGTGTTGCCGAAGACCATCGCCTGCACGTTGACGGCCGTTCCCCACTCGGAGGGGATGTTGTATTTGCGGCGGTAAACAATCGCGCGATCGTTCATCCACGAGCCGAACACCGCGCCGACTGCGCCCTTCAACTGATCCCACGGATTCTGCGGAAACTCCTTGCCCGTGCGCTCCTTGATCAGGCCCTTGAAGCGGATCACCAGGCGTTGCAAACCGGCGGCGTCGATGCGCGTGTCCTCCACGTCCTTCTCGCCCGGGAACAACTCTTCCTTGATGCCGTCGATGACCGTTTCAAACGGTTCATGGTCTTCGCCCGCGCGCTTCTGGACGCCCATCACCACGTCGCCGTACATCTGGATGAAGCGGCGGTAGCAATCCCACGCGAACCGCTCATTGCCCGTGGCCTGCACCAAGGCGACGACCGACCTGTCGTTCAGGCCGAGGTTCAAGATCGTGTCCATCATGCCCGGCATGGAATCGCGCGCGCCGGAGCGCACGGCCACGAGCATTGGCATCGCCTCGGTGTTGCCGAACTTGGTGCCCATGATCTTTTCCATGGCGGCAATGCCCGCGGCCACCTGGCCGTCGAGCGCGGCCGGATAGGTCCGCTTGTTGTCGTAGTAGTAGGTGCAGACTTCGGTGGAAATCGTGAAGCCGGGCGGCACCGGCAGGCCGATGCGGGTCATCTCCGCGAGGTTCGCGCCCTTGCCGCCGAGCAGGGCTTTCATCGAACCGTCGCCATCTGCCGTCTTGTTGCCAAACGAATAAACGTACTTAGTTGCTTTCACTGTTTTTGCCATATAACCAAGGTGGATTGGGTCAATTCCGATAAGTTTCTACCGCCGAAATGAGGCGGGACCGTGACAAAGCACCGGGGGGGTGTCAACGGCTGTTTCCGATTTGGAACGAACGCGCAGGGGACCCGGCAGGGACGCGTTGGCCTGCGTCCGTAATCGTCCTCGTACCGCGGTCCTCACGCCCCTTTGTCGCCCTGAAGAATCAC
This sequence comes from Verrucomicrobiota bacterium, assembly GCA_014193395.1. GTDB lineage: Bacteria > Verrucomicrobiota > Verrucomicrobiia > Limisphaerales > BJHT01 > BJHT01. Next base: position 6,331 of record BJHT01000202.1, read on the forward strand.
CACACGCCCGCATTAAAAGAGGTCTGGGCCGCGCGGCAACCCGGCCCTGCCGCGCGGCCCGCCTTTCGGTAGTAACCCTCCGCCGCGCGTCCGTGATTTCTTCGTCCTCGTCGCCGGCGGACGCTGCGAAAGGTCTGCCAATTTCGCTCAAGTCCTCGCGGATTCAGCCGATGGTATCCCCAAAGCGTGTTGCGTCGTCGCGGCGCCCGCGCACCAAAAATGATTGCCGTTCAACCAAATTCCCGGCGCAAAGAGCCAAACTTCGTGGCCGCAGTGTGCTGGTGAATGCGTGCAGCCGACCGCCTCAAACCCAAACCTTATGAACCACCTGCCCCGCCTCAACTTACTCGTGGTGGATGACGAACTGCCGGTGCGCGAGTTGATGCACGCCTTTCTCGAAAAGCGCGGCTACCACGTCACCACGGCGGCAACCGACACCGAAGCGCTCCACCTGGCCGGCGAGATGACCTTTGATCTGGTCATCCTCGATGTCGCGCTGGCCGATGCGGACGGACTGGAGTTGCTCGCCGACTTCAAGATGCGCTTCCCGGACCTCCCGGTCATCATGATGACGGGCATGGGCTACGATGATGAACTCTTGCAGGAGGCCTTGGAAAAAGGGGCGGCGGGCTATGTGACCAAGACCCTGCCGCTGGATCAAATCCTCATGGAAGTCCACCGCGCGCTGCGGCAGTCAGCGTCGCGGGCGCTGGCGGTGCGGTGAAGCTCGTCGGGTTGGGAGCGCTGGCTTCCCGGCCGGCCGAACGCTGTCAGCCATTGTCGGGGTGCGCTTGAACTGGCGGGTGGAAAAAGCGGACGGATCGCGAGCCGGTTTGGAACCCGGCCGGTGGTCGGCGTTGGTTCTGGGCGGCGAACTCGTTAGTGCGCCGGAGCCTTTGCCGGAGCCTTTGCCGGCGCATTGGTGGTCGGCGTAGTCGCAGCGGGGGTTGGTGTCTGATGATCGCCCTCGTGATGGCCGGTTTTGAAGAAAGCGGCCGTCGCGATGAGCACGCCCACCACCGTGGCGAAGAGGCCGATGTGGAAGAAGATCTTCTGGTCGGTCAGCAGAACCAGCGAACAGAGGACGACGGCGATGTGGAGGCTGATCTCGGCGTACTCGAACCAGTGGTGTTTGTGCGCGGCGATCTCGGCTTTTTTCTGGTCGGCCTTGGCGAGGCGTTCGATCTCTTCGTTCTCGGATTTGTACTCGACGTTCTTTTTGTCGAGGGAGGTCCGGGTCTTGGTAAGCATCTCCTTCTGCGCATCGGACAGGCCGGTGCCGGCGAGGAGGAAGTCGATGCGCTTGATTTCCAGCTCGTTCATGTAGCTGCGCTGGCGCTTGGACTGATACCAGGCGAAGCCGTTGGAGGCCTTGACCTCCTTGACGATCATCTCGTTGGCCTGGCCTTTGGCGAACGCGCCGATGATGGCCATGATCACCGCGAGGACACCAATAAAGATGCCGATGCGCTTGTGTTCGTCTTTCTCTGCGTGATGGGGAATGCCGTGTCCTGACATAGTGGGGCGATGAAGTAACGGTTGCGGCCCGCCGGGCCAAGATAATTATTCCCAACCACAAAATCTTCAGGCGACGGCGGTCGTTTCCGGCGAATAGTTCAACCACGGGCCGAGCCAGCGTTCCAGCTCGGTGAGGGGCTTGCCTTTGCGCTGCGCGAGGTCGGCAACCTGGTCGCGGTCGAGTTTGCCGACGGCGAAATACTTCGACTGCGGATGCGCGAAGTAGAGGCCGCTGACGCTGCTGCCCGGCCACATGGCAAAGCTTTCGGTGAGCTGGATGCCGCTGTGCTTCTCGGCGTCGAGCAACTGCCAGAGCGTGCCTTTTTCGGTGTGATCGGGGCACGCGGGGTAACCGGCGGCGGGGCGGATGCCGCGGTATTTTTCCTCGAGGAGATCGTCGATGGTGAGGCCTTCGGTCCGGCCGAAACCCCACTCGTCGCGGACGCGTTTGTGCAGATATTCGGCGAAGGCTTCGGCAAGCCGGTCGGCGAGGGCTTCGGCCATGATGGCGCTGTAGTCGTCGTGTTTCGCTTTGAACTTCTCGCAGAGGTCCTTCAGCCCGATGCCGGAAGTGACAGCGAAAGCGCCGAGGTGGTCGGGGCGGTTGGTTTCCTTCGGGGCAACGAAATCCACGAGACTGTAGTTGGGCGAGTTGTCGCCTTTCTCCATCTGCTGGCGGAGGAAATGAAATTTGGCGAGCACCTGGGCGCGCGAATCATCGGTGTAAAGTTCCACGTCCTCGCCCACGGCGTTGGCGGGGAAGAGGCCGTAAACGGCGCGCAGTTGCAGGAGCTTCTTGCTGACGATTTCGGTGAGGAGCTTCTGCGCGTCGGCGAACAGGGCGCGCGCCTGCTCACCGTGTTTCTCGTGCTGCAGGATGCTCGGATAACGACCGCGCAATTCCCAGGTGTGGAAGAAGGGCGACCAGTCGATGAACGGCACCAGGTCCGCGAGCGAAACTGGGAAGACGCCGTGCTTGCTCGGGCCGTGCGCCTGGCCGCAGCCGCAGGTGGAACCCATGCGTGCCTCGGACGACAGCACGCGAATCCCGGTGAACTCGGGCTGCGGCAGGTCAGCGAAGGAGAGCCTTGCCCGGTTCGCCTGCGCCTTGGCGAGAGACAGCAGCTTTTGTTGCTGTCCCGCGTGGGTGATGCGGAGCTTTTCGTACTCCTCGCGGAGCTGTTTCACGAATGCGGGTTTCTGCTCCTTGCTGATGAGCGCGCTGACGACGGGCACGGCGCGCGAGGCATCAAGGACATGGACGACCGGTTCGCTGTAACCGGGGGCTATCTTCACCGCTGTGTGGGCCTTGCTGGTGGTCGCGCCGCCGATGAGGAGGGGAAGCTTGAAACCGGTGCGCTCCATCTCGCGGGCGACGTGCTGCATTTCGTCGAGCGAGGGGGTGATGAGGCCGCTGAGGCCGATGATGTCGGCGTTCTCCCGTTTCGCCGCCTCGAGGATTTTGTCGCAGGAAACCATCACGCCGAGGTCCACGACGCGATAGCTGTTACAACCGAGCACGACGCCGACGATGTTCTTGCCGATGTCGTGGACGTCGCCCTTGACGGTGGCGAGGACGATGCAGCCGACGGCCTCGTCCTTTACTTCGGCGGCGCGCCGTAGGGCACCGGCGTCTCCCGCAGGGCCAGCTCCTGTTCTTCCCGCTCCTTCTTCGCGCGGGCCGCTCCCGCCATCCGCAGGGCGTTCAGGGTCGCTTCGTTGAGCCGGCGAATCCGCTCGTCCATGCGCGCCTGTTTGGAAGAATCCGCTGCGGATGGATCGGGCGCTGAAGGCTGGGTCGTTGCTGTTTTCATGGAGATACCTTTCGGCCACGGTTCGGCCGCGTTCAAGGAGTTTGTCGGTGGATTCGTGCAGGTGGGCACGCAGCCAGGCGAGATCCTTCACCGTGGGATTGTTGAAATCCGAATTGTCGAAAACGAAAATCTCCATCCGTCCTGTGTCCGCTGGCTTGCGGCTGGCGATGGAAAGGACCGTGCGTGCCGATTGAAAATGTCCGCCCGCTGCCCGCGTCAGCGGCACGATGCGTCCGGTTTCCTTGGCGCCGCGCCGCAGGATGTTCACCACCGCTTTTTCCCACGGGCAGAAAACGAAACGAATCTGGGCCGTGTGGCCGTTTGCCAGCACGGTTCGGATGTGTTCCCGGCTGCGCTCTTCGTCCTGCAGCGTGCCGTCCATCAGGATATCCGCGGCACGCTCGACCTCGGCCTGCCGTGTCGCCGTGGTCTTGCCGCTGCCCTGCCCGCCGGCGTTGAAGGCGATCAGGCTTTCCGGCGGCAGCTCCGCCAGTCTCCGGCAGAACAGCCAGTCGATAAACGCCCCCGACGGCGCGAGCGTGGCGACGCTCCATTGCTGGCGGCTCTCCACCGTGGCGGCGTAGTCCGAACTCAGTTCCTGCGCGCTGTTGCGATCAAAGACGTTGTGAAACTCCGCCTCGTAGCGCTGCCGCGCGCCTTCCAAATCGGCGGCCAGTTCGGCCGCGAACTTTTGCTCGATGGCGCGCTCCTCCGCTGTGAGATCGGGGAACGGCGTGTAGGTGAAGCCCTCGACGAGCGTCACCGTGCCGGACGCGGTCTGCTGTTCGGCCAGCGCGCGCAACTCGCGCTCGCGCCGCTTCAGCGCTTTCTCGGCCTCCATGAACGGCGTGAGATACGCGACGGCCTTCTTCATCACGCGCGCGGATTTCACGACCTGCGGCAGAAACATTTTCCCCGCGCCGAACAGATCGCCGACGACGTTCATTCCCGCCATCAGCGGGCCTTCGATGACCAGCAGCGGCTTGCCGAGTTTCGCGCGCGCCTCCTCGGTGTCCTCGTTCACGAAAGCGTCGATGCCCTTCACCAGCGCGTGTTTGAGCCGCTCCTCGACGGGCGCGCTGCGCCAGGCCTCGTCGGCCTTGGCCTCGGCGGTCGTGCCGGAGGCCTTCTTCTTCAACTCCTCGCCATGCGCGACGAGGCGTTCGGTCGCGTCAGGCCGGCGGTTTAGCAGCACGTCCTCGACGAGTTCGAGCAGGTCCTTGGGAATCTCCTCGTACACTTCGAGCATCCCCGCGTTGACGATGCCCATGTCGAGGCCGGCCTTGATGGCGTGATAAAGAAACGCGCTGTGCATGGCCTCGCGCACGTGGTTGTTGCCGCGAAACGAGAAAGAGATGTTGCTCACGCCGCCGCTGACCTTCGCAAGCGGGAGGTTTTGTTTAATCCACCGCGTCGCCTCGATGAAATTGACCGCGTAGTTGTTGTGCTCCTCGATGCCGGTGCCGACGGTCAGGATGTTCGGGTCAAAAATAATGTCCTGCGGCGGGAGGCCGACAGTCTGCACGAGCAGGTCGTAGCTGCGTTGGCAAATCTCGCACTTGCGTTCGAGCGTGTCGGCCTGGCCCTGTTCATCGAACGCCATCACGACGACCGCCGCGCCGTAGCGGCGCACGAGTTTCCCCTGCTCGATGAATTTCGCCTCGCCCTCCTTGAGCGAGATGGAGTTCACGATGCCCTTGCCCTGGATGCAACGCAGGCCGGCCTCGAGGACCGTCCACTTGGACGAGTCGATCATGATGGGCACCTTGGCGATGTCCGGCTCGGCGGCGACGAGGTTGAGGAACTTCGTCATCGCGGCGACGCCATCGAGCATCCCCTCGTCCATGTTGATGTCGATGATTTGCGCGCCGTTCTCGACCTGCTGCTTGGCGACGGCGAGCGCCTCGTCGTAATTGCCGGCGAGGATGAGTTTGGAGAATTTCGGCGAGCCGGTGACGTTTGTGCGTTCGCCCACGTTCACGAAATTCGTCTGCGGCGTGAGGTTGAACGCCTCCATGCCGCTGAGCCGCAGATACGGTTCGACGGTCGGCACCTTGCGCGGCGCGATGCCGCGCACGGCGTCGGCGATGGCCTTGATGTGCTGCGGTGTGGTGCCGCAGCAGCCGCCGACGATGTTGAGGAAACCCGCCTCGGCCCACTCGCGGAGCTGTGGCGCGAGCGACTCGGGCGTCTCGGGAAAGCCGGTCGCCGAGAGCGGATCGGGCAGTCCGGCGTTGGGATAGAAGCAGGTGAAGGTCGGCGCGAGGTGGACGAGTTCCTCGACAAACGGCCGCATTAGGTCGGGGCCGAGCGCGCAGTTGAGGCCGATGGTGAGCGGGTTTGCGTGTGCGACGGAATTCCAAAACGCCTCGACCGTCTGCCCCGTGAGCGTGCGCCCGGAGCGGTCGGTGATGGTGCCGGAAATCATGATCGGCAGCCGCACGCCGCGCGCATCGAAGACTCCCTGGATCGCGAACAGCGCGGCCTTCGCATTGAGCGTGTCGAAAATGGTTTCGACCAAGAGCAGGTCCACCCCGCCGTCCATGAGCGCCTCGACCTGCTCGGTGTAGGCTTTCACGAGTTGCTGGAAATTCACCGAGCGGAAGCCGGCGTCACTCACCTCGGGCGAAATGCTGGCGGTCACCGACATCGGCCCGATGGCACCGGCGACGAACTTCGGTTGCCCGGTTTTGGTCGCGACTTCCGTGGCGGCTTTGCGCGCGAGTTGCGCGGCGGCGAGGTTCAGTTCCCGCGCGAGATCGCGCAGCGTTGGATCGTTGATGACCTCGTTGAAAAACGCCTGATCCTTGCGCCCCTCGCAGTGTCGGAAAAAGAAATCGTGCTGCCCGATGGTCGTCGCCGAGAACGTGTTCGTCTCGATGATGTCCGCACCGGCTTCGAAATAGTGGCGGTGAATCTCCTCGATGACCTGCGGCTGGGTGAGCAGCAGCAGTTCGTTGTTGCCCTTCAGATCCTTCCCTTTCCAGTCGCGGAACCGTTCGCCGCGAAACTGCGCCTCCGTCAGCTTGTAGCGCTGGATGACCGTGCCCATCGCCCCGTCGAGGACGACGATGCGTTCGCGCAGCAGCCGGGCGAGGTCGCCGCCGGCGGTGCCCAAGCGGGCCGCGGCAGCGTTGTCTGGATGATCCTGAATCACGGC
>BJHT01000203.1 GCA_014193395.1 Verrucomicrobiota bacterium
CGCCAGCTCGTGCAGGAACGGCTGGCCCTCGCGCAGACGCGCCTGCCGGCAGTCGTCAAGCCGCCGGTGCTCATGTCGCCGTATTCGTCGTTGAGCCGGTTGCTCAAGATCGGGGTCTCCTCGAAAAAACTCTCGCAGATGGAACTCACGGACCTCGCGCTCTGGACCATTCGCCCGCGGCTCATCGCCGTGCCCGGCGTGGCCAACGTCGCCATCTGGGGCCAGCGCGAGCAGCAATACCAAGTGCTCGTGGACCCCGCGCGGCTGCGGGCCGCCAACCTCACCCTCGAGGAGATCAAGCGCGCCGCCGGCGACGCCACGGTCGTCGTGCCTGGTGGTTTCGTGGACACGCCGAACCAGCGCCTCGCCGTCCGCCAGCTCGCCCCCGTCACCGGTGCCGATGACCTCGCGCGTGCGGTCGTCGCCTTCCGCAATGGCGCGGCCATCCGCCTCGGCGACGTGACCGACGTGGTCGTGGGCCATCCCGCGCCCATCGGCGACGCCGTCATCAACGACGCGCCCGGCCTGCTGCTCATCGTCGAGAAACAACCGTGGGGAAACACCTTCGACGTGACCCATGCCGTCGAGCGCGCGCTGGAGGACCTGCGACCGGGGCTCAAGGACGTCGAGACGGACCCCACCATCTTCCGCCCCGCGACGTTCATCGAGCAATCCATCGCGAACCTCACCCACGCGCTCTGGCTGGGCTGCGGGTTGGTGGTGGTGATCCTCGTGCTGTTCCTCTTCGACTGGCGCACGGCCCTCATCAGCCTCACCGCGATTCCGCTCTCGCTGCTGGCCGCCGCCGTCGTGCTGCGCTGGCGCGGCGAAACCATCAACACCATGGTGCTCGCCGGCTTCGTCATCGCCATCGGCGAAGTCGTGGATGACGCGATCATCGACGTGGAAAACATCCTGCGCCGGCTGCGGCAAAACCGCCTCCTGTCCGCCCCACGCCCTGCCTACGAAGTCGTGCTCCAGGCCTCGCTCGAAGTTCGCAGCGCGGTCGTCTATGCGAGCCTGATCGTCGTGCTCGTGTTCCTGCCCGTGTTCTTTCTCGACGGGTTGGCCGGGTCGTTTTTCCGGCCGCTGGCGTTCACCTATGTGCTGTCCATCCTCGCCTCGCTGCTCGTCGCGCTGACGGTGACGCCGGCGTTGTGCCTGATGCTGCTCGGGGGAAGGAGCGATCGCCGCAGCGAGCCGCCGCTGGTCGCGTGGCTGAAGGCTGGGTATCGCCGGGTGCTCCCGGCGTTCATCGCGCGCCCCGGGATTGCCGCCGGCGTGCTGGTCCTCGCGTTCGCCGCGACGGGCTGGATGTGGACGCGGCTGGGCGAGGAGTTTCTGCCGAACTTTCAGGAACGCGATTTTCTCATGCACTGGGTCGAGAAGCCCGGCACGTCCCTCGAGGCCATGACCCGCATCACGATCCGCGCGAGCAAGGAACTCCGCGCCATCACCGGCGTGCGCAACTTCGGCTCCCACATCGGCCGCGCCGAGGTCGCGGACGAGGTCGTCGGGCCGAACTTCACCGAGCTGTGGATCAGCGTTTCTCCCGACGTGGACTACCCCGCCACCGTCGCGAAAATCCAGGACGTCGTGGACGGCTACCCCGGCCTCTACCGCGACCTCCAGACCTACCTGCGCGAGCGTGTGAAGGAAGTCCTCACCGGCGCCAGCGGCGCGATCGTGGTGCGCGTTTACGGGCCGGACCTCGCCGTGCTCCGCGCCAAGGCGCAGGAAATCGCGAAGTCCATCGAGGGCGTCGCCGGCGTGAGCGCGCTGAAAGTCGAGCCGCAGAACCTTGTTCCCCAAATCACGCTCCGCCTGCGGGCCGAGGCCGCGGCCGTCCACGGGCTGACCGCCGCGCAGGTGCAGCGCGCCGTGGCGACGTTCGTGAAGGGCACGAAGGTGGGCGAGGTTTTCCAGGCGCAGAAGATTTACGAAGTGGCCGTCTGGGGCGCGCCCGAGGTGCGACGCGATCCCGCCGCCCTGCGCGAACTGCTCATCGAAACGCCCGGCGGCGGGCACGTGCCGCTCGGCGAGGTGGCCGACTTCGCCATCGTCCCCGCCCCCAACGAAATCAAGCGCGAGGGCGCGTCGCGCCGCATCGACGTCACGTGCAACGTCTCCGGCCGCGACCTCGGTGCCGTGGCGCGGGACATCGAGGGCAGAGTGCGGGCGCTGCCGTTCGAGCAGGGTTACCACCCGGAGTTTCTGGGCGAGTTCGCCGCGCGGCAGGCGGCGCGCGAACGGCTGCTGCTGCTCGCGGGGGCCGCGCTGCTCGGCATCCTCGCGCTGCTCCAGGCGGACTTCCAATCAGTGCGGCTCACGCTGCTCGTCGCGGTGACCTTGCCGTTCGCGCTGATCGGCGGGGTGATCGCGGCGTGGCTGGGCGGCGGAGTCCTCTCGCTGGGTTCGCTCGTCGGTTTCGTGACCGTGCTGGGCATCGCGGCGCGCAACGGCATCCTGCTCGTGAGCCACTACCGGCACCTCGAGCACGAGGAGGGCGAGACGTTCGGCCCGCAGCTCATCCTGCGCGGCGCGGAGGAACGGCTCGCGCCCATCCTGCTGACCGCCGGCTGCGCGGCGCTCGCGCTCGTGCCGCTCGTGCTGAAAGGGAATCTGCCTGGCCACGAAATCGAATACCCCATGGCCATCGTGATCTTGGGCGGCCTGGCCACTTCGACGCTGCTGAACCTTTTCCTCCTCCCCACGCTCTACGCCAAGGTCGGCGGCACGCGGCCGGCAACCGTCCCGCAGTGAGCCGTAACTATTCAGTCGAGCCGCGTTTGTTTGACCACCGAGACGCGATGCACACAGCGCGGCGAAGTCGCAACCGCAGTGGAGCGCGACCGGTCCCCGGTCGCAGCGGCGACATCGGAGCCGGGGCGCTTGGGTTTTCTTGCGCCTTCGCAGGTGCGGAGCCGCTGCGGGCGGGGACCGCCCGCGCGCCGAAACCCTCGCGCGCCGCGCGAGGGTTTTACGGTCGCGCAGACGGCCAGTTCAGCCCGCAACCAATTAGTCCCTTCCCATTCCCTTGCCCCAAATTCCCCTGCCAAATTCGGCCCTGCTCGCAGCGGCTCCGTCCCGCGCCGCCAGCCAAATCACCCCTGCTCCGTCACGCCCGGAGACCGTCCCCCGGTCCCAGAGTACTGGGATTTTCGGGCGCTCCTCTCCGCCTTCCCCCTCTGCGTTCCTTCCGATCTCTGCGGTGTTCCACTCCGCGCCCCCACGATCAGAGCGTTTCCGGAATACACCGCAGAGATCGGAAGGAACGCGGAGAGGGAAAGGGCGGAAGCGCGCGCTCCGCGTTGGTTGCGGTCCCGCCGCCCTGTGTCCATCGTGTCTCTGTGGTCGCAACATCCGCTCTGACTGCATAGACATGGCCAAATCCGTTCACACCCCTGAATTCTCCAAGGCACCGCGATGAAAACCATGCTCTTCCCTTTGCTCACCGCGGTTCTCCTGCTCGCCGCGTGCAAGCCGCGCGATGCCGAACACTCCGCCGAAAAGAAGGAACCGGAGAAGCCATCGCCTGTGTCGCGCAACGACAAGGGCGAGACGGTCATCAAGCTCGATGCCGAGGCCGTGAAGCGTGTCGGCGTGAAGGTGGAACCGCTCGCCGCCGCCGACTTCAGTCCCGAGGCGAAAGGCTTTGGCCGCGTGCTCGACCCCGCGCCGCTCACCGCGCTCGTGAGCGAACTCGCCACCGTCCAGCTCGCGGTCGAGAATGCAGCCCACGAACTCGAACTCACCCACAAGCGGCGCGACAACGACCTCGCGCTCGCCCGCGCCACGCTCAAACTTTCGGAATCCTCCGTGCAGCTCGCCAAGGCGCAGAGCGAAGCGGAACTTGCCGCCGCGCAGGCTGCGGTGAGAGCCTCGGCCCTCGAACTCGAACGCACGCGCACCCTTGCCAGCCAGAACAACACTTCCGCCCGCGCGCTCCAAACCGCCGAAGCCGCCGCCACCAAGGACAAACTGGCCGTCGCCATCACCGAGACCGGCGGCACGCGCGCAGCCCTGACCGCCGAACTCGCCGTGCAAAAAGACCGGCTCCAGCTCGAACTGACCGAGGCCACGACCGCCCGCGCCGTGCAGGCCGCCGAGGCCGCCGTCCACCGCGATGAAGTAGCCGCCGCCGCCGTGCGCGCGAAACTCGCCACGACCTACGGACGGATGCTGCTGAACCAGGATAAGCTCGTGGAGTTCGCCCGATCCCTCGTCGCCGGCCAGACCGCGCTCGTGCGCCTCGACGTGCCGCCCGGCGAACCAATGAAAGCGCCGCCCACCGGCGCACATCTCATCTCGCCCGCGGATGGCGGCGTGGTCATCGCGGCGGAGTTGCTCGGCCCCGCGGGCGCCACCGACACGCAAATGCAGGGGCTGGGTTTTCTTCTACTCGTGAATCAGAAAGTCGTGTCGCTCGCGCCGGGCACGTTGGTCACGGGTTTTCTCAAACTGCCCGGTGAGGTCGAGCACGGCGTGACCGTGCCGCGCGCCGCGATTGTGCGCCACGAAGGCGAGGCGTTCATTTACCTCGCCACGAAGGACGGTGAATTCACGAAGAAGGAAATCGAACTGGAGCACGCGACGCCGGGCGGATGGTTCGTGCATGAGGGATTGAAGGCGGGAGAAAAAATCGTCGTGACCGGCGCGCAGCAGTTGTTGTCCGAAGAGAGCAAGGGGAAGGACTGAGCGCGCCATGTTAAACGCCATCGTCTCGTTCTCCCTCCGGCATCGTGGCATCGTGGTCGCGCTCGCGTGCTTGCTGCTGGGATACGGCCTCTATGTCGCGAAGCACTCGAAGCTTGATGTGTTTCCTGACTTCGTGCCGCCGCAGGTGACGGTGCAAGCGGAGGCTCCGGGCATGACGCCGGAGCAGGTCGAGGCGCTCGTCACGCGGCCCATCGAGACGGCGGTGAACGGCCTCGGCTCGCTCGAATCCCTCCGCTCGGAATCCATCCAGGGCCTGTCCGTGGTCACGGTGGTTTTCAAGGAAGGCACGGACATCCACATCGCGCGCCAGATGCTCGCGGAGAAACTCGGGACCGTCGCGCGCGCCCTGCCCACGGGCGTGAACGCGCCCACGATGTCGCCGCTCGTCTCGGCCACGATGGATTTGCTCAAGGTCGGACTCGTCGCGGAAAAGCTCTCGCCGATGGAGCTGCGCACGTTTGCGGACTGGACGCTCAAGCCGCGCCTGCTCTCCGTGCCGGGAGTCACGCGCTGCATCGTCTTCGGCGGCGAGGTGCGGCAGTTGCAGGTGCAGGTGAAGCCCGACCGCCTCGTCGCGCACGACCTCGCGTTGAGCGACGTGCTGTCCGCCGCGCGGCTCGCGACGGGCGTGCGCGGCGCGGGCTTCGTCGAGACGCAGAATCAGCGCATCCTCATCCAGACCGAGGGACAATCGCTCACACCCGCCGTGCTCGGCGAAGTCGTCGTCACGCACAAGGACGGCGTGCCGGTGCGGCTGCGCGACGTGGCGAATGTCGTCGAGGGCGCGGAGCCGAAGTTTGGCGACTGCATCATCCAGGGAAAACCCGGCGTGCTGCTCGCGCTCGCCAGCCAGTTCGGCGCGAACACGCTCGACGCCACGCACGCACTCGAAGAGGCGCTGGAGGAATTGGAGCCGGTCTTCAAACGCGAGGGCATCGCAGTGTTTCCGCGCCTGCACCGGCCGGCGACGTTCATCGAGGAGTCGCTCAAGAGCATCAAGAAATCGCTGCTGCTCGGCGGCGTGCTCGTGACGGTGGTGCTGTTTATTTTCCTCGGCCATTTCCGCACGGCGTTCATCTCGGTCACGGCTATTCCGCTCTCGCTGCTGGCGGCCATCATCGTGCTCGACCGGCTCGGCGTGACGCTCAACACCATCACGCTGGGCGGTCTCGCCATCGCCATCGGCGAGGTCGTGGACGACGCCATCATCGACGTGGAAAACATCTTCCGCCGCCTGCGCGAGAACCAGCTCGCCGCCGCGCCGCGCCCGCTGTTCGCGGTCATCCTCGACGCGTCGCTCGAAGTCCGCACCGCCGTCGTGTTCGCCACGTTTGTCGTCGCGCTCGTGTTCGTGCCGGTGCTCACGCTCACCGGGTTGCAGGGGAAATTTTTCGCGCCGCTCGCGCTCGCCTACATCATCGCGATCCTCGCGTCGCTGGGCGTCGCGCTCACGCTCACGCCGGCGCTGGCGTTCCTCATGTTCGGGCGAGGCGTGCGCGAGGCGAAGGAGCCGCGGCTGCAGGCGTGGCTCAAGCGGGTTTACCTCGCGCTGCTCGCGCGCCTCGCCAAGTCGCCGAACCTGGTCATCTTCGCGGTGGTGCTCGTGTGCGCGGCGGCGGCGCTGAAGCTGCCGGGCCTCGGCAAGGAGTTTCTCCCCGAGTTCCGCGAAGGCCATCTCGTGCTGCAAGTGTCCGCCGCGCCCGGCACGTCGCTCACCGAGATGCTGCGCATCGGCAAACAGATTTCCGACGAACTGCTCAAGGACGAACACATCGCGACGGTCGAGCAGCAGGCCGGCCGCGCCGAGGCGGGCGAGGACACCTGGAGCCCGCACCGCAGCGAGTTCCACGTCGAGCTGAAGCCCGGCACGCCCGGCGAGGAGCAGGAGCATTTGATGAAGGAAATCCGCGAGCTGCTCGGCAAATATCCCGGACTGCAATTCGAGGTGCTCACCTTCCTCGGCGACCGCATCAGCGAGAGCATTTCCGGCGAGACCGCGCAGGTGGTGGTGAATGTTTTCGGCGACGACCTCGAGGCGCTCGACGCGAAAGCCGGCGAGGTCGCGAAGGTGCTGGAGAAAATCCCCGGCGCGAAAGACGTGCAGATGAAGTCGCCGCCCGGCGGCCCGCGCCGCGTCGTGAAGCTGCGGCCCGACCGCCTGACGCAATACGGCTTCCGTCCGGTTGAGGTGCTCGAAGCCGTGCAGACCGCGTTTCAAGGGACGGTTGTGGCGCAGACGTTTCGCGGCAGCCAGGTCAACGATGTGGCGGTGATTCTCGCGCCGGACGCACGGCGCGAACCCGAGGCGATTGGCGAGTTGCTGCTGCGCAACGCGCAGGGCCTGCGCCTGCCGCTGCGCGAGCTCGCGCATATTTTCCCTGCCACCGGCCGCGCGCTCATCTCGCACGAGGGCGCGCGCCGCCGCCAGACCGTGACGTGCAACACGCAGGGCCGCGCGGTGGCATCGTTCGTCGAGGACGCGAAGCAGCAGATCGCCGGGAAGGTGAAATTCCCGCGCGGCGTTTATCCCGAATATGGCGGAGCGGCCGAGGCGCAGGCGGCGGCGCAGCGGCAAATCCTGTTGCACTCGGGCATCGCGGCGGTGGGCATCCTGCTGCTGCTGACCGTTGTGTTCAAAACCGTGGGCAACCTCCTGCTCGTGCTGGCCAACGTGCCCTTCGCGCTCGTGGGCGGCGCGCTGTTCGTGATGCTCGCCGGTCTCTTCGATGCCGACGCCGGTGCGCTGAACATCGGCTCGCTCGTGGGCTTCGTGACGCTCTTCGGCATCACGATGCGCAACAGCATCATGATGATTTCGCACTACGAACACCTCGTCACCGCCGAGGGCATGACGTGGGGACTCGACTGCGCCCTGCGCGGCGCAAGCGAGCGCCTGATTCCCATTCTCATGACCGCGCTCGTCACCGGCCTCGGCCTCCTGCCGCTGGCGCTGCACGCGGGCGAGGTCGGTGCCGAAATCGAAGGCCCCATGGCCATCGTCATCCTTGGCGGTCTCATCACCTCGACCGTGCTGAACCTCCTCGTGCTGCCCACGCTCGCGCTGCGGTTCGGGAGATTTGAAAAGGGGGGAGGAGTCGATGGCCAGCCAGTAGGCATCCCGGGCACGGAAGCGTGAGGCGGGGATCGGAGAAGCCCAGCGGCAATCACGGCCGGGAGCGATGCCGGAGCAGGAGCGCAAGCGCGAGCAACACGACGCCCGCGACCCCGATCAAACGGAAAGCCGCGGCGTTCTCTTGCACGAGTTCCGGCCAAGTGCGTGACGGAATGGGTGGCGGACGGCGCAGCGGGGGCAGATTGGTGGGGGACTGCACGAGCATGAGGGACGACTTCTGAAGGTAGGCTTTCCAATCCTGTGGGTTTGGAAAGTAATCTGCTTCTGATTGCGACAGCGGGACATTGCGGTCCAGCAGCAGGCCGGCGGGCGGCAGGGCTGGAGGATTGGTCACGAACGGATGGAGGCCGCCATTCTCGGAGTTGGGAATGGCCGTGGCTTCGAAGATCGCCGTGTTGCTGGGCGGGACGGGCACGCGTTCAGCGGCCCAGGTTCCATCGGGCTTCACGGCCGCTCGCACGCCGTTGATCCAGACGGTGTGATTGGTGACATCAATCCGGCCGGTTACCCGGACCCAGGGTTCCAACAAGGCGGCGTCGGAGACAGGATCGATCACGAGTCGGTAAGCGGCCTTGGTGATGGTGAAATTGGTCATGGTGGTCAATTGCCGCGCGTTGGTGGCGACGATTTCAATGCGGTTGCTGCGGGCCAGCGGCACTTCGTCGAACCAGAAGATGCCGGAGGTTTCGACCTCCGCCTCGATCATATCCCCGGTGCCCGCCTCGGTGGTGATTCTGGCGGTGACGGTGGCTCCGGGATCGTCGGTGTAGCCGCGGATGCTGAAGGAATCTCCGCTCAGGCTCGCCCCATCGCGCGGAGTCAGGAGCGTCAACCGCGGCGCGTTGGTGAGTCGCGAGTAGTCGAGGACGAAGACCAGATTGGAGGTGAAAGGGTGACCGTCCTGATCGCGCGCCCGAACCGTCACGGTGTTGGTCCCGGGCGTCAGCGGCGCGTCGGAAACTGAAATGGTGAGGCTTCGCCCCTTTTGGCCTCTGGAATAAGGTAGGAAAGGCCAGGCATCGCGTGTTCCCAGATGCACGATGAGAACTTCGAGACTGGCAGAATTTGTCTGCGCGTTGCTTAAGGTGGCCGTGGCTGATTCCGCATAACGGGTGAAATGGCCGACGAGGTCGAGGAACGGCAGGGTCACGACTTGGTTCGTGGGCCGGTCGAGGACGAAGCGCAGTGGTGTGGTGTCCACGACGACTTCCTTGATGATCCGGTAAATCGCGCCGTTGGTTTGCGCGAGGAAGAAACACACCTCGCGCGTGCCGTCGCCGGGGCCGAGATCCACGAGGATATGCTGTTGGAACGGCTGCCACCGCGCGGCCGGGAGATTGGTGTTGTTGATCAGGACCGCGACATGGTTGAACCCAGAGATCAGGATTGGGACGGCAACCAAATTGGTGCTCACCCGCGCGGGCAGTTGGACCACGGCTCCAGCCTGCTGGCTGACAGTCGCGATCCACAGGAACAGCGCGACCACGCGAAACCACTTTGGAAAGGCCGATGGCATACGGGCTTCTTACCGTGGTTGATTGAGACCTGCGATTCCAAATTAACAACGGGGGAAGGGCGCATCCGCACCCCGCCCCGCGCGCGACAGGGCTGGAGCGCGGCTGTGTGCGGAGCACCAGCCGCAGCGGGTGGACATTGCGGACGGCTTTGAGTTTTCCTCAGCCCTCTCGCCGGGCAGGCTGCTGCGGCTGGTCTGCGACACAGCCGCGCTCCGGGGGCGGCTCACAGTCGTTTCACCACGATCCATGTTTCGGTTTGTGCGCCGGTTTGCGGGTGGATGGCGGTGAGGCGGTGGTGGCCGGGGGTGAGGAGGGCGGTGGGTTGGCCGTGGTCGTCGTCGTGGGTTTTCAGGGAGTCGCTGTGCCAGCGGATGCCGGGCGGGCCGTCGGCGCGGAGGCGGACGTGGCGGCTGGTGTCGGGGAGGTCGGGGTCGAGGTAGAAGGTCGTGCCGGGGAGCGGGGCGACGAGGCGCAGGGGCGCGGTGGCGTCGGGTGGCGCGAGCGCGGCGCGGGCGGCGAGGTGGTTGTCGCTGGAGGCGAACCACGGGGCGTATTCGGGGGCGAGCAGGACGCGGCCGGTGGGGTCGTAGTCGGTGGCCCTCGCAGGGGCGGGGAGGGCGGGCGGGAGAAATTTTTCGCGGAGGGCGTCGGGGTGGTTGGGCGGAACGGATTTTCCGGTGAGGGGGTGGATCCATTTTTCGACCAGTGTTGACGGGGGTGCGAACCAGGTCGTGCCGTGGCGTTGGTGGAGGTGGACGAAGAGGTCGTGGAGGATCGGTGCGGCGCCGGAGACGCCGGAGACGCCTTGCATGGGCGAGCCGTCGAAGTTGCCGGCCCAGACGCCGACGGTGAATTCGGGGGTGTAGCCGAAGGCCCAGTTGTCGCGGAAATCGGAGCTGGTGCCGGTTTTGCACGCGACGGGAAACGGGAAGCGCAGCGGGGAGTTGACGCCGAAGGAGGGCGTGCGTGCGGTGTTGTCGTTGAGGATGTCGGCGATGAGGTAGGCGGAGGTGGGATCGCAAAGGCGGGCGGAAGGGGCGGGGACAGCTTGTCCCCGCATCGCTGATGGCGACGGACGGTCGCTACCGCGTTGAGTGGATGCGGCGTGAGCGGTTGCGGTGGGGGAGAGCTGCCGTTGCATTCCTGATGGCGACAAGCTGTCGCCACCCCGCTGGGAAGGGGCGGGGACAGCGTGTCCCCGCATCGTTGAAGGCGACTGGCTCTCAGCTCCCTGTTGGTTGGGTGCGGCGCGGGCGATTACAGCGGTGACGAGCTGCCGTTGCTTTCCTGATGGCGACAAGCTGTCGCCACTCCACCCGGCTGCGGTGGGGGCGAGCTGCCGTTGCATTCCTGATGGCGACAAGCTGTCGCCACCCCTGATGCTCAGGAGGTGGAAGGGTTGGTATTCGCCGAGGCGGGCGAGGGTGGCGTAGGCGTTGGCGAGTTCGAGGAGGCGGGCTTCGGCGTTGCCGATGGTGAGACCGAGGCCGTAGTGCGCGGGCGACTGCGTGAGGGTGGTGAGGCCGCAGGATTGCAGGAGCTGTTGCAGCGGTGCGGGGCCGCCGAGCAGCGCGAGAGTTTTTACCGCGGGGATGTTCAGCGAATTGGCGAGGGCGCTGCGCAGGCGCACGGGGCCGAGGCAGTGCTGGCTGTAGTTGGCGGGGCTGAAGAGGCCGGTGGGCGTGGGGAAATCGGTCGGGATGTCGGCGATGATGGTGGCGGGGTTGGCACCGTGTTCGAGGGCGAGCAGGTAGGTGAAGGGTTTGAAGGTGGAGCCGGCGGAGCGCGGCGCCCACGCGCCGTTGACCTGGCCGGCCACGGGGGAGAAAAAATCTTCGGAGCCGACGAGGGCGAGGACTTCGCCGGTGCGGTTGTCGAGGATGACGGCGGCGGCGTTGCGCACGGATTTTTCGCGGAGTTGCGCGAGGTGGGTGCGGAGGCTGGTCTCGGCGACGCGCTGGAGTTCGAGGTCGAGCGTGGTGCGGATGCTCGTGCCGGCGGGGCGGGTGAAGAGTTCGCGGTGACGCTGGCGGAGAAGTTCGACGAAGTGCGGGGCTTGGAAGGGTCGGTGCGCGGGGGCGAGGCGCGGGGCTTCGTTCACGGCGGCTTGGAAGCGCGCGGTGTCGAGGTGGCCGAGGTCGTGCATGCGGCCGAGAATCCAGTGCTGGCGGCGGAGCGCGCGGTCGCGGTGGCGGTGCGGGTTGAGGCGCGACGGAGCCTGCGGGAGGCCCGCGAGGAGCGCGGCTTCGGCGGGGCTGAGGTCGGCGAGGGGTTTGGCGAAAAAATGTTCGGCGGCGGCGGCGACGCCGAAGCAGAGGTCGCCGTAGTCGAGGCGGTTCAGGTATTCGGTGAGGATGCGGTCTTTGGTCCAGAGTTGTTCGAGGCGCAGGGCTTGGGCGGCTTCGATGATTTTGGTGGCGAAGGTGCGCGGGCGCGGCTCGGCGATTTTGATGAGCTGTTGGGTGATGGTGGAGCCGCCGGTGAAGATGCGGCGATGTCGCGCGAGGCTCCACGCGGCGCGCAGGGTGGCGAGGGAATCGACGCCGGAGTGGTGGAAGAAGCGTTTGTCTTCGGCGGCGAGGGTGGCGTGGATGAGCGATTCGGGGATTTGTTCGAGGCGGGTCGGGTGGGCGAAGCGGAGGTCGTCGTGGGGGATTTCGCGCAGGGTGCGGCCGTGGCGGTCGGTGAGTTCGAGGCTCGCAGGGGGCGGGGTGCGCAGGGCGGCGGGCACGCGGACGAGACGGAGGGAGAGGGAGGCGGAGAGATGGAGGGAGAGCAGGATGAGCGCGACGAGTGCGAGGCGGCGCAGGGCGCGGGGGGACGGGCGGCGTGTGAGATTTTGGAGGCGGTGGGTCACGGGTGCGGGGTTATTTCAGGGCGGGGAAATTTGAACCGCAGAGACGCGATGGGCGCAGAGGGGGAGGCAGACGTAGCCGCCGACGTGAGGAGGCGGATCGGGGATCGCCGGAAGGACACAGGGGATTTTGTTGGCGGCGCGGGGCGGGGCCGCTCGTGAGCGCGGCGGGATTTGGCAGGGGAATTTGGGGCAAAGGAATGGAGGCAAAGGAATGGGGACCGGAATTTTTGTCTTCATTCCTTTGCCTCCATTCCTTTGCCAGATCGGTTTTGTCTTTTGAGATGTGCGGAGAACCCGAGCGCCCAAAAGAGGCGCAGCATGGGGCAGACGTACGCGCGTGGAACGCGGCGGGCGGCCGGGTCGAGGCCGCGGTACCGCAGGCGTCTCGCCGCCCGTTCCGACTCGGGGCGAGACGCCCCGCGAACTCGCAGGCGGGACGCCTGCGGTACCGTGCGTTGGCAGGCGGTT
>BJHT01000204.1 GCA_014193395.1 Verrucomicrobiota bacterium
TCATCTTCCTCGCCGACGACCAGGGGTGGGGCGACCTGAGCAGCAACGGCAACTCCAACCTCGCCACGCCCCACATTGATTCCCTCGCGAAGAACGGCGCGGTCCTCGAGCGCTTCTACGTGTGCCCTGTGTGCTCGCCGACGCGCGCTGAGTTTCTCACCGGCCGCTACCATCCGCGCGGCGGCGTGTGGAATGTCTCGCTCGGCGGCGAGCGCCTGAACCTCGATGAAAAAACCATCGCCGACGCGTTCAAGGCCACGGGCTACGCCACTGGGGCATTCGGCAAATGGCACAACGGCTCGCAGTACCCCTATCATCCGAACGGTCGCGGCTTCGACGAATACTACGGCTTCACCTCCGGCCACTGGGGCGATTACTTCAGCCCGCCGCTCGAACACAACGGCCGGCCCGTCGCCGGCAAGGGCTTCATCATCGACGACCTCACCGACCACGCGCTGAAGTTCATCGAGCAAAACCAGGCGCGCCCGTTCTTCTGCTATCTCCCCTACAACACGCCGCATTCGCCGATGCAGGTGCCCGACCGGTTCTTCCAAAAATTCGCGGCGGCCGAACTGAAACTCCGCGCCCGCGCCGGCGACAAGGAAGACCTCGACTTCACCCGAGCCGCGCTCGCCATGTGCGAAAACATTGATTGGAACGTGGGTCGCGTCCTCGAACGCCTCGACCAGCTCAAGCTCGCCGACAACACCATCGTGATTTATTTCAGCGACAACGGCCCCAACGGCGCGCGCTGGAACGGCGGCATGAAAGGCCGCAAAGGCACCACCGACGAAGGCGGCGTGCGCTCGCCGTTCCTGATCCGTTGGCCCGGCAAAATCCCCGCCGGCACGCGCGTGCCGCAGATCGCCGGTGCGATTGATCTGCTCCCGACCCTCACCGATCTCGCCGGGGTCGCGCGCGTCGGCACCAAGCCGCTCGACGGCGTTTCGCTCAAGCCGCTGCTTTTCGGCACGGCGACGAACTGGCCCGACCGCATGTTCTTCTCGCTCTGGGCCGGCAAGGTCAGCGTCCGCACGCAGCGGCATCGCCTCGACCACGCGGGCGCGCTCTTCGACATGGTTGCCGATCCGGGACAGGACACGGACATCGCGAAGCAACAGCCCGAGACCGCCGCACGCTTGGCGGAGGCCGTCGCGCAATGGCGTGCGGAGTTGCTGCCGCGCCTGCGCTTCGATCAGCGCGCGTTTCCCGTGGGGCACCGCGAGTTCCCGATCACGCCGCTGCCCGCGCGCGATGGCCTCCCGCACGGCGACATCAAGCGCAGCGCCAACGCACCGAACTGCTCCTATTTCAAAGAGTGGAAATCCACGGACGACCGCATCACCTGGGATGTCGAAGTCGCCACCGCCGGGAAATACGAAGCCGTCCTCTACTACACCTGCGCGCCCGCCGACGTCGGTGCCACCATCGAACTCAGTCTCGGCGACCGCCGGCTTGAGGCCCGCATCACCGAAGCGCACAACCCGCCCGCGCGCGGCGACGAGAACGATCGCGTCCCGCGCAAAGGCGAATCGCTGGTGAAAGACTTCCGCCCGCTGCGGCTCGGGACCATCGAGCTTGCCGCCACGCGCGGCCCGCTCACGCTGCGTGCGCTGAAAATCCCCGGCGCACAAGTCGCCGAGGTGCGGCAATTGCAACTGACGCTGGTGCCGTAGCCGCGGACCCGAACCGGAAATGGCAGAAGAATAAGGGGCAGAAAAATGGGGAAGGGAGGAGGGAGCGGGGAGCGCGGCTGATGAAGATCTCTTTTCCCGGCCCATTCTTTCTGCCCCCATTTTTCTGCCGTTTCCCCGTCTGCGCAAAACCGAGTCGGCAGAAAAATGGGGGCAGAAAAATGGGAAATGAAAAAAGGTGTCTGCAGGCGTGCTTCACGGACCGGCTCACGTCAGGCTGTCAGCGGCCCCGGCAAGCCATCCCTCCTCCTGTCCCCATTTTTCTGCCCCCTATTTTTCTGCCACCGGTCCCCGGTGCTTACGGCGTTTTGGTCGCCGTCTCGGTCTGGGCGGTGATCCACTCGAAGGTGATCTTGATGTCATCTCCCGTCTTGATCAGGCCCAGCGCGAGGTCGGGTGCGGGGGGCTTGATGCCGAACTCGGTCATCTTGAGCGTGGTCGTGCCGGTCACCTTCAACTGCGTCTTGTCGATGCGGCTGATGTTCACGGTCATCGAGTTGGTGCGGGTGACGCCCGAGACGGTGAGCGCGCCGGTGGCAGTGTAAACGTACGAGTCCGCCGCGGTGCCCGTGCCGGTGGGCGTAAGCTGGGTCAGGTGATACTCGATCTTCGGATGCTCGGTCTGCTTCATCGCGTTGTACATCACCGTGTCCATGGGCTTCTTGCCGCTCTTGAGCGAGCGCACGGGGATGGCGACCTCGACCTTGGGCTTCACTTTCATCGACTTGAGATCGGCCGCGGTGCTGGTCTCGAGTTCCATCGCGCCGCCGATCATCTGGCTCTCGACCGACCAGTCGTGAATCGTCGAAGTGCCGTCGATGCGGACTTTGCTGCCGGGCTGGGCTTCGTATTTGATCCACGATTGGGCGCTCGCGAGGGCGGCACCGGCGAGGACGAACGCGAAGGTGAGGGCGGGGAGCGAGCGGGGGGAGCGGGCGGTTTTCATGGCGGTTGTGACGTTGGGAGGAAGGGACTTCTTCTGTTGGATCAGGGTTTCGTTCGAGTTGGAGTTGGAGCCGGAATTCTCGGGGCGATTCGCGAACCAGCTCACGCGAGCGCGAACAGTTCCTTGGGAATCAGCACGCGCTGCTGTTTCTGCACGGCCTCGCTGGCCTTGATCGCGATGACGGTGGCTTCGTAGCCTTCCTTGAAGCCGGCGGCGGGCTGGCGCTTGATTTCGCTCAGATATTTCACGAGCGCCTTGGTGTCGTTCGGGTTGAAGGTGGCGTTGAAATCTTCCACGGCGGCCCCGATTTCATTGACGTTCGCGAGGAACGCCTCGAGCGCGTACGAGAGCGGCGTGTTGGAAAATGGCGCGTCCTCGACCGGCTTGTCGCCCTGCGCGACGAGCTTGGTGGCGTTGGCCACGAGCGCGATGCCGGTCTCCTTGTAGAACTCATCCTTGCGCGCATAGACCTCCCAGCCCAGCAGCGGCGCGTCGGCTTCCTTGAACATCCAGGCCTTGTTGCCACGCACCATGATCGCGCTGTCGGTGCCGAAATAAACCTCGTGATCCGAATCGAACGAGTTGGCCAGCGTGCTCCCGTGGGTGAGCGTGAGGCCGCCGGGAAACTCGAACACCGCCTGCATCGTGTCGGCCACCTCGCGGCCATCTTCCCAGTGCATCACCGCGCCGAAACCGTTCACGGCGGTGGGCTTGCTGTTGAGGAACCACGACGCCGCGTCGATCTGGTGCAGCCCGATTTCGCCGACCAGACCGAGCGAAGTCTCTTTGCGCAGCCGCCAGTTGATTTCCCGTTCGCGCTCGGGATTCGGCGACGTGAAGCGCCAGCTTAGCTTTTTGTTCCACTGCGTGCGCGCCATCAGGTTTTTGCCCATCGCGCCGGAGCGGATGAACTGCAAAAGAAAATGCCGCTGCGGGTCCGAGCGCAACTGCAGGCCTGCTTGAAACACCTGCTTCACCGCCGCTTTGGCCGCCAGCGCGATGGCCTGCGCGTCCTCGATCGTGTTCGCGAGCGGCGCTTCGCAATAGACGTGTTTGCCCGCCTTGAGCGCATCGAGCACGACCTGCCGGTGCTGGTGCGTCGGCGTCGCGACGACCACCGCCTGAATCTCCTTGTTCGCGAGAATTTCCTGATAGTCGGCGTGCTTGGTGGCCTTCGGCGCGGCCTCGGACGCGCGGCGCAGCGAGGCCGCGTAGGTGTCGCAAATCGCGGCGACGGCGGCCTCTTTTTGCAACGCGAGCGTGCCGAGCACTTCGCGGCCGCGCGCGCCGAGACCGATCACGCCGACCTTCACCTGCGGTCCCGCGGCCTTGTCCGCCGCGGCGTCTTTCTTGGTTTCCTGGGCGACGAGTTCCACGCCGCCCATCAGGGACATCATGGTGGCGAGCGAGCCGCCTTTGACAAAATCACGCCGGTTCACCGTGGCCGCGCGTGACGATTTCGGAAGGTGTTTCATGCGGCGAAAACCTGCCCGCCAGCCGGGGCGAAGGCGAACGAATTTTTGGACGGCTCATCGGCGCATTGGCGCGCGGCAGACATGCGGCTTCAAAACGAAGCGTGGCGGGCGCGCGCGAACGTATCGGGCCGTTCGCACCATGAAGCGGCGTGCCAAGTCTGCGGAAAAACGCAGCCGCCGACGTGAGGAGAACCCGAGCGCCGAAACGGCGCAGCATGGGGCCAACGTACTCGGTTGGCCGCGGCAAGGCATCGGCCGGGAGCGAGGCGATGCCGACGGGCAGCGGAATTTTTGGCAAAGGAATGGAGGCAAAGGAATGGGGACGGGAAAACTTTTTGTCTTCATTCCTTTGCCTCCATTCCTTTGCCCAATCCGTTTCGGGGAAGGGCGGCAGATTCAGGTTGGCAACGAAGCAGGTAATAGCCCGCCGCCGCCGTTGACCTGCAAAAACCCGGGCCGGAAAGCGGGGCAGAACTGAGACCGTCGTGCTCAGCAGGCGGAAGGGGGTACGTTGGCAGGCGGACGGAACTCACGCGAACTGCGGGGAAATCCGCCTGCCAACGTTGCTTCCTTGGCTTTTCCTCACGTTGTCTCCTACAAGCCGGCCGTGCTTCCGGCCTTGTAGGAGTCGAGGTCACGAGACTCTAACCTCCTTCCGCGAGAGGCCCGTCCGAAACCGCCGCAATCCGCGTATTGAAACTGCGCTCCGGTTCCCGGCGCCTTGACCCAGTCAGGCCCGCAGGACTCAGGCCGCGTTGCGCGTGGAAAAGGTTAGAGTCTCGTTACCTCGACTCCTACAAAGGCGGGGAGTCCGCCTGCCGCGGAACGCCGCCGCTGCGTTGGCCCTTGCTGCTTGGCCCTTTCCTTGAGCTTTGAGCTTTGCGCTTGGAGCTTCGCCTCGCTACTTCGCGCGGATGTCGTAGCAGAGCAAGTTGTCCTGGTCGCGGAGGTAGAGCAGCCCCTTGTGGATGACGGGGTGCGACCAACTCTTGCCGTTCTTGCTGGCGAGCTCGAACGAACCTTTTTCGCGGTAGCCCTCGGGCGTGGCTTCGATGAGGGCCATGACGGCGTTTTCGTAGCGGAAATAGAGATGGCCGTCGGCGAAGAGGATCGCGGCGGAACCCGCGCCGGGACCGCGGTCCTTGCCCCAGACGACCTTGCCGGTCTTGAGTTCGATGCAGATGGGGAAGCCGTTGTTGTGGCCGTGGCCGGCGTAGAGGTAATCGCCGACGAGGATCATGCCGCCGTGGTGATTTTGAAAATCCTTCGCGTTGAGGAAATAGACTTCCTCAGCGTTCACGCCCTTGTCACCGCTGGGAACAAGTTTCAACAAACCGCCGCCGGTGCCGTAGCCCGTCGAGCAGAAGACATGATCGCCGTGGACGAGCGGCGTGGGGATGTTGGCGGTGCCGTTGGCGACCCGGTTGTAGGACCAGAGGAGCTTGCCGTCGCTGGCGCGCACACCCACCACGCCGCGGCCGAGGAGCTGGATGTATTGCCGCACGCCCGCGCCTTCGCTGACGACCGCGCCGGTGTAAGCCGAGCCGTCCTTCCCGCGATTGCCCACGTCGGCGACGGGACATTTCCAGATGAGTTCACCGGTCTTCTTGTTGAGCGCAACGATGGTGGATTTCGTGCCGCCGGGGGTGACGATCAGTTTGTCCCCATCGACAAGCGGGGATTCGCTGAAGCCCCAGCCGGACATCATGCCGCCCTCGAAATCCTTGCCGAAATTTTTGCTCCACACGATTTCGCCGGTCGCGGTCTTGGCGCACACGAGCGTGCCGCCGAGCGAGATGGCGTAGGTGAGTTCGCCATCGACCGTGGGGGTGCCGTTGGGGCTGCCGTCCTTGCCGCCGGCGGGGAAGGGCGTGGCCCAGACGGGTTTGCCGTCCGCGAGCGCGAGGGCGAGCAGATGCGTGCCGCTGCCGTCTTTGCCGCGGCGGTTGCTGATTGTGTAGATGCGGTCGCCGACGATGGCGACGCTCGAAAAGCCGCTGCCAAGTCCGCTCGCACGCCAGAGCAACGGCGGGCCGTTGGTGGGCCAGGTTTTCAGCAGGCCCGTCTCGGTGCAGATGGCGTCGCGGTTTGGTCCGCGCCATTGCGGCCAGTCGGTGGTCGCGGCGTGGGCCGGAGTGAGCAACAGGGTTGAGACAAAGGCGGCGAGACAAGCGCCGGGAATGCGGGGCAGCGTGGTGAACATGTGCGGAGTAAAGGGAGGGCGGGGCGGGAAGTAAAGTAGGCGATGAGTGGAAGGGGAAGCTCGAGCATCTTCGCGCAGGGTCCGGGGTAGCGCAGCCGCTCTCGGCTGCGAGTGGCGGGGCGTCCGCGCCCAGGCCATCGGTTCTGGCGGCGAAACGCCGCCACAACTCGCAGGCGGGGACGCCTGCGGTACCCAGGGCGGGGCGAGGAGGCGTCCACAGGGAAGCGAGGCTTGCGCCACCGCTTGAAAAGCCCGGCCCGGCCGCGATAGCCAGAAGCGAATCACGAAGCTAGTAATTGGTGGGAAGTCGTGGGTGGGGGCGAAACTCGGATAACGGATCACCCATCACGGTTCCCGCATCACAGCGCCGTGGCTTGTGCTTTCCACCTGGGACGGGTTCGGCAAGGGTCGGTTCATGCAAGGTTATCTGGCGCTGGTGCTGCATGCGCATCTGCCGTTTGTGCGGCATCCGGAGCATGAAAAATTCCTCGAGGAAAGCTGGTTTTATGAGGCCGTCATCGAGTGTTACCTGCCGCTGTTGCTGAAGCTGCGGGAGTGGGAGCGCGACGGCGTGGCGGCACCGCTGACGCTCACGTTGTCGCCGACGTTGTGCGCGATGTTGCGCGATCCGTTGCTGCAAGGGCGCTGCGGGAGGCGGCTGGAGGCGTTGGCGGAACTGGCGGAGAGGGAGGTGCATCGCACGCACTGGGACCACGCGTTGCAGCCGGTCGCGGTGTTTTATCAGCAGCGGTTGACGGAACTGCGCGCGCTGTTTGCGGAATATCGCGGTGATCTGGTGGCGGCGTTTCGCGCGTTTCAGGATGCGGGGCGGATCGAGATCATTACGTGCGCGGCGACGCATGGGTTGCTGCCGTTGCTGGCGCGGCATCCGACTTCGATCCGGGCGCAGGTGCTGGTGGCGCGGGATGATTATCGCCGGTGTTTCGGACGCGATCCGCGGGGCATCTGGCTGCCGGAGTGCGCGTATGTGGAGGGGCTGGATTTGTTTTTGCGCGAGGCGGGGCTGCGGTGGTTTGTGGTGGACACGCACGGGGTGATGAATGCGCGACCGCGGCCGGTTTACGGGGTGTTCGCGCCAATCATGACGCCGGCGGGTGTGGCGGCGTTTGGGCGCGAGGGCGAGTCGGCGCGGCAGGTGTGGAGCCGCGATGGCGGGTATCCGGGGGATCCGCGGTATCGGGATTTCTATCGGGATATCGGGTTCGATTTGGATTTCGAGTATGTGCGGCCGTATCTGCCGTCGCCGGATTTGCGCGGATTCACGGGAATGAAATATCACCGCATCACGGGCGGTGGCGGGACCAAGGCGCCGTATCAGCGCGAGCTGGCGCTGGCGGCGGCGGGCGAGCACGCGCGGCATTTTCTGGCGGAACGGGCGCGGCAGATCACGACGCTGGCGGCGGCGTTTGACCGGCCGCCGGTGTTGGTGTGTCCGTATGATGCGGAGTTGTTCGGGCACTGGTGGTTTGAGGGGCTGGAGTTTTTGGATGCGCTGGCGCGGGAGGCGGCAGCGGCGGGGGCGACGGGAGCGAGCGAGGGGAGCGCGGGGGCGGTGCGGCTGGTCAGGGTGGAGGAATACCTTGCGGAGAATCCGACGCAGCAGGTGGCGACGCCGGGCGGGTCAAGCTGGGGCGAGGAGGGATTTTGGAAGCTGTGGCTCAACGAAAAGAACGCGTGGATTTTTCCGCATCTCGACGTGGCGCAGGAGCGGATGACGGCGCTGGCGCGGGGTTTTCCATCGGCGGTTGGATTGCAGCGGCGGGCGTTGCAACAGGCGGGTCGGGAGTTGCTGCTGGCGCAGGCGAGCGACTGGCCGTTCATCCTGCGCATGGGGACAAGTCCCGAATATGCGCGGCGACGGGTGAAGGAGCATCTGCTGAACTTTCTCGCGCTGCATGAGCAGCTCACGGCGGGGCGGGTGGAAGAGGCGCAGCTCGCGGAGTTGGAGGCGCGGGACAATTTATTTCCCGATTTGGATTATCGGTATTGGGCGTGAGCGGTGTGGCCTGCGCTTGATGCGGGGCGGGGCATTTGCAGTTGGAGCGACACGCCGCCCGCACCTCTCTGCGTTCCTTCCCGTCTCTGTGGTGTTCTGAGTTTTGCTTTCCAGCCTTCGTCCGGCGCCCGGCTGGGAGCCCGACAGAACACCGCAGAGATGGGAAGAAACGCAGAGGGGCAGGGGCGACGGATGCGGGGACAAGCTGTCCCCGCCCCGGGCGTTATTTGCGGGCCAGGGAGATTTTGAAGGTGGTGAAGAGCTGGTCGAGTTCGGCGCGCAGTTTTCCGTTGTCGGGCTGCGCTTCGACCAGCGGCAGCAAGCTGGCGGCGGCATCGTAGAAAAATCCTTCCTGCGCGTAGATGGCGGGCTGCGTCTCGGCGGGCGCTCCGGCCAGCCGCGCGGCGAGGGCGGGAGGCGCGGCGACGCGGCGGATGCGGCCCTGCGAGACGATGTCTTTGGAAGAGGCTTCCCCGTTGACCGCGGTCGAGATGGACCATTGGTAGTCGCGGTCGGCCTCGAGTTTGATGCCCGCCGTCGCGAGGTTGACGCTGAACACCCCGCCGGACTGCGTGCCGGTCACGATGGTTTCGAGGAGCGGTTGGTCGGCTTTCGTAGGCGTGAGCGTGAGGACGCATTTGACCCGTTCGGCCCCGCTGCTGAACCAGTAGAGCACCGGCGATGCGCTGACGGTCCGGGCGGTTTCTGCGGGCGCTAGTGCGATGAGCACGGGCAGGGTGGCGTCCTGGCTGCGTGTGCCTCCGGTCTTCGTGAGGCCGGCGTGAATGCCGAGGTCGCGCAGCTTCTTGACGGGCGTGGCGGTGGTGGCCGCGCCGCCGGCCTTGCCGGGCGGCGGTTGTGTCGCGGCGAGTTTGTCGGCGGCGAGGGCCGGACTGCCGAGGGCGGCGGTGACGAGCAGGAGGGGGAGGGGATTTTTCATAAGCCTGACCTTTCGGGTTGACTGCGGTTGTTGGGCACACCGTGCCGGGAACGCGGACGGCTTTCAATACTGAATAGCGTTGGGCGGGTGGGTGTTCGAGGCGGGGTCCTGCGCGTGTTGGGGTGCGAACGATGGTTCGCGGTTGCAATTGGATTTCAATAATTGCCCCGGCTTCCCGTCCCAACGCGTGAGCAACAACGATTAACTCTTAACTCCCCACCCTTATGGCTCGCTACATCTCCCTCCTCAAATTCACCGAACAAGGCGGCAAGAACCTCAAGAAATCCACGCGCCGCGCGCATGAGTTCGACAAACTCGCCGCCAAGACCGGCGTGAAAGTCGAAGGTCAGTACTGGTCCCTGGGCCGCTACGACGGCGTGCTCGTCCTCGAAGCCGACAGCGAACAAAAAATCCTGCATCTTCTCAGCGAACTGGCCATTCTCGGCAATGTCCGCACGGAGACGATGCAGGCGTTTATCGACACCGAGTTCGACGCCATCGTGAGCAAGCTGGGTTGATCCGGCTCCGCCGCGAAGTCGCTGTCCGCGCGGCGGAAATACATGGCCCGTCGCTCGAAGAAAACACCGCCTGCGCCGCCCGCACCGCGCCGCGCGGCTGGTCCGGCCCGGCGGGTGTGGCTCGCTGTGTTAGTCGGACTGGTAGGACTGGTCGCGGTCGTCGTCGCGCGGCGGCAGTTTCAATCCGGGCCGACGGCGGCGGGCGTGCATCGCAAGGATTCGCCCAGCCTTTCGCCGATTATCCCGCCCGAATCGCAGGCCTTCGCCGCCTACGCCGGCTCGGCCAGTTGCCGCGAGTGCCACGCTTCCGCGTTTGATCGCTGGAAGGATTCGCACCACGGCCTTGCGGAACGCGCCGTTGATCCCGCCCTGGACCGCGGTGCCTTCGAGCCGGCGCGCGCGATCTCACACGGCACGCAAACGGCCGAGGCGCGCGCCACGGCCCGCGGCCTCGAGTTGGTCACGGTCGGTCTCGATGGCCGCCAGCAGCCTTTCGTTCCCGACCGCGTGATCGGCTTGGATCCGCTGCGGCAGTTCCTCATTCCGACGGGCGGCGGGCGCTGGCAGACGGCCGAGCTGGCCTACGATCCGCGCTCGAACAAGTGGTTCAATGTCTTCGGCGACGAAGATCGCAAGCCCGGCGAATGGGGCCATTGGACGGGGCGCGGCATGAACTGGAACACGATGTGCGCCGCCTGCCACAACACGCGCGTCCGCAAAAATTACCGCGCCGACACTGACACCTACGCGACCGCGATGGCCGAGCGCAGCGTCGGTTGCGAGGCCTGCCACGGCCCGCAGCGCGCGCATGTGGACTGGCAGAAAAAGAATCGCGGCACCGGCGCGCGCGACCCGGCCACCTACCGTCACACCCGCGATCAATCGCTCGCGACCTGCGGTTCCTGCCACGCCCGCCGGGGCGAGCTCACCGGTGACTTTGTGCCGGGCGCTGATTTCTTCGATCACTTCAGCCTCACGATTCCGGACGAGACGGACATTTTTCATCCCGACGGGCAGGTGCGCGATGAGGACTACGAGTTCACCTCGTTCCTCAGCAGCCGGATGCACGCGGCCGGCGTGCGCTGTGTCGATTGCCACGAGCCGCATTCGGCCAAAACCATTCTGCCGGGAAATCTCCTCTGCCTCCGCTGTCACGCCGCCCCGGTCGCGCCCACCACGACGGCCGCGCTTTCGCCACCGATCGCGCCCGCGCCCGTGATCGTCCCCGCGGCACACAGTCATCACGCACCGGACAAACCCGGCGGGCGCTGCGTGGACTGCCACATGCCGCAGACCGTGTACATGCAGCGCCACGTCCGGCACGACCACGGCTTCACCATTCCCGATCCGCTGCTTACCAAGCAGCTTGGCATTCCCAACGCCTGCAACCGCTGCCACGCCGACCGCTCCGCCGACTGGGCCATCGAGGCCGTGGACAAATGGTACGGCCCGCGCATGAACCGTCCCTCACGCACCCGCACGCAAGCGATCGCCGCCGGCCGCGCCAATCGTCCCGGCGCCGAGGCCAATCTGCTGCGGCTGTTGACGGATGAAAAAGTGCCGCTCTGGCGCGCCGCCGCGGCCAACCTGCTCCGCAACTGGAGCCACGAACCGCACGTCGCCAGCGCCCTCCTCCACGTTGCCAAAGACACGAACGCCATCGTCCGCGCCGCCGCCGCGCGCGCGCTCGAAACGCCCGCGCAATCCGGCAACGCCGCCGCCGCGGGCCTGTTGCAATTGCTCCTCGACGATCCCGTGCGCGGCGTCCGCGTCGAGGCCGCGTGGAGCCTGCGCGCGCGTGTCGGGGCGGAGTCGCTCGCGGGCCGCGAGCTGCGCCACATGCTCGAGCACAACCGCGATCAACCCACCGGGTTGCTCCAGCTCGGCCAGTGGTTCGCGGATCGCGGCGACGCTGCCGAATCCCTTGCGTGCCTGCGCCGCGCGGTCGCGTGGGACGCCGGCTCGCCGCCGCTCCAGGCCGCACTCGCGCTCGCGTTGAATGCGCAGGGGCAAACAGCGGAAGCCGTGCGCCATCTCGAAGCCGCGTGCCGGCTCGCGCCGCGCCAGGCCGAGTATCGCTTCAATCTCGCGCTTGGTCTGAATGAACTGGGGCGGCTCCCGGAGGCCCTCACGGCGCTGGAGGAAACGGTGAAGCTCGATCCGCAATTTTCGCGGGCGTGGTACAATCTCGGCCTCGCGTACAACGGTCGGCAGCAAACGGATCGTGCGCTTGACGCGCTCGTGCAGGCCGAGTCGCTGGACCCGCGCTCGCCGCAGGCGTCGTATGCGCGCGCCACGATTCTCGCGCGGCTGGGTCGCACCGCCGAGGCCCTCACAGCCGCGCGCCGCGCACTCGAGATCGCGCCGAATCACGCGGAGGCTGCGCAGTTGGTGCGCGCGCTGGCGGGTGGGGCGAAGTGAGCTTGCGGCGGGCGGACCGCGTGCAGGAAAACCTTGGTCGTGACCATGTGGTCAGCGCAAAGCAGCGCGGCCGGTCGCCGCCGAAGTGAGGAGAACCGGAGCGCCGGAACAGCGCAGCATGTAGCCAACGTACTCACCTAGCGGAGGGGGTGAGCGAGCGGCGCGTTGCCGATGGTCTCACCGGAATGGGGCAGGGACGTTTTGTCAAAGGAATGGAGCCAAAGGAACGAAGACTATAAGTTCCCCCGGTCCCCATTCCGTTGCCGCCATTCCTTTGCCACATCCGTTTCCGGGAATGGGGGTCAGGTTGGCCACGACGTGTTCCACGGACCGACGAACTCGCCGCCGACCGGAGATACCGCACCGGGTAGTTGCGGCCGCGAGAAGATGAC
>BJHT01000205.1 GCA_014193395.1 Verrucomicrobiota bacterium
CTCCGGCATGCGGTGGTCGGTCCGCGGTGCCAACGCCATCCTCGCGCTCCGCACCTGTCTGCTCTCCGACCGCTTCGAAGATTTCTGGGCTTCCCGCTCGTAGCCCCCACTTTTATCTCGTACACCCGTTCAGTTTGTTCTCGATCACGCGCCGCTGGGTGGCAAAGCGTTCGCGCGAACGCGCGATCCGCTTTTCTCTGCGACCCGTGCCGGCTTCCAGTGGCGGGAGCGTCAGTGCGCGGAAGGGCTGTTTGTTCGTGCCGTTCTCCAGGAGTTTCACGGCGACCTCGTAACGGTCGAGATCGACCAACTGCTGCGTGGCGAACTCGTGGCCGAACTCGGCCTGCAACACCTCCGCGTCTATGTTGCCGACGCGGAAGGCAATGAGGGTGCCAACGTTGCCGAACACGGCCTGCCGGACGGGCAGCGCGAGCTGGTCCACGTATTGATGCGAGAGCGTGAGGCAGAGGCGATATTTGCGCGCCTCGGCCAGGATCGCCGCGAAGGCATCCGTGCTGAAGTTCTGGAACTCGTCGATGAACAGGTAAGAGTCCCGGCGCTCATGCTCCGGTTGGTTGGTGCGCGCCATGGCGGCGAGTTGGAACTGCGTCACGAGCAGCGAACCGAGCAGGTTCGCCTTATCGTGACCGAGTTTGCCTTTCGAGAGATTGGCGATGAAGAGGCGTTGGTGATCCATGACGAAAGAGATGTTCACGCGGTTCTTCACCTGCCCGAGAATGTTGCGGATGACGGGGCTGGCGAGGAACTGACCGAGCTTGTTCTGGATCGGCGCAATGGCTTCGCGCTGAAAGCGCGCGTCGTAGCCGGCGTATTCGTCCTGCCAGAACGCGCGGATGAACGGGTCTTTGACCTGCCGGATGACCCAGGCGCGATAGGCGTCGTCGGTGAGCAGGCGGTTCACGCCGAGTAAGGTGGTGTTCTCGCATTCGAGCAGCGCGGCGATGGCGTTGTAGAGGATGTATTCGAGGCGCGGCCCCCACGAATCGGGCCAGAGACTCTTGAACGCGCCGACGATGCCGGAGGCGACCAACGGCCGGTCATCGGGCGCGACGTGGGCAAGGAGGTTCAGGCCGATGGGAAAGTCGAGGTCGCCGGGATTGAAATAGACCGTGTGCTCGGCCCGGGCCGGCGGAATGAGATGCAGCAATTCCTCGGCGAGGTCGCCGTGTGGATCAATCAGCCCGACGCCGTGTCCGGCGGCGATGTGCTGCACGATGAGATTACGCAGGAGCGTGGTTTTCCCCGAACCCGTCTTGCCGATGAGGTAGAGATGCTGGCGCTGGTCGTTTGGTGAAATGCCAAAAGGCACCGGGTCGCCCCAGCCGTATCGCTCGCCGATGATGATGTGATCGTGTGGGTTCATGGTTCCCAAGCCAGCCGCCACTCCTGCCCGGAAGCAGGTTTCCCGTGTTGTATAAAACCTGCGAACCGGGTGGGCGAACGGCGACTGCCACTCGCTTGCGCCGACATGCGTGTTTGGGGACGAGCCGGCGAGGTAATGGCGACTGACTTTGAAACCCGAGACAGTGCCATTTTAACACGGCCTGGCCGCGCGCGCCTGCGGCGCGAGTCGTGGTGGGGACCGCCGCGGTGGCGGCGACGCTTTTTCCGCATTTACTGCGAAGGTGTCGTGCTCCGCGCATCGCTGCGAACCCGTCGTCCTCCGCACATTGGTGCGAAGTGGGCGCGGTAGCGGTCCCGTCGTGGTGTTCTTAAAACCCGTCCCCCAACGTGTCGTGGGCTAAGGAACGATAGTTCCGGAGCGCCCGACTTCGCGCTGTTTGGTAAAGGACACCGGGTAGGTGGACTGCACCCGATAGCCCGGAGGGAAAAAGCGCGAAGTCGGGCGCTAGCCGACGACACGTTGGGGGAGGTCGTAGGCGGCGGTTGAGCCGTGGAATCGTGGTGGGTGCGGGTCGCGCCCCTACAAACCCTGTTTGTGGGCCCGTATGTAGGAGAGTTCGATCGCAGACAAGCTCTCGTCATTTCAACGGGAATCCGTTCTACGCCTCCACCAGTTCGATCCGCAGGCTCTTGCCCAGCGCGTGTGCGACCCGCTCCAAGGTCGAGAGTCGCACATCCTCGGCGTGATTCTCCAACCGCGAGATCGCGGACTTTTTTGTCTTCGTGCGGCGGGCGAGGGTTTCCTGCGTGATCCCGGCTTTCTCCCGGGCCTGACGTAATAGCACGCCCACCTTGAAGTCTTGGTAGCCGCTCTCATAATTTCCCGCGAACTTGGTGTCCACGCGCTTGCGGCGCTCCACGTATTTGGTCAGGTCATCTTTCATCATCTTAGCTTTCGGTTGAGGTAATCGCGTTTGCGTTGTTCGGCCAGTTCGATTTCCCGTGCGGGCGTCTTCCGTGTCTTCTTGGCAAAACCGTTGGTCAGGATGACAAGCTGCCCCGCATCCCAGAAGCCCAGTAACCGGAAGGCGTCCCCGCCCAAGTCGGCCCGGACTTCCCAGAGATCCCCCGTGCCTTCCAGCTTCTTGAAGTATTGCTTGGGCACCATTGGTAAATCTCTCACCACCTGAAGCACCCATGCGACCTTCTGCGCCTGTTTCGGGCCGAGGCCATCAAGGAACTCCTCCACCGGACAAGCGCCGGTGACGGTGCGGTAAAACTGGATTGCTCGCATCCGGGTGAAGTTAGCGCATGTGTGAACTTGGCGTCAAGGTCGCGAATGCGCATCTGCGGCAGAGATGCTACCACGGTCGCGATCAATCACGGGCAGTTCGTGTTGGTTCACCAGTTCCCGGATTACGGCGCGTCCCTGTTCTTCACGAAGCAGTCCGGTCAACCATTGCACAAAAAGTTCATGCCGGGGTTCTCTTTGAGTTGTCCCCATCTTCCTGGTTGCTGAAAGCTTCGATCGTGTATTTCTCTTTGTATTATTCATTGTATTACTCTGTGGACGTTTCTGTCCGGCCTGCCCGGACACTTATGTCCGCCCCCCGTGGACATTTCTGTCCGGGGTGTTCGGACGTGCTGTGGATAACCGCCGCCCGTGAATGCTCAACTGTTCGGCCAGGGTCGCCGACAGATCGCGGAGTTCGCGCAACTGCGGTTCCTTGACCCGCGCAAACTTGCCGATGGCGCGAATGATGCGGTCGGTCTCGTTGAGCATGGTGATGCTGATAAAACCTTTCTTCTTGAGCGCGACCAGGTGCCGGCGAATCTGCCGGTCACTCAGACCGAAGAAATCGGCGAAGTGACGGTTGGAGGCGAAGCACCCGCGCTCGTTGTCGAGCGAATGGATTTCGACGAAGAGCACCTTTTCCATCAGCGACAACGTCGAAGAAGTCCAAATTTCTTTCGGAATCCAAACCCCTTTGAAGTCTCTCCAGATGCGCTCCA
Organism: Verrucomicrobiota bacterium; assembly: GCA_014193395.1. Taxonomy (GTDB): domain Bacteria; phylum Verrucomicrobiota; class Verrucomicrobiia; order Limisphaerales; family BJHT01; genus BJHT01. Next base: position 3,379 of record BJHT01000205.1, read on the forward strand.
TGTGCTGCATTGTAGCGCACCTATGGGCCCTTCTGCAAATGAGCTGCCGACCGAGTTGAAGTCGTTCCGAAGATTTCGGCAACGCCCGCAGGCATGATAGAATTACGCCACGACAATCCGGCACTTCTTCCCCGCCCGGCACGTCGCCTTAATCGCTCACCCAACTTTCATGGACCAACCATCACAACCCTTGCAGCCATTGCCGAACAATGCGGAATTGTTCCGCACGGTTCCGCAAACTGCCGAAGCTTTCGGCAACGTTCCGCACGCTACGGAAACCTTCCGCACCGTTCCGAATCCTGCGGAACGAGGTGAAAACCACACGCTCACCGTACGCGAAGTTGCGCGGATGTTTGAAGCCGCTGGCGTCGCGCGCACCGAGCGCAGCATCGTGAACTGGTGCCAGCCCAACCGGCAGGGGATTGCCCGCCTGAGCGCCTACTTCGACATGAACGACCGGCGCTGGTTCATCACGCCGCAAAGCGCCGAGTCAGCAATCGCGGAAGAGAAAGCGAAGGCGGCGAAAGTGGAGCAAAACATTTCCGAACCAGAAGCGCCAACGCCAGCGCAGCGTTCCGAAAGTGAGACCGGTACCAACACCCCGCGCTCCCATTCGAACCCCGAACCCGACCCAACCCAAGTCGGCAGCCTGGAAAAGGAACTCACCGACTTGCGCATTCTGAACCGCGGCAAAGACTACTTCATCGAGCAGCTCAAACTCGAACGCGACGGCCTGCTCGACAAGCTCGTCAACGACAGTCACCGCATCGGCGAACTGGAAACGCGACTCCGGCAACTCGCCTCGTAGCGGCGCGGAATGCGCGGAGTGCTCGATCCACAATAGATTGACCGCCTGTGGACCGAATGGGGCACAGGCCGGCAGATGTTAGGAAAACGACCGTCGCTTGTCCGCTTTCGTTGACGGCAGTTGCAAACAGGCAGAAACCAAGTTGCCAGCTTCTCAGGGATCCAGAGGGCCGACGGCATCAATGGCAAGTGGCCACCGCGTTTTAAGCGGCGTCAGCGGCCCAGCGCGTACATCACCACGCGCAAGGCGGCGCCCCGGTTTTCCACGCCGAGCTTGCTGAAGACGTTTTGGAGATGTTTGTCCACGGTGCGGACGCTGATGTTTAGAATGGTCGCGGTTTCACTGTTGGATTTGCCTTCGATGACCCAGTGCAAGATTTCCGCCTCGCGCTGGGTCAGTCCCAAGCGGGCCACCAGCACCTGCATCGAGGCCGGACTTTCTTCCGTGAGAGTTAGAATGACCTCGTGGTCGGCGCGCTCGGTTATTCGCACCTGGAGGCGGTAATTTTCCGAGGGCACGATCAGTGGCGGGCACGACGCGACGGGCGATCCGGCCCGTTGTGCCAGCCAGCGTTGGATTTCGTCGGGGAGTGAATCGCGCTTGGTCTTCGGAAAATAGCTTTGCAGCCATTCCCGCGCCCGCTCGGTGGTGAACTGTGCCCGGCCATTGGCACCTACCACCACGATGCCGTAATTGAGCGTGCTCAATCCGGCCTCGGCATGTGCGGTCTTGATCCAGCGCGCCTGGGTTCCCGACCCGTCCGACTGCGGGCCAGCGGCATGGAACACCAACCGGTTGTCGCCGATGTGGATTTCGTCCCCGTGGCGCAGGGCGTGGGGTTGCTGAATGCGATGACCATTGACGAGCACGCCGTTGGTGCTGCCAAGATCCACTAACCAGTGCTGCACGCCATCCATCGAATGCACCAGCGCGTGACGGCGCGAAACCCGCGCGCCAGCGAGCTGGATCGCGCAATCCGGTAAGCGCCCCAACACACAGGTGGGGCCTAATACGTGACGCGTGCCTGCCGGGTCTTCCAAGCTCGTAGCAATGGTCCCGATGGTCGCGAATGAGCTTCGTTGTGCAACCCTCAACTGCGGCGGCGGACGCGCCGCCACCCGGCTCCGAGGCGGGCCACCGCCTCCGTGCCAGGACATTCGGAATGCATGCTTCGCCCGGTTACTCCGATATCTTCCCTTGCTTGATGAATTCCTCGCGCGTGATGAAACCGTCCTTGTTGGCATCAAACTGGTCGAAGCGTTTGCTGGCGGCGGCGGCATCGGACTGCTGCGAGATGTAGATCGCGCGTGTGAGTTTCCCCTGCTTCTCCTTGTCGATAAGGTCGAACATCCTGCCGCGATCCTTCCCGGCTGTGGATGGCGGAGGCGTGGGCGACGGCTGGTTCGTCTGCGTGGCCTCCTTGGATTGTTTGGCGGTTGCTGGGCGCCTTGCTGGGTCGTGGGCGACGGGTGTCCCGACATCGAAAACACGGAATGACCGCTCCTGTCCTTCCACGGCGAGGCGCTGGCCGTTGGGGCTGAAGGCGAGCATGACGGGTTGGCCGTTGAGGCCTAGGAACGACTGCTGCAGGTTCGCTGTGGTGTAGTCCCAGAGCTTGACGGTTCGGTCGACCGAACCCGTGGCAATGACGGGCTTGGAGGGGTGGAAGGCCAGGGCGGCGATGCCGGCATCGTGCGCACGATAGCGAAGTTTCTCTGTCAGGGTGTCGGCATCGAGAAGGATTACGACCTGTTCGCCCCCGGCGACGGCGATGAGGCGGTGGTCCGGGGAGGTGGCGAGGGCGTCCAGTTGATAACGGCTGACGAAACGGTTGCGCTCATGCCCGTCCGTGCCGTCGAGGATGAGGAGGTGGTCTTCCACCGCGGCAGCGGTGCGGGTGATGGGCGCAATGGCGGCGAGGTGGCCCTGTGTTCCGGCGAACACGGCGTTTGCGAACGCGCGCTTCACGGTCAGGCGTGGTTCGCCGGTCTGGACGTCGAGCACCTGGAGGCCGTGATCGCCGACGGCGAGCAGCCGTGTCGCAGTGGAATTGAAGTCCAAGTGCGACGTATGCAAGTCTTGGCGCAGCACCTTCTGCGAGGGCGTGGCCCGGTCCCAGCGTTCTTTGATGCCGTCTTGGCCGTAGCTCATCAGTCTCACCGACTCGGCCATTCCTCCGAGCGCTATCAAGCCAGTCTTCACATCCACGGCGGACACGACACAACCTAGTGGCAGGGGAACATCGTTGCCCTTGGGTTGGCGCGGGTCCGACAAATCATGGCGCTGCAGGTTGTAGTAATCGCCGCGCGCCAGCAGCATGGAGTCCGACAGAAACCGGGCGGACCAGCCCTGCTCGGTCTTGGTTTCCTTACGGCACAACTCCACCCCCACGGGGAAGCTCCACAGCTGCGGTGGAGACTGCGAGGTGAGCAGATGGCCGCTGGCGGCGTTGAGGCTCCAGGCGGTCGATTGCAATCCAAAGAAGGTGCCGCGGGCCGCCAACCGCTCCGGTTCCCAGAGGCGCAGAACTTGTGCTTCGCTCGTCAACGAGTTTTCCGATCCCATGGTCAGCAGGTGATTGTCCTGAGTCCAGGCGACTTTGTTTAATCGGCCGCGGTAGATCTGCCCGCGACGCAGTTCGCGCCCCGTCGCTGCGTCCAGCAGGGCGAGCGCTCCGTCGAGCAGCCCGAGCGCGACCAATTTGCCGTCGGGGCTGACCGCGAGCGCGACGGGCGGTGCCGGCAGAGGCAGGGAAGAAATGATCGTGCCGTCGTGCGCATCGAAGACCTCATAGGTTTTGGCATCCCAACCAATGACACCGAGGCGAGCATCGTCGTGATGGAAACGCGCACCGTTCCGGAGCGCCCCACCGGGGGCAGTCCAGCGAACCACACCGCTGTCAGTGTCCACCACGCTGAGTTTGTTGTCGGTCACACCTTTGCTGATCTTCTTCCGCGCGATGACCGCCGCCTGCCGGCCAGTTTGATCGAGCGCGATTTCCGTCACACTATCCCAGTTCCTTGGCAGGGTGTTGAGCAGCGTGCCGGTGGCGGTCTCGTACAGGCGGGCCGTTTGATCGCCGAAGGCCAGCAGTCGCCGGCCGTCCCCGGAGACGGCGAGCCGGATGCCGCCGTGAAATCCGGTCGGGATGGTGCGCAACACCTTGCGCGTCGCCACCTCCACCACGCCGATATTGCCGTTCAAGTCCGCCAGGGCAAACTGGCCCGGATGGCACGGCACGGCTTGCACATCGGAGGTCTTTTCAAAACCACTTACCACGAAACGTCCCTGCGAGGCATCGCGTTTCGCGGACAGGTAGCGCCAGTTGTGATCACGCAAATCCGGCGGGCAGTCATCCAAGGCCTTCACCATGCCAATGAGGTCCGAATTGCGGAACGCCGCCTCGGCCAGCGCGATCTCTGCCCGCGCCAGAGAGTGGCGGGCGGCTTCCTTTTCCATCACGGCCACGGTGGCGGAGGCGTTCGCACGCTGCTCGCCCGTGACCGCGCGTTCTTCGCTCGACATCAATTTGAGCACAAACCCAACGCCGAACAGCAGCAGCACTGCGAGCGATGCTGTGACAGTTCGGTGCCGCAGCAGGAGCAGCAGGAGTTGCGTCAGCGCGCTTGCGTGCTCCGCCGCGGTCGCGAAACCACCCTGATAGGCCGCCATCTCGGCGACCAACGCCGGAACGCTCGGGTAGCGTTGCTCCTTGTCCACCTGCAGCGCCTTCATCACCACCGCTGACAGCGCCGCGGGCACCCGCCCACCGGGGAGATGGGGCAATGGCCGAATTTGGGCGGGCTTAAGAATCCCGCCCACGGCTCCTGATTGGCTGCTGCCGGCAGCCGTGCGGCGGGACGAGGGCGGCGTGATGGTTCCGGTCCGCACCTTCGCCAGCACTTCCTCCAATGTCTTGCCCTCCACCGGCGGTCGCAGTGTGAGCAGCGTGTAGAGTATTCCTCCGAGGGAATAGATGTCGGAGCGCGCGTCCAAGTTGCTCACGCGCCCCCGGGCTTGCTCCGGGGACATGTAGTGCGGCGAGCCGATCACCGTGCCGTCCAGCGTCGCTCTGGCCGCGGCACCGGCTTCGGGCACGGCGGTTGGCGTAGTGGACTCTGCGGTTTGGGCAGACAGAACGGGGGAGGCTTTTTCCGAAAGCGCGTTCGCGGCGGAGGGTTCACTGGGCGCGGCATCGTCCAGCGTTTCGCTGAACGCGGCGTTGTTCACGATTTCGCGCCGGGGCGGAGTCGTGGGTTCCGTGCCCGCGGCGGCGGCCGGCCCGTCGTGGCCGAATCGCCCGGGCAGCGCATGGGCGGCGGATGCTTCCGCCGCGGCCGGACTGTCCGGCAGGAATTTTGCCAGCCCCCAGTCCAGCACCAACACTTCGCCGAACTCGCCGAGCATGATGTTCTTCGGCTTCAGGTCCCGGTGGATAATGCCCCGTGAATGCGCGAAGGCCACGGCGTCGCAGACCTTCTGAAAAATGATCAGCAAGTTGTTGAGCGGATACTTCGCCACGGTGTCGCGGTCCCCGGCCTGCAAGTCGTCGATCACTTGGTCCAGCGTGAGACCCAGCACCTGCTTCATCGTGTAGAAGAGCCGCCCCTGGGCGTCCGTGCCGAGGTCATAGACGGGGACGATATTCGGATGCGCGAGCTGGGCCAGCACGCGGGCTTCCTGCAAAAACCGCTGCCGTTCCGCGGCACTGGCGCCCGCCAGCAGCATGACCTTCATGGCCACGCTGCGGCCGAGTTTGTTGTCCCGCGCAGCCACCACGGCGCCCATCCCACCGCGCGCGAGCTCGCGACCGGGGGTGTAGGAGAAGGCGCTTTTCATGTCACTGCGCCAGAGGCGCTAGCGCCTGACGTCTCTAGGTCCGTCGTCGTCATTGTTACCGGACTCAGATTTTCGGGCTCACGAGCATAAACCAGTGGCCATGCGGGTGCGAGTCGTTGCCGAATCTCTTCAGGTCGCCCCGGCGACCTTACGCGAGACCGCGTATATCAGATCCGCTGGGATCCTGTCAGGGATAAGGCCATGGTAGCTAGCCTCAATTCGTGTCGGGCGGGCAATTGTTCGACCCGGCGTATTGCCAACTGTGCCGCGCCATGGGCCTTGTTCGCCATGCTTCTTACGCTCCCATTCGCCGGTCACGCGCAGTTGACGGCGTTCAGCTATCAGGGGCGGTTGAATGACGGCGGTTCTCCGGCCAACGGGACGTACGATTTTGAATTCACACTATGGGACAGCGTGAGCACCGGCAACTCGGCGTCCGCGTCCGTGCTCGGCACACCGGGGGGCGTCGGGGTCACCAACGGCCTGTTCACGGTCATCCTCGACTTTGGTGCTGGCGCGCTCAATGGCGCACCGCGCTGGCTGGAATTAAGCGTTCGGACCAATGGTTCGGCGGCGGCCTTTACGACGGTGACGCCGCGGCAGGCGATCCCGGTGGTGCCGTACGCGGTGTTTGCCACCTACGCCAGCAATGTCGTCGCAGGTAGCATCGGCAACGCCGGGATCACCGCCAATGCGGCGATTGCCGACACGAAATTGGCGACGCTCAGCACCGCGGGCAAGGTGCTCAATTCGGCCACGACCGCGACCACTGTGAACACGGCCAGCGCCATTGTGGCGCGCGACGCCGCGGGGAATTTCACGGCCGGCACGATCACGGCGGCGGCGTTTGTGGGGAACGGCGCCGGCCTTACGGGGGTGAACAATTGGATTACAGTCAACGGCACGACGCAGACCGCGGCGGCGAACGCTTCGTATCTGCTGACCAATGCGGCGGCGAGCACGGTGACGTTGCCGACGACCGTGAGCGTTGGCGACGTGGTGCGAGTCGCGGGAGTGGGAGCCGGGGGTTGGCAGGTGGCACCGGGGAGCGGGCAGTCCATCGTGGGTCTGAGTGCCGCCAGCCTCGCGGGGGTGACGTGGACTGGACAGACGGGCTCGGGTTCGCGCGGTTGGCAAAGTTTGGCTGCCTCCGCGGATGGAACGAAACTGGCCGCGGGCGATCGCAACGGGCTGATTTATACCTCGACGGATTCCGGGGTGACGTGGACAGCACGGACCGGATCGGGGAGTCGCGAATGGCTGGGCATCGCTGCTTCGGCGGATGGCTCGAAATTGGCGGCGGTGACTTGGGCGAACCAGATCTACACCTCGACCGACTTCGGGGTGACGTGGACCGCCCGGGAAGGCGGGCGCCAGTGGCAGGGCATCGCTGGCTCGGCGGACGGGACGAAGCTGGCGGCCGTGGTGAGCGGCGGCCAGATTTATACCTCGACGGACTCCGGGGCGAACTGGACGGCACGGGACAGCAATCGAGCTTGGAAATGCGTGGCCTCCTCGGACGATGGGGCCAAGCTGGTGGCGGGCACGGACGGCGGACTGCTCTACACCTCGACAGATTTCGGCGTCAACTGGGCGGCTCAATCCAATTCGGGTAGCCGCTCTTGGGCTTCACTCGCCTCGTCAGCGGACGGTTCCAAGCTGGTGGCGGCAGTCGTCAACGGGCAGCTCTACACTTCGACGGATGCCGGGGTGACTTGGACGGCGCGGGACAGCAACCGGTCGTGGAAACAGATCGCCGCGTCGGCGGACGGTACCAAGCTGGCGGCCATGGTGCAGAATGGCCTGATCCACACCTCGACGGATTCCGGGGTGACGTGGACCGGACAAAGCGGTGCGGGCAGCCGGGGCTGGGGTGGTGGGATCATCTCCTCGTCCGACGGTTTGAAATTGGCGGCGACGGTTGACGGGGGGCTGATCTACACCTCGGCCGGAGTGATGGGTTCGCTGGCCGGCATCGTGGGGGGCGAGGTGACGCTGCAATATGTTGGCAACAGCCAATGGCAGCCGCTGAGCGCGGTGACCGCCACGACGACGGTGAACGGGACCAACATCGTGGCGGGGACGATCAACAATGCGGCGATTTCTGCCACGGCGGCGATCACGGACACGAAGCTGGCGACCTTGAGCACGGCGGGGAAAGTGGCCAACACGGCGACGACGGCCACGAGTGCGAACACGGCCAATGCGATCGTGGCGCGGGACGCTTCGGGGAATTTCGCGGCCGGCACGATCACGGCCACGGGTTTCACGGGTAGCGGTGCTGGCTTGACGAACCTGCCGATCACGACCGGTCCGCAAGGTCCTGTCGGCCCGACCGGGGCGACGGGTCCGCAAGGTCCGACGGGCACGACCGGCAGCACGGGAGCAACCGGCCCGCAGGGCGTGCAAGGGGCGCGGGGCCTGACGTTCCGCGGCGCATGGTTGTCCACGAGCAACTACGTGGCGGATGACGCGGTGTTCGCCAGCGGCAACGCGTGGCTGGCCAAACAGGCGAACAGCAATGTGACCCCTGTCGAAGGCGCGGACTGGACCTTGCTCGCGCAGCAGGGAGCGACCGGCACGACCGGCCCCCAAGGCCCGACGGGGACCACTGGCGCGACGGGCTTGACCGGGACTGCGGGATTACAAGGCATCCAAGGTTTGACCGGTCCGACTGGGACTACCGGAGCTACGGGACCGACGGGCGCGCAAGGGATTCAAGGTCTGACCGGAACGACCGGCGCGACCGGTGGGCAGGGGCTGACGGGCACGACCGGCAGCACGGGCGCGACTGGCCCGCAGGGATCGCAAGGGTTGCGCGGTCTGACCTTCCGGGGCGCATGGCTGTCCACGAGCAACTACCTGACGGATGACGCGGTCTTCGCCAGCGGCAACGCGTGGCTGGCCAAACAGGAGAACAACAATGTGACCCCCGTCGAAGGTGCGAACTGGACGCTGCTGGCGCAACAAGGAGCCACGGGTACAACCGGTAGCACCGGAGCAACAGGTCCCCAAGGCCCGACGGGGACGACGGGCGCGACGGGAGCGCAAGGGATTCAAGGTTTGACCGGTCCGACTGGGACTACCGGAGCTACGGGACCGACGGGCACTCCTGGAGCCACGGGCTCACAAGGCATTCAAGGTTTGACCGGCACCACTGGAGCGACGGGCAGCACGGGTGCCACCGGCCCGCAGGGATCGCAAGGTGTGCGAGGGTTGACCTTCCGTGGCGCATGGTCGTCCACGAGCAACTACGTGGCCGACGACGCGGTGTTTGCGAGTGGCAACGCGTGGCTGGCCAAGCAGGCGAACAGCAATGTGACCCCTGTCGAAGGCGCAGACTGGACGCTGCTGGCGCAACAAGGGGCAACGGGTACGACCGGCGCGACCGGACCCCAAGGACCGACGGGGACCACTGGCGCGACAGGCTTGACCGGGACTGCGGGATTACAAGGCATCCAAGGTTTGACCGGTCCGACTGGGACTACCGGAGCTACGGGACCGACGGGCGCGCAAGGGATTCAAGGTCTGACCGGAACGACCGGCGCGACCG
>BJHT01000206.1 GCA_014193395.1 Verrucomicrobiota bacterium
AAGGTTGGAATTCATGCGGCCAGCCTACCGGTGGAAAGCTAACTTGCGAGTGCCGCCGTCCACCCCCGTCATTTTAGTCGTATTGATTTGGAGGCGAGCTTGTTACGAAAACTTTCGCAACACCCTCTACAACACCGCGGCCGGAGTAAACATCCAACCGCCGCTCCAGTCACCGCCCTACTCCCAGTCACTGAACCCGGTTGCGCACAACAACGGCGGCAACATCCTGGGCCGCTGGACACGGATCATCTCGGACACTTCCCAGTTCACGTTGCAGACCTATTTCGACCGTGTGAAACAGGACGACGGTCTCGAATCGCTGAGACAGGATACCTTTGACATTGATATGCAGCACCGGTTCGCGGTCGGCGAACGGCACGACATCGTGTGGGGCGGCGGCTATCGCTTCACGGACCTGACGATGACGCCCAGCTTTTTTGCCACGCTCACCCCGCCGAGTCGCGGACTTCAGCTCTTCAGCACTTTCGTGCAGGACGACATCGCACTGGTGCCGGATCGGCTGCACCTGACCTTGGGATCGAAATTCGAACACAACGATCTGACGGGTTTGGAGATCCAACCCAGTGCCCGGTTGCGGTGGACGCCAAGCGAACGCCAGACCGTCTGGGCGGCGGCGTCGCGGGCGGTCCGGACCCCGTCGCTTGCCGAGCGGAACGTCCGGGTGAATGTCGCCGCTTTCCCCGGTGGTCTGGTTTCAGTCTTTGGAAATCCCAGCGCTTTAGCCGAGGAAGTGAACGCGTATGAACTCGGCTACCGGATTGAACCCGCCAAACAACTGTCGCTGGAGGCCACGACTTTCTACAACATGTATCACCGACTGTTGACGCCGGTGGACGGCGTCCCGGGACCCGAACTCAACCCTGCCCCGCCGCACTTCGTGATCCCGTCCACCTTCCAAAATGCGCAGGCGGGCGAAACCTACGGGGCGGAGGTCACCGCGCGATGGCACGTGGCCGCGGGCTGGCGACTGACCGGCAGCTACACCTGGCTCCATATGCACCTGCGGCCAAACTCGACGGCCACTACCGGAAGCCCGCAGCAACAAGTCCAGTTGCGCTCAGATTTCGACCTGCCTCACAACTTTCAGTTAAACTCGGCGGCATACTTTGTGGATCGGATTACTTCGGCGACCAGTGCAAGCCCGGCGGCACCGGTTTCCTCCTATGTCCGGTTCGACCTTGGTGTGACTTGGCGTCCAACGAAATCGCTGGAACTGAGTCTCCGTGGCCAGAACCTGCTCGATAACCAACACCCGGAAGCCAACAGCTACCGCACCACTTTGCAGACTGAAGTTCCCCGTTCGGTACTGGCCACCGTCACGCTGCGCTTTTAAGCTGCAAGCGGCGGGTGCCGGACGCGTGAAGTTGCACAAATTCGTGGAATTGATAATTCAAAATACGGCACCAAGGAGCGGCCGGCGATGCGGGTTGCGTCCGGTCCTATGGCCGCTGCTCGCCAGTTTGGTGTTCTGGGCCGGTCAAGGAACGGTGGTCGCCGAGCCGGACACCTCGAAAGAGTACCAAATCAAGGCGGCGTTCCTTTACAATTTCACCAAATTCATCGAGTGGCCGGCCGAGAAATTCCCCGACTCCGCAGCCCCGATTGTCATCGGCGTGATTGGCAGCAACCCGTTCGGGACCGTTTTGGCGGACATGATCAAGGATCGGAAGGTCAACGGTCGAAGCATACAATTCCGGGAGATCAACTCGGTTTCCGAGGTCCGCGGGCTGCATGTGTTGTTTGTCCCCGCGGCCGAGACTCGATTCGGGCAATTGGCGGAGGCACTCCGTGAGGGTTCGGTGCTGGGGGTTGGCGAATCGGAGGTTTTGCTCAGTTACGGCGGCGCGATCCTCTTCGTCCAAGAGGGCGACAAACTGCGTTTCGAAATCAACCTGAACTCCGCCGAGCGGGCGAAATTGAAGATCAGCTCCCAGCTCCTGAAACTGTCGCGAAAGATCACGCGGACCCCGTAGCCTGGTAAAACCATGCGCGCTTTTTCCGATCTGCCGGTCAGACACAAGCTCATCGGCATCATGATGCTGACGAGTGTGGTGGCCGTGTTGCTGGCCTGCCTGGGCTTTATCGTTTATGAACAAATCACTTTTCGCGGGAAATTGGTTCGTGATTTTTCGATTCTGGGAGAGGTGATCGGCGAAAATGTCGCCCCGGGCCTGGCCTTCAACGATGCCACCGCGATGGAGAAGCCCCTGCAATCCCTGAGCGCCGAGCCACGCATCCTCGCGGCGGCCGTCTTTGACAAGACCGGCCGGCGGGTGGCGGGCTTCCAACGAAAGTACGAGCCGGCAGAATTCCCGTGGCCGGCGAACCGGTCGCCGGGCAGTTTTTTTCAACCGCACCGGCTCGACACCTTCCAGGCCATCGTCCTGGCTGGCGAAGGGATCGGCACCCTTTACATCGCCTCGGATTTGCGAGAACTGAGCGAACGTCGCCGGCGCTACACACTCATCGCCGGGTTGGTTGTGTTGTTGTCCGGACTGACGGCTTACGTGGTCGCCATGCAACTGCAACGGGTCATCTCCGAACCCATCTTCAGCCTTGCCCAAACCGCCGCCCGGGTCGCCACGGAAAAGGATTATACCTTGCGCGCCCACAAACGCGGGCAGGACGAGTTAGGCAGCCTGGTGGACCGGTTCAACGACATGCTGGAGCAGATCCAGCAGCAGGCCCGCTCGTTGCGTGAGGCCAACGACCAGTTGGAACTGCACGTCGAGGACCGCACGCGCCAGTTGCGGGAGGAGATCACCGAACACCAGCTCGCCCGGGAGGAGTTAACCCAGGCACAGCAGCGCCTCGTCGAAACCTCGCGTCAGGCCGGCATGGCGGAAGTGGCGACCAGCGTGCTGCACAACGTGGGCAACGTGCTTAACAGCGTCAGCGTGTCGGCCGAGGTCGCCGTTGGTCGCGTGCGCAAGTTCCGAATCGGCAGTCTCACGAGCGTGGCTCAACTCCTCCTCCAGCACGCGGCGAACCTCCCGGAGTTTCTCACCCGTGATCCCCGGGGACGGGAACTGCCCGGCTATCTGCTCAAACTGACGGAGAGCCTGGCTGAACCCCAGCGCAGCATTCTGGATGAGTTGGAATTGCTCCGTAAGAACATCGAGCACATCAAGGAAATCGTGGCCGCCCAGCAAAGCCACGCGCGCAGCAGCGGGGTGTTGGAAATGATTTCACCGACCGAGTCGGTGGAGGATGCCATTCGCATTAACCATGCGGGTTTCTCCCGGCATCAGGTGACGCTGATCCGGGAATTCTCGCCGGTACCGCCGGTGCTGACGGACCGGCACAAAGTGCTGCAGATACTGGTCAATGTGTTAAGCAATGCCAAATATGCCCTGGCCAAGACTGACCGGGAAAAACGCTTGGTAGTGCGGGTGGCTCCAACCGGCCCCACCGGAATCAAAATCGAGGTCGAGGACAACGGAATCGGTATCGCCCCCGAAAACCTGACACGCATTTTTCAACATGGTTTCACGACGAAGCAGGACGGTCACGGCTTTGGCCTGCACAGCGGAGCGCTGGCGGCCAAGGAGATGGGTGGCCGGTTGACCGCCCGCAGCGCCGGGCTGGAGCAGGGTGCCGTGTTTACCTTGGAATTGCCCGTTCAGCCGGCCAAAACTCCAGCATCAGGAGAGCAATTATGAACCCCAACCGCCGCATCCTCATCGTGGACGACAATGAAGCAATCCACTCCGACTTCCGCAAAATCCTGGGCGCACCCGACGCCGCCGATGCGGCGCTGGATGCCGCCGAGGCCAGACTCTTCGGAGCACCGCAACGCGTCTGGTTCGAGATCGACTCGGCCTCGCAAGGCGACGAGGGCCTGAAGATGGTAGAGCGGTCGTTGGCCGAGGGTCGCCCCTATAGCATGGCGTTCGTGGATTTCCGCATGCCACCCGGCTGGGACGGAATCGAAACCACCAAGCAGCTCTGGCAGGTCTGCCCCGATCTACAAATCGTTATCTGCACGGCTTATGCCGATTGCCCGTGGGAAACGGTGCTCGAGGAGTTGAACGCTCTGGACCGCTTGCTCATCCTCAAAAAACCCTTTGATGCCATCGAGGTGGTTCAACTGGCCCGTGCACTGACGGAAAAATGGAGCCTCCGGGAGGAATCCAAGAACCGGCTCGGCACCCTCGAACAGTTGGTCAAAGATCGCACCCGGGAGGTGGAGGAGTCCCGAACGTCCGCCTTGGGAATGCGGGATGAGGCCATCCAGAATCGCGAAAAATCCGAACGAACCCTGGAGGAACTGCGACACGAGATGCTGGAGCGCAAAAAGGTCGAGGCGCAGCTCCTCCACGCACAAAAGATGGAGGCCATCGGCCAGTTGGCCGGCGGCATCGCGCACGATTTCAACAACATTCTTGCCTCCATCATGGGCAACACCGAGTTGGCCAAAATGGATGCGCGGGTCAGCCCCAACACGGCGGACTATCTGGACTCGATCCTGAAAGCGACCGGACGGGCGGCAGACCTGGTCCGGCGGATTCTTGCCTTCAGTCGCCGGCAGGACGCGGAACGCAAACCGGTGTATCTGCAACTCGTCCTCGAGGAAGCAGTCAAGCTGATGCGACCCACGATGCCCGCCACCATTGAGTTCAAGCTCAACCTGAAACCGACCAGGACCGTGCTGGCTGACTCGTCCCAGATTCACCAGGTCATCATGAACCTGTGTACCAACGCGGCGCACGCGATGCGCAATGGCGCCGGCGTACTCAACATCGAACTGGCAGAAATTGAAGTGGACGCCGTCTTCGCCCAATCCCACGCAGACCTCCGTCCTGGTTCCTATGCCCGTGTGGTGGTGTCCGACAATGGTTGCGGGATCGAAAAAGCGATTTTGGAACGCATTTTCGAACCCTTCTTCACCACCAAGGCACCAGGCGAAGGAAGCGGTCTCGGCCTGTCGGTCGTCCACGGTATCATCAAGCGCCATGAAGGAGCTATCACCGTCCAAAGCCAGCCGGGGGTTGGAACGACCTTCCATCTCTATTTCTTGATCTGCGGGGCTGAATCCAACGACACCCTGAGCGATGTTGATTCCCTGCCCTGCGGGCGCGGCCAGAACATCTTGTTTGTTGACGACGAGCAGCCCCTGATCACGGTCGGCAAAACCATCCTCCAGCATCTCGGTTATCAAGTCACCACGGCGAGCAGTAGCGCCGGGGCGCTAGCCGCGGTTCGCGATCAGCCCGAAAAGTTTGATCTAGTAGTCACCGACCTGACCATGCCGGGCATGACCGGGATCGAACTTGCCCAACTGTTGCTGACCATCCGTCCGCAATTGCCAATCATCCTGACCACCGGCTACAGCGCAGACCTGACTTCCGAAGTGGTCCGCCAGAACGGTTTTAGAGAGCTTTTGTTGAAGCCCATCACGATGCGCACCCTGGGCACCGCCGTGCATCGCGTTTTTGCTCCATCCATCGGTTCGCCGAACTCTCTGGCAGGGTGACAAGACACTTGAAGGCGGTGCCTCCGTCCCCTGCCCTCCAGCGCGATTTCATCGCCGGGCCGGCGGATAATAGACCGGGGTGGGATTCGAGCGACGCGTGAGACGCATGAAACGGAGAAGATAAAATCCCGCGACGACCAGCACGCCCGCGAGCACGGCGGCGACGAACCAGGCGATGAATTTCATAATCCGCGCCTGCCGCAGGGCCTGTTCGGATTCCTGCATCGCGCCTTTGCGAAACAGCGCGAATTCCTGCTCCGGCGTCAGTCCCGCCAGCACGTCCTCCTTCAGTTTGAGCGTGAACCAGAGGGCTTCCGCACCGGCGAATTCCGGCGGCAGTTTCGGCAGCAGTTCTCCCGCGGCTTCAAAGCCTTGTTCCCGCCAGAAGCGCGCGTCGTTCTGGGTCCAGAGCCGGGCGAGGCCGCGATTGCGTGCGACGGTCAGCATCCGCTCCCACAGCAGCGGGCGCAGCGTGTCGGTGAGCGCGAAGTCGCCGATGGACTCGCCATAGAGGAGTCCCTGCGTGCCGACCACCCGCAGGCCTAGCGCCCCGACGATCCCGCCGTTCGCCGTCTGCACGAGCTGAAATTCGGGCACGCGTTTTTCCATGCCGGCCTCGGAAAATTTCTCGGCACGCCACAGTTCGCGCAGCCCGGCAAGGTCGTCCAGCGTTGCGCGGCGGGCTTGGTATTCGGGAGTTTTCACTCGCTGGCAGGATAGGAAACGGGCCGCTGCGGGTAAAGTTTTGGTTCCGCTTGGTGATGACGCGACGGTTCCCCGCCCTGCGGCGCGCGACCAGTCCTTGGTCGCAGCGGCGACGAAATGAAGGAGGGGCTGGGAACTCTGCGGCTCGCTCGCGAGGACGCTGCTGCTGCGGGCGGGGACCGCCCGCGCGCCGGCGGGCGCACGTCGCACCGCGTTCAGACACGCCCGCTGCGGAGCACGGTGAAGCTGCATGAATGCCGCGCGCCACGGGCCTTGCTGGTGGCCAGTCCCCGCTTGCTTCCGCGGGGTTTCGGACGTATTCACTGGGCACTTAAATCCTCATGGACGCGTCCTCATATGCCATCGGGCAGGCGGTTTTTATCCGCACGGATATTCCGGATTTCGCGGAGGAGACGATTCCTTTCAAGACCCTTGAGGAGATGGTGCGGCTCTGCTCGGAGCCGCGCGACAACCTCACCCTGGAGAAGGTGGTCGTGTACAGCATGGTCAATGGCGAGCCGTGCGCGCTCACCCTCGGCTTCGTCTCCGCCACGATGGGCCAGCGTCCGGGAAACTTGCAGGGAGTTTCCGGGTAAGCATCCCCTGCCCTTCGCCTCACTTCACATCCGAAGCAGATCCGTGAAAATCCGCGTCCGCTCCCGCAGCGCGATCACGCGCGCGAGCGGCGTGGTTCCTCCCGCGGTCAACGACTCCCGCAGCGCCGTCTCCTTGCCCGCGCCCGAGGCGAGCACCCACACTTCCCGCGCGGCGGCGATGGTTGCGTAGCCGAGCGTGATGCGTTGCGGCGGCGGCTTGGTGGCAAACACGCTCCGGTAAATCGCGGGGCTCGCCATCACTTCTGCGGGTTCGCCGGGAAACAGGGACGCGACGTGACCGTCCTCTCCCATTCCGAGGAAGACCCAGTCGAGCACCGGCTGTCCCGCCTTCGTTTGCGCTGCGTACTTCAGCAACTCCGCTTCCGCTGCGTGTGCCGCCGCGTCGGGACTTAGTTCGCCGCGGATGCGGTGGATGCGCCCGGGCGCTATGCCCAGCGGCTCCAACAGCAGTTTTGCCGCGACCCCGAAGTTGCTCTCCGCGTGGTCGGGCGGCACGCACCGTTCGTCGCCCCAGAAGAAATCAATCGCGCCAAGGTCAATCGCTTTGGCGCGCGCCAGTTCCACCACCGCTGCGAAAAATTGCCGTGCGATCCGCCCGCCGGACAGCGCCACGGAACGTCGCGCGGCCACGCTGTCCGCGCTTGCCACCTCGTCCAGCCAGGCCGTCGCCACGCTCGTCGCGAGCGCCGTTTCATTGGCAAAGGAAAGCACCTCCAGCCGGCTTTGGCCTGCCCGCTCGTGATTCCGCGAAGTCATTTCCCCTGCCCTTGCGTGGGCTTCAAATTGCGACATGAACTCAGCTTCCGGTGACTCAATTTCCATCAGCACTCGCGCTCAACTGATCGGCTGCGGATCGCGCCAGGCGTGTCCTGATTGCGCCAGCAAATCTTCCGCGGCCATCGGTCCCCAGGTGCCCGCGGCGTAGAACTCGCGGTTCGTCAGCGGCTTGCCTTCCCAGCCGGCGCGGATCGAGTCCACGATGCCCCACGCCGTCTCGACCTCGTCGCGGCGGATGAAGAGCGTCGAGTCGCCCGCGATGGCTTCGAGCAGAAGCCGCTCGTAGGCCTCGGGCGTGTAGGCGCCGAACTCGGTGTTGTAGCTGAAGTGCATCCGCACCGGCCGCACTTGGAGGCTGGTGCCCGGCACCTTGCCGTTGAACCGCAGCGAAATCCCCTCGTTCGGCTGCAACCGCAGCGTGATCGCGTTGGTGTCCAGCTTCGGGCCGCATTGCGCGGCGAACAAAACGTTGGGGGTCTGCCGGAATTGAATCCGCACCTCGCTCGCGCTCATCGGCAGCCGCTTGCCGGTGCGCAGATAAAACGGCACGCCCGACCACCGCCAGTTATCGACGAAGAGCTTCAGCGCGACATAAGTCTCCACGCTCGAATCGGGCCGCACCTTCACCTCCTGCCGGTAGCCGGGCACCGGTTGCTGATCGATCTGCCCGGCGAAATACTGGCCGCGCACAATTTGCTTCGCCACGTCCGCCGGACGCAGCGGTCGGATGGATTTGAGCAGCTTCACTTTTTCATCGCGGATCGATTCCGAGTGCAGGCTCACCGGCGGCTCCATCGCCACGAGCGAGAGCACCTGCAGCATGTGATTTTGCAGCATGTCGCGAATGGCGCCCGATTCCTCGTAGTAGCCGCCGCGCCCGCCGACACCGAGCTTTTCGCTGACCGTGATCTGCACGTGATCCACCGACTCGCGCTGCCAGAGCCGCTCGAAAATCGAGTTGGAAAACCGGAACATCAAAATGTTCTGCACGGTCTCTTTGCCCAGATAATGATCGATGCGGTAGATCTGTTTTTCGTGACAGAACCGCGTGAGTTCATTGTTCAGAATCGTCGCGCTCGCCAGGTCCTGGCCGAAGGGTTTTTCCACCACCACGCGCTGCCAGGCGTCCGCCTGTTCCTCTTTCATCAGCAGGCCGGCGTTGTGCATGTTTTCCACCACGTCGCCGAACTGCGTCGGCGAAATCGCCAGATAGCACAGCAGATTCTTGCGCAACTGCGGATGTCCGAAACTGTCCAGCACACCGGTCAGGCGCTCGTAAGTTTTCGGCTCGTTGAAATCGCCCTGGCAATAAAACAGGTTCGCCGCGAAAGCCTCCCACACCGCCGGGTCCACCGTTTTGGTGCGCGAGAATTGCTGCACCGACTGGCGCATCTCCTCGCGAAACGCCGCGTCGGTTTTCTCGCGCCGCGCCACGCCCACGACGCGGAACGGCGCGGGCATCTGCTTCTCGACCAGCAGATGATACAGCGCGGGGATCAGCTTGCGGGCGGTGAGATCCCCGCTCGCGCCAAAGATAACGATGGAACACGGCTCCAGCGTTTTGCGGCCTTCGTCCAACCGGCAGGCCATCAACTCATCCAACTGATTTAGCTCGTCCATCCCCGCACCCTGAAGAAGTGGGGCGGGCAATTCAATCATTCTCCCGACACGAAGCGCCATGTTGCCCGATTGGGTTGGAAAAATGGACCCGCCGCCCGTCCCGGATGCCGTGTGCCGTGGTATCCCGACTTATTCTAATGCGCGTTCACGCTGAGGTGTAATCGCTGGGTCTTTTCGCCGCTGGCGGCATTGCTCGTCAGTCACAGATCCCGTTTGGATAGGCTCCTTCCTCGCGCCTCGCCAGCCGCGCAAATCCCGGCGCGCTTAAGCCTCAGCTTGAACGCGCATTAGAATTAGGGCGGACGAACTCGGCCACAGGGGCGTCCCACTGCACTGGCGGGTGGGATTAACCGCGGCTCTCTGCGCCTTTCCGATCTCTGCGGTGTTCTCATGCGTCCCGCCGATTGGATTTAAGTTCAGGGGCGACGGGCGTACTCCGGCGGCAAGCTGCGGCGCCCAGTAAAACCGGCCGGAGTGGGATCGGATTTTTCGGCCAGCCATTTCTTGGCCACCGCGTGTCAATTGGGTACTTGAAAAGAATTTGAAAACCACGCCTCCGCGTGCGACGAACCACCTATTCCGGCCAGCCACCCCGTATTCGGGGCGGCACTCGTCCGTTTTTGTTGCAGTTCGAACCTGTATCTCCTATAGCCCGCCGCCAGAAAATGAGCACGCTTCCTGAAGCCACCAGAACGCCAGTTGCATCGGCCTGCTATTTTGTAGGGAAAACAGCAAAATCTCCAACCCGGCAACTTCTCCCAACTGTGTGGAGTTCCATCGCCCTGGCGATCGTCGCGGCTTGGATTCTCCCGTCCCGGTCCCACGCCCAGTCCTCCGCCGTGGGGTCATGGACTCCACCGCAACAGTGGATATACCCGTGCATCCATGCGTCGCTGCTCCCCACTGGCAAGGTGCTGTACTGGCCGGACTACACCGGCGACACACCCAAGTTCTGGGATCCGATCACCACGGCAGTCACCGAGGCGCCCAAGGCTGGCTACAACATTTTCTGCTCCGGGAACACACTCGATTCCCAGGGAGGGGTGGTGACCATCGGCGGCCAGCTCGTGCTGCTCTACGGCTTGAAGGACAACGCGGTTTTCAACGCGTTCACCGGCACGTGGACCCGCTCCTCGCGGCTGAACTACGCGCGGTGGTACCCAAGCGCCACGCTGTTGCCGAACGGTGACATCCTCACGGTCTCCGGCCTGGATGAAAACAGCGTGGCGGTCCCGATTCCCGAAGTGTACGAAGCGGCCGCCGGCCGCTGGCGGGCGCTGTCCGATGCCCCGCTCACGCTGCCGTGGTATCCGCGCTCCTTTGTCGCGCCCAACGGAAAGGTGTTCGTGGCCACGCTGATCTCGCGGTACCTTGACACGGCCGGAACGGGAAACTGGACGGTCGTCGCCAAGCGATTGGTCCCGGGCCGGGATGATTACGGTTCCGCGGTCATGTACGAACCCGGCAAGGTCGTGTACATCGGCGGCGGTGATCCGCCCGTAAATTCCTGTGAAATCATCGACCTGAACCAGCCCAGCCCGACGTGGCAGTACACCGGCTCAATGGCGCGGCCGCGCCGCCAGCACAACACCACGCTACTCCCGGACGGCAAAGTCCTCGCGACCGGTGGTTCGAGCGCCTACGGCATCGACACCGAGTCGGGAAAAAATCTGTTCGCGGAAATCTGGGATCCGGCCACTGGCAAATGGACGGTGCTGGCTCCGCAGCAGGTTTATCGCGGCTACCACTCCAGCGCATTGCTGCTCCCGGACGGGCGCGTGTTGTCCGGCGGCGGCAATGGCCACCCTGACTCCGAAGTGTTTTCCCCGCCGTATCTGTTCCGCGGCGCCCGGCCGAGCATCACCGCGGCCCCTGCCACCATTGGCTACACGGACAGTTTCACCATCAACACGCCGGACGCGGCCGACATCACCAAGGTCACGCTGACCGCGCTGGGCAGTTCCACACACGCGCAAAACTGGGGACAACGTTTCATCTCGCTGAAATTCACCCCCACCGACGGCGGCCTCAGCGTGACCCCGCCCGCCAATGGCAACGTCTGCCCGCCGGGTTATCACATGCTTTCGTTGATCAACTCCAGCGGCGTCCCCTCCGTGTCGAAAATGGTTCGCGTCGGCGGCTCGTCACCGCCGCCCCCGCCGCCGCCACCCGCCGGCACCAATTCGTTCGTGCAAGATCCCGGCGCGGCCGGCCTGGTCGCGGTGAAATTCGAGAGCAATCATCGCACGGTCGCCCGCGGCGGCACGGCGTGGCAGCCGGTGGTCGTCGCCGGTTCGTCCAGCGCTAATGCCTATCAGGCCCTGCCCAATGCGGCCCGCAACGTGAGCACCGCCATCGAAGCCAACAGCCCGCAGGTGGATTTCCAGATCGATTTCAAAAAGACCGGCACCCACTACCTCTGGCTGCGCGGCATCGGCCCCTCCGGTAACGACGATTCCTGCCACGTCGGCGTGGACGGCACCGTGGCTCCCACCGCCAGCAACGTCATCGGATTCCCCGCCTCGTGGACGTGGGCGCGCTCCCGCGCGGGCGGCGGAGTGGCCACTATCAGCATCCCCACCGTCGGCACCCACGTCGTCAGCGTCTGGATGCGCGAGGACGGTCTCATTCTCGACAAGCTCGTGCTCACCACCGACCCCGCCTACGTCCCGACCGGGCTCGGCCCGGTCGAAACCAGCCGTGGCGGCACAAACACCCCCCCTCCCCCGCCGCCCACCACGCTGGCTTACCAACAAGACACCACGGCGGACGCATTCGTCGTGATGAACGCCGAAACCTTCAATATCTCCACCGCCCGCGGCGGCCAGAGTTGGCAACCGGTCAGCGTCGTCGGCTCCGCTGGCAGCAGCGCGATGCAAGCCCTCCCCAACCTCGGTCGGAACATCGGCACCAGCATCGCAACGACCGCCCCGCAGATGGACTTCGTGGTGAATTTCAACCGCTCCGGCCCCCATTACCTGTGGCTCCGCGGCATGGCGTCGGATGCGAATAATGACACCTGTCACGCCGGCCTCGACGGCGCGGTGCAAGCCACCAGCGACAAAGCCACCGGCTTCACCCCGGCCTGGTCGTGGACCCGCAAGACGATCGACGGCCCCGCGGCCACGATCAACGTGCCCACCGTCGGCCTCCACACCTTCACCATCTGGATGCGCGAAGACGGCCTGATCCTCGACAAAATCATCCTCACGCCCAACGCCGCCTATGTCCCCACAGGCCTCGGCCCTCCGCCGAGCGAACGCCGGTGATCGTTAAAAGCATCATGTGCCGGCCACGCTTCATCACCCCTGCTTTTCACGCTTTGGCCGCTGTCGCCCTCATCCCTCTGGTGCCG
>BJHT01000207.1 GCA_014193395.1 Verrucomicrobiota bacterium
GCACTCCGGCGCAACCTATCCCCCCGCCAGCCCGCCAAACACCCGCCAGCCCCGCTGCCAATCCAAAAGAAAAGTGCAGGAGACGCTCGCGCATCTCCTGCACCTCGGTTGACAACAACACTACTAACTCACCATCTCCGCCAGCTAATCACCCTTGCTCAGAGAGCGCTCAACTGACGGAAAAATACATCCACCGCGAACGCTGACTCTCACCCACTCGGGTTCAGTCGTTCTTGCGACAACACCGTGCCGCCAGCAGATAGCCGAGGATCGCCCCGACTCCGACGCCGATCCCGATCGCTTGATAAGGATGCTCCCGTACCACTTCGTCGGTGACCTTCGCGCCCTCGATCGCCTGTTCCCGGACCCGGCCATAGACCTCCCGGCCGCGTTCCACAGCGGCCGCCAGGCGTTTGCGGGCTTCACCGACCTTTTCTCCCGCCACGTCGGCGGTGGCGCTGAGGAGCGCCTGTGCGTCCTCGGCCAGTTTGTTCATCTCATTGCTGATTGCTTTGGGTTTGTTTGCTCATAGTTTCTAGGTGTTAGTTTGGTTTGGGTTCTTGAGGGGAAGGTTTTCCGCATCGGCAAGGTGAGTGGTTTCCGGTTGGCGAACCACTTCCAGAATTGAATTTCGGCCGCCGAACGGATTGGGCACCTCAGCCGTCGCTCGCGGATCGGGCATCCAACAGCCGTCCACCACCAGGCAGTATTCATAGGTGCCGGGAGCCAATGCCGTATCCTTCAGCCACTGACCGGTGCCGTTGCGGTGCAGACTCTTGGCGGCGGGCTGCCACTGATTAAAGGTTCCGGCGACGCAAACTGTCGTGGCCGTCGGATGGGTGAATTCAAACCGAACGGGCACCAACTGTGGGCCGATGCTCGGCGTGCTCTCATGGTTACGTTTGTGTTTCATGGTTGAGAATTTTAAGGGACGGTTAACTGCCAGTAATAACTATATGTGTCATTTCCAAGCTTCATACTGCCCCGAAATCATTAGATGCCACCATGGGGTTTTACCCTACCGGGTCAGAGGACAAGGTCTCCCTACCCGTCCTTTCTGTGCAGTTAGGCCACGGGGCCGTGCCGGTAATGCCGCAGAACCGGCCACCCAATCCGAGCGCCGCGACCAATCCGAACGCCTCCCACCGACCAGCCATTGCCGGGTCGGACGAGACCCTCCGTACATTCCGCGGACCTATCCCAGACGCTGGTCGCCAGGGCCTGAAGCCCGCACTCCAATCCCGCCACCAGTTCGCCTCGGTAGTAGGAAGCACGCTCGGGAGAAGTTAGCTTTCGGACGAAACCTCGAGTGACCCTCCGGCGTTCTGCAAATCAGTCTCCGGAGTAACTCTCTTCCGCGAACCCTCCGGCGCTCGCCAGGTCAATAATCCCGCGAGGTAAAGGAGCGTCAGATCAATGGCCAGATTCACCAGTCCGACATGCTTGCCACCAATCGTCCCGAAGCAGCCGCACTCAATATTCAAGCCGCGCGCCAGCGCCGAGCCGATGACGAACAGGAACATCACCGTCAGGCCGGTGATGACCAGCGCCGCCGCCCGGAGCCAGATACCTGCCAGGACAAAGAGACCGGCGGTAACTTCCACCCAGGGAACCAGAATCGCTACCAGGTTGATCAATTCGTGCGGCACCAGCCGATAGTTACTCACGTCCAAGGCGAACTTCGCGGGGTTGGCAATCTTAAGTCCTCCGGCCAGCACAAACGCTCCACCTATGATCAAACGCAATATCCAAGTGATCAGGGTAGAGTATCGGGAACCGGGGCCTGTCATTTCTTACCTCCCGGAGTTACCGGCAAACCCGCCTGTCTCCACACGGTCCAACCATTGAAGAGCAGATGCGTATTCGTATATCCCCCCTCGCGCAGGCTGGCCTGCAAACGATGGCTCAGTTCGCACTCCACGCCGTCGCAGTAGAGCACCAGCTCCGTCTCCGGGCTTAGCAAGGGTGCGATAGCGCCGAAGTGCTGGGCAAAGGACTGCGCGGGCAGGTTCAACGCATTGCCAATATGCCCGGCGGCATAGTCCGCCGGCTCACGGGCATCAAGAAAGAGAGCGGCACCTCCCTGCCAGAGTAGCTTGGCCCGCTCAAGGCTAAGGTAAGCTTCCGCTGGTTGCACCGGCTTGGGAGGAGTGATCAGTGGCAGTCCCCGCAGCGAGAGTTGATTGCCCGCCAGTCCCACCCCGATGCCGAGTAACACTACCCCCAGGGCCCGCGGCAGAGTTAATCGCAACCAGTCGTTCACGGCTTGAACACATTGACGATGATCGGTACTTCAATCCGGCGCTGCGAGGCCACCGAGGTTTCGAACGACACCAACCCGCTCACCGTGTTCGGCGGCATCTCCTCGAGGCGAGCGATCAGTTCATAAGCCTTGCCAGCCTCCTTGGGCACCAGTTCGACCTTGAGGCCCTTGAGCGTGCTTTGGGGATTCTTCACGGTCATCGCCTGGCCGGACGCCGAGCGAATGGTCACCCGCCGGAGGACCAAAGCCTCCGGGCGTTCCGCCGGCGCATTCGCCGCGTCAGTGATGCTCCAATACAGCGCTTCCGGACTGACTGCGATCTCACCCATGATCTGACCATAGACATAAATGCTCGCCACCGGCGTATTAGTCTGTTCGGCGGCATAGACATGGACATATTCGTTGAAGCGTCCGGGCGATCCGTCTCGTCGTATGGCCACCCGAATGCGCGCCGCGGCCGTGTCAGCTTTCGCGGACGGCTCCACGCTGGCCGTGATCCACGGCTTCGAAACCACCATCCGCAGGGGACCGATCGGCTTTCCATCCGTGCGGGTAAGAGTCGTGACTTCGGCGGTGTTGTTAATGCCAAACGCCATCCGCGGGGTTAGGGTCAGCGGGTTGAGTTCATAGGCTGGCGTGTAGTCTGCTTTGATGACGAGTGACACCTCCGGAGTCAGCGGATTATTGGATTTCACCGCGATGCGTTTCTCAAACTGGGCCTTGGCCACACCCAGATGCAAGGTGAAGGGCAGCTCCCCGCTGGCTCCTGGGGCGAGCGTGTCCGGCTTCAACTCGGCGACCGTGCAGCCGCACGAGGGTTTGGGCGGTTCAAGCTTGAGCACGGCGTCGCCGACATTCTGGAACTTAAAGACACCCGAGACCGTCGTCACCTGCGAGGTCTTCCCGAAGTCATAGACCAAACGGTCGAACTGGATTTTGGGCGCCGCCGCCTCCAGAACTGAAACCGATATTCCGGCCATCAGTAATGTGGCCGCCACTAGTGCTGTTGTTTTTTTCATAAATACTGGGGCTGTGTGATTATCGCCGGGGCTGTAGTTTGCCAAAAGCCCAGCCGGAGGAACTTGTCTCCGGCTGGGGTGGGTCCGCCCTCGTTGGCTTGTTCAAGGAGTTAGAATGACCCGATAGAACCGCATCGGTTGCCGGGCGGCCGCGGCATCAAGGATGCCGAGAATGCCTCCGCTTCCGACCACCGTTTCCAGGTCGGTCCAAACCGGATCACTCAGGCAGTTCTTATACTGCACGGTGTAGGAAACCCCGGACTCTGTGGGAATCTGAAGGTTGAGGGACCCCGCGACCACGGTGGGCGGGCGGATGACCGGCGCCGGCGCCAAGCCGGTTGTGCCGGGGCAATTGGCAGTGGCGGTCACAGTCCTGGCTTGGCAGATGTCCGTGCCAACCGCCATCACCGTGTTGGTCGGTGTGAAGGTCACGATCCTGTTCGTCACCGTGGTCGCCACCGTGTTGGTGGTGAAATTGGTCACCGTGTTAATAATTACAGTCGTGACGAGGTTGGACGTCACAAGGCTTTTCTCCGGGAGGAGATAATAGAACAGATTCGGGCCATATCCCACACTGGTGGCGGCGAAGGTCAGACCCTTGATGAAATTGGTTCCAAGCCTGATGCGATCTGTCACAACATGAGTCACTGGATCAATGGTTCCGATGATCGACCCGGCATTGTCGTGGCGGAGGTAGGCAAAGATCGCCGTCCCCCAGTCGGACACGGTCTGCGGGATAAAGACCAAGGCGTCAAAGTTGGTGCCAACCGTGTAGCGATCCGTAGCAATCCCACCAGGAGTCGGATTGATGGTTCCAAAAGTAGAACGACCGCTGACGTCCTGTCGAAGATAGTAGAACAGATTGGCCCCGTAGCCGCCCACGTTCGCTTCCGCAAACGCCAGGGCATTATAGCCGCTGCCGGGAACCGCCCAGAGATCGGAGGAAGACGAGGCCCCCGCCGCCTTGATGACCCCGAAGGTGGAGGCGCCGGCGTTGTCGTGCCGGACGTAATAGAAGTTCTTCGACCCGTAACCGACATCGGGCGCGGAGAGGGTCAGCGCATCGTAATTGGTGGAGGTCAGGTTGAAACGATCGGTGACCACACCCGTCGCGGGGGGAATGGTGGACACTGTGTCAAAAATGTCCGCTCCGTTTACGGGATGGCGGGTGGTATAGAACAACGTGGGTCCCCAGTTCTGATCCTGGTCGGCGAACATCAACCCATGCAGGTTGTTCGGGACAGTGAACCGGTCCGTAATGGTGCTCCCGACCGGATCAATGGTTCCAAAGGTGGGTATCACCACATTCGTTTGGACGGTTAGGATGGTGTTTGTGACCGCGACAAAGGTGGTGTTGGTCGTGATGACCTGGCTGCCGTTGGTGAGAACGATCGTGTTGGTGGTCGGGTTGGACCCGCCGGTGGCGACGTAGCTGCCGGCGAAAGGCGCGGTGGCTCCGGGCAGGAGCGTGAGCGGGCCGAGCACCACGGAGTTGTTCGGCTGGCTGCTGTACACCAGCACGTTCGTCAGAGTGACATTGCCAGTGTTCCTGACCGACCCGCCAAACAGCACGAGACTGCCCGAGGATATGGGCCCCGGCGGGCAATTCTCGACGACACTGAGTCCCGGCGTCGTCGCCACTGGGCAACTGACCGAGGTGGTGGCCACGTTGCCGCGGCAGACGTCCTGGCCGCGCGCCGTGACTGAGACAGAGCAGGTGTCGAAGGGAACCGTGTAGGAACCGAAATAGAATTCCGATTCACCGGGTGCCAGTTCGATGGGGCCGACAAGGGGGCTGCCCGCTCCCTGCGGGCCATAGACAAAGACATTGGTGAGCACGACATCGCCGGTGTTGGTGACAAAACCACCGAACGAATAGACACTGCCCATCAGGATCGGAGTTGCGGGGCAGATTTGCACCAGCCTTATGGCCGGCGTGGTGAGCAACGGACATACGGTGGTGACAAAGGCCGTTACATTGCTGCCGGCGCAGCGATCCAACCCGCTCGCCGTGGCGGTGTCGATGATCTCGCAGCAGTCGGTTGGCGCGATGGCACTGCCCCGGAAGTTGGCGGAAGCGCCCGGTGCCAGCGTAATCGGACCGAGCAGCGGGGTGTTGTTGGTCGGGTAATTATCCACCACGAAGACATTGACGAGGGTCACCCGCCCCGGATTGCTCACCGTGCCTGTGTAGGCATACACGCCGCCACGGGGTGTGGGCAGCAGCGGACACTCCTTGGTGAGGGCGATGCGCGGCGGTGAAGTAAGTATCGGACAGGTTGTGGTCATACTATTGACCACGGGAAGCAAGGTGCAGATATCCAATCCCCGTGCGGTGACCGTATCCGTGCCGCAGAAATCCTCGGGCACCACGTAGGAGGCGGAGTAGCTGAACCACTCGCCCGGCGCCATGATGACGGGACCGAACACCGGCGCGCCGGGGGTCTGACTGTTATTCACCGTCACATCGAGGAGGGTGATGCTACCGGCGTTGCTGACAATGCCGCTGTAGTTCAACCGGTCACCTGGTCGCAGAGTTCCCGGCGGGCAGACCTTGGTGACGACCAGGCGCGGCTGAGTCAGGAGGATGCAGGTGCGCGTGGCGGTGTCGGTGACGGTGACTCCGGCGCAGCCCTGGCCGCTGGCCGTAAGGGTGCTGGAGTCCACGCAACAGTCTTCGTGCGTCGTATAGCTGCCCGTGAAGTTGGCTGAGGCGCCGGGTGCGAGGGAGGCCAGCGTAAAGACCCGTGTGTTGGCGCCGGGGCGATCACTCACCACCACGATATTGGTGAGGGTGAAGTTGCCCGAGTTACGGACGGTGGCGGTGTAGGTGAGGACACTGCCCGGCAGAACGAGGGTGGTGGGACAGGTCTGGGTCACGGTGATGGCCGGCAGGGTCAGGATGGGACAGGTCGCGCTGGCGGTGCTGGTGACCAGCACGCCGCAGAGGCTCCGGCCGGTGGCGGTCACGGCACTGGTGGTGGAGCAATTGGTCGGGGCGAGATAGCTCCCGGTGTAGCTAGCCACCGCACCGGGTGCCAGTGCGGCTGCCGTAAAGACCGGGGTGACGCCGCTCACGTTATTCACCACGACCACGTTGGTCAGGGTGACGTTGCCCGAGTTTCTCACCGTGCCGCTGTAGGTCAGCAGCGCGCCGGGAACCACCGGAGTGACCGGACAGTTCTCCGTCACCACGATGCCCGGCGTGGTCAGCAAGGTGCAGGTCGCCGCCGCGGAGTTGGAAACCACCGCTGCGGTGCAGTTGTCAGTGCCCGTCGCAGTGACTGAACTGCTTACCGAGCAGGCGTCGGCGGGGGCGGTAAAGTTGGCGGTGAAATTGGCGGAGGCACCGGGTGCGAGGCTCGCGAGTGTCAGGACTGTGGCGGGTGAGGTCTGGCTATTGACCACGGTCACGTTGTTGAGCGTGACATTGCCCGAGTTGCGCACGGTGCCGGTATAGATGATCGGTCCCCCCGCGGTGGCCGGGGCGATTGGACAGACCAAGGTCACGGCGATAGCCGGAGCGGTGGTTACTGTGCAAGTGGTCGCCACGCTGTTGGTGACCATTGTGAGCGAGCAAAGATCCCGTCCGATGCTGCTGAAGACCGTTGTCACTGAGCACGCATTGGCGGGCACGGGGACACTGCTGGTGAAGTTGGCCGATGCGCCGGGCGCCAGACTGACGACCGTGAACACCGTCGTGTTGGCTGCCGGCCGGTCACTGACAATCGTCACATTGTTCACGGTGATGTTGCCGGTATTCCGCACCGTGCCGCTGTAGGTCATCGTGCCGCCGGGCACCACGGGCGTGACCGGACAATTCATAGTCACCACCAGTTGTGGTGCTGTCTGGATTGGGCAGACCGTCGTCGCCGAATGGGTCACCGCCACGCCGCAGGTGCTGCGGCCCGTGGCCGTCGCGATGCTCGTGCTGGTGCAGTTGGTCGGAGCGAGATAGCTGCCGCTGAAACCGGCAACCTCGCCGGGCGCCAGCACCGCGGTGGTGAAGACCGGCGTCGAGCCGCTCAGATTATTAAGCACCACCACATTGGTCAGAGTGACATTACCCGAATTTCTTACGGTCCCGCTGTAAGTCAGCAGCGATCCCGGGGTCGCGGGCGTCGCCGGACAGCTCTGGGTGACCACAATGCTCGGGGTTGTGATCAGTGCGCAGGTGGCCGAGGCCGTGTTGGCCACCACTGCGCCGGTGCAGTTGTCACTGCCGCTGGCGGTCACGGAACTGCTCACCGAACAGGCATCGGCGGGCGCCGCAATGGTCGCCGTAAAGTTCACCGATGCTCCGGGCAGCAAGCTCGGAACGGTCAGGACGGTGGCAGGTGCCGACTGGGCATTGACGACGGTCACATTGTTCAAAGTGACATTGCCGGAGTTACGGACCGTGCCCGTATAAGTGATGGGTCCGCCCGCGCTGGCGGACACCGCGGGACACGCCAGAGTTACGGCGATCGCCGGGGCCGTGGTTACAGTGCAGGTCGTCGCCACGGTGCTGGTAACTCCGCGGAGGGTGCAAATATCCTTGCCGCTGCCGCTGAAGGTGGTCGTGACCGTGCAGGCGTTGGCCGGGACGGTGTAGGTTCCTGAGAAGTTGGCGGTGGCACCGGGTGCCAGCGTCGCCACGGTAAACACCGTCGTGTTGGGGCCGGGCCGGTCACTGACCACGATGACGTTGCTCAAGCTGATGTTACCCGTGTTCCGCACGGTGCCGCTGTAAGTGACCGTGCCGCCGGGCACCACCGGCGTGGCCGGACAGTTCGCCGTAACCAATATCTGGGGCGTGGTCAGGATGGGACAGGTGGCGCTCGCGCTGCTGGTGACATTGCCACCGCAACGGCTGGTCGCCGTGGCGGTCAGCGTGTCGACCACCGAGCAGGCGGTCGGGGCCAGATAACTGCCGGTGAAGTTGGCCACCGCGCCGGGCGCGAGGGACGCCAGTGTGAACACCGACGTGTTCGCGGCGGGCTGGTTGTTCACCACGACAATGTTGTTCAAGGTCACATTGCCCGTGTTGCTGACACTACCCGAGAAAGTCAGCAACTCACCGGGGCCGACCGGCGTGACCGGACAGACCTTGGTCACCACGATGCCCGGGGTCAGCGTATTCTGACAGGTGATGGTCGTGAAATTGGTCGTCACCCGCGGACTGGACGTAAACTCATCGGTCGCCCGGACCGTCAGGATCGCCGTGTTCGGCGCGCAGGGATTCAACGGGACATAGCTGCCGCTGAAATTGGCCGCCTCGCCCCGGGCGAGATTGACCGGGAAGAGCACGGTGAAGTTACCCGCGTCATGGAAATTGGTCACGGTCACCCCCACCAGCGTGTTGTTGCCGCAGTTGGTGACCGTGCCGGTGAAAGTGATGCGGCCATTTTCGCCCACGCCCGCGACACACAGCGCGGTGATCTTGACACAGGGCAGGTTGACCTCCGTGTTCACGCCCTGATCGCCGCCGCCCCGGCTGTCCGTGTCGTTTTGATGAATGTCGCCGTCGTCACTGGCCGTGGCCCGCACCGTGCCATCCGCGCGGATGTCCTGGGCGCGGACGGTATAGCCCACTACATCCGGATAGAAATCCGACTCGGCATTATGCAGGGTGGTGCGTCGCAGGGTTACGAAATTGGTCAACCCGTCCGGAGTGACGATGAACGCCTTGATGCTCGTGGCATCGCAGGAGATGCGCCCGGTGCCGGCAATCCCGTTGAAGACATTGATGCTGTAGAAAATCCGGTCCCCGATGTGAACGTCCGGCGCGCTGGTAAAGAGTGTGATCCCGAGACCGCTCCCGCTGCAGTTCAGCGGCACACGGTCGGCGCGCACTGCCACGGTTCCCAGGAGCAGGTAAATCAGGATCGCGATCGTAGTCAGCAGGTGGTGCGAGGCTAAACCCGGTCGGGCGCCCGATGACGACTGATCCTCTCGGGATGAAGCCCTGGACGGATAAGCGGGGACACGGGAATAGGAGAGATGGAGTAGTGCGTTCATGATACCTTTAATGGGAGGCCGGCGCGCGTTGGGCACCGGTGGGAATTTGCTGTCTGAGTTGCGATTTTTGGAAAGCTGGGTGAATTCTCACGGTCCGACTCTAGGAAGTATCTCCCGCCTGTTCCATGGGGTGTTTCCCCCATGGGTGCCGCAACCGGTCGGCGGGAAGAATGATTCCCAGTCCTCAGTCCCGGCTGGTGTTTTCGTGGCGGTAGGGAGGGCGCGGAACCGATCAATCTATCGTTCTGGAATATCCCTGCGGCCGCTGTTCGGCGGCCGCAGGGTTCGCTTCGGTAACTAACGGTGAGTGTCACTGCGCACAGATTGACGTGACACGCGCTAGGTCGCCGAACTGTCCCTCGGTGGAGCCTAACGTGGTGACACAGAAAACTGCGCACCGGCTCCACCAAAGAATTCGTCTTGCTGGTAGCCGTTGGAACGACCGGCCAGCCGCCCCCGTAAGGGCAAAACATCTTGGGTCCCTCCCCTGAGCGACCCGCCCGGCTGCCGGGCAACTTACCATCCGGAAACCGTCCCCCGCCGAACTCAGTCTCCCTGCCCCTGCGGACGAGGTGTGGCCTCCAAAAATTAAGCACTGAAGCCATTGCCATCGACCGGTTCTTCCGTCCGGGATTCCGCCACCACTGCGGTTGCATCTGATCTGCCTTTGCCGGTATGATCTTCCGCCCCAAGATACGGAAGCCCAACCGGCCCATCTACCTGATCAGCCATCCGTTGATCCAAACAAGGGATGGACGGGATCGCTGTCCGCACCGCCAAGTCCAAGACCGCCAGCCTTAAATCTGACATAGTGGTCCGCCAGGTGGGGTTGCTCGGCATAAGTATTCCGTTGATTTAGTGGTTAGTGAGTGGTTTCCGGTTGCAAAACCCAGCCGAAGCAACTCGCCTTCGGCTGGGATGCGGCTCGCCAAGCCAGTTTTACTCCGGCGTACCGATGATCCGGTAGAACCGGGCGGGTTGGTGGCCGGCGGTCGTATCCGTGACGGGCAGACTGCCGCCCGTTCCTACGACTGTTTCCAAGTCAATCCAGGTCGGATCACTCAGTGCATTCTTATACTGCACCACGTATGATTTTCCGGCCTCGGTGGGAAAGGCGAGGCTGGCCGAGCCATTGGCCATGGTCGGGGCGCGGACCACCGGGGCCGAGGCCACCCGGCCGAGACAGTTGGCGGCCGCCACCACGACGCGGGAGAGACAAGTATCCAAGGCACTCGCCCGGACGGTGTTGGTGGTCGTGAAACTGACCACCCCATTGGCCGGATTGGTGGTGGGATTGGAGCCGCTGAGGGCGACGTAACTCCCCCCGAACGGGGCGGAAGCGCCCGGCGCGAGACTGATCGGGCCCAGCACCAGGGCGTTGGCCGGCTGCGCACTGAACACCAGGACATTCACCAGGGTGATGTTACCCGTGTTGACGACCGATCCGCTGAACCGCACCGTGCTACCCGCAGTCACCGGCCCCGGCGGGCAACTCTCGGTGATGCTCAGGCCTGGCGTCGTCGCCACCGGGCAACTGACCGAGGTGACGGCCACGTTGCCACGGCAGACATTCTGGCCGCGAGCAGTGACAGAGACGGAACAGGTGTCGAACGGAACCGTGTAGGAACCGAAGTAGAACTCCGATTCACCCGGTGCCAATTCGATGGGTCCGAGAAGCGGGCTGCCCGCTCCCTGCGGGCCATAGACAAAGACATTGGTGAGCACAACGTCGCCCGTGTTGGTGACATAGCCGCTGAACTGATAGACGCTGCCCATCGGGATCGGACTCGCGGGGCAGTTCTGCACCAAGGCGATGGCCGGCGAGATGAGCAACGGACACACGGTCGTAACGGTGGCGGTCGCATTGCTGGCGGTGCAGCGGCTCTGACCGCGCGCCGTGGCCGTGTCAATGATCTCGCAGCACTCTGTCGGCGCAATCGCACGGCCTACAAAGTTCGCGGACGCGCCCGGAGCCAACGTAATGGGACCGAGGACCGGGGTGTTGTTGGTCGGGTAGTTATCCACCACGAAGACATTCACCAAGGTGACTTGCCCGGGGTTGCTCACTGTTCCCGTGTAGGCGTACACCCCGCCCGGAGGAGTGGGCGAGAGCGGACAGTCTTTGGTAATGGCGATGCGCGGCGGCGAGGAGATGACCGGACAGGTGGTGGTCACACTATTGACCACCGGCAGCAGCGTGCAGACATTCAGACCGCTCGCCGTGACCGTGTCGGTGCCGCAGAAGTCTTCCGGCACCAGATAGGAGGCGGAATAGGTGACCCATTGGCCGGGGGCCAGCGTCACCGGACCTAGCACCGGGACACCGGGGGTCTGACTGTTCACCACAGTCACATCGAGAAGCGTGATCGTGCCGGCGTTGCTGACGGAGCCGCTGTAGGTCAGCAGATCGCCCGGCCGCAGGATTCCGGGCGCACAGACTTTGGTGACCACCAGCCGGGGTTGAGTCAGGAGCGTGCAGGTGCGCGTGGCGGTGTCCGTGACAGTGACTCCGGCGCAGCCCTGGCCGCTGGCCTTGAGGGTGCTGGAGTCCACACAGCAGTCTTCGTGAGTCGTATAGCTGCCGGTGAAGTTGGCCGAGGCACCGGGTGCCAGGGAGGCCAGCGTAAAGACTCGCGTATTCGCTCCGGGCCGGTCACTCACGACCACGATATTGGTCAGGGTGAAGTTACCCGAGTTACGAACGGTGCCGGTATAGGTGAGGACACTACCCGGCGGAACGAGGGTGGTCGGACAGGTCTGTGTCACGGTGATGGCCGGCAGGGTCAGGATGGGACAGGTTGCGCTGGCGGTGCTGGTGACCAGCACGCCACAGACACTCCGGCCGGTGGCGGTCACGATGCTGGTGGTGGAACAGTTGGTCGGGGCGAGATAACTCCCGGTGTAACTGACCACCGCACCCGGCGACAGCGTGGCGATCGTGAAGACCGGCGTCGGGCCGCTCAGATTATTGATCACCCCCACGTTGGTGAGCGTGATGTTACCCGTGTTTTGCACGGTGCCGCTGTAAGTCAGCAGCGCGCCGGGAACCACCGGATTAACCGGGCATTCCTGGGTGACCACGATCCGCGGCGTGGACAGCAGCGTGCAGGTGGCCGCGGCGGTTCTCGTCACCACTGCGCCCGTGCAGTTGTCACTGCCGGACGCGGTCACGGTGGCGCTCACCGAGCAGGCGTCGGCCGGAGCGGTGAAGATCACCTGGAAGTCCACCGAAACATTCGGGTTCAGGACAGGGATGGTAAT
>BJHT01000208.1 GCA_014193395.1 Verrucomicrobiota bacterium
GACGTGGCGAAAACCAATCTCTGGCTGCGCAAACTGAAATGGCACCGCGTGACCGAATCGCAACTGAGCAAGGTGCTAATGGGCCGCGACGATTACCACGGGTGACCGGCAAGACGCGCCAGCTCACTCATTGAGTTCATGCTCGGGATCGCCCCCACTGGAAAAGACACCGACAACGCCGCGCTCGTCTTCTCCCGCTCCGCATCGGATGGGGAGAGAGGCGGCGTGAGGTGTTCGGCATTCGACACCGAGATGTTCCGCGCCAACTGCGGCCTCAAATCGCAAGAGTATTCCGTGCCTGTCCTTGGTCTTATCTCCGTGCGCTTCGCCGCTCCCGCCGTGCCGAGCTTCCGCCGAATCCAAAAAGCCGCAACCGGACGCGCGAGCTAGTGCTGCCGCGTCTGCTGTTGGGGCAGGTTCAGATTCCAAACCCCAACTGACTCAACACAACTCACGATGACCGCAAAAGATTATCCCTTCCTTCGGCTGCTCGACGGTCCAAAGCAGTTCCTCGTGCCAGTGTTCCAGCGCGACTATAGCTGGAAGGACAAGCATTGCGTTCAGCTTTGGCAGGACATCCTGCGTGTTGGGAAGGACGCGAACTCCAAAGGCCATTTCTTAGAACTGGTTTGAAAAGTTGGTTCGCCGACAGTTGTTGTGGGTAGCCATAGCTGCGGTGAGTTGCCATGGTGGGCGGCATGATTCCAGAAAAAGTGTTCCAACAGATTTTGATTCTCGGCGACGCGTGGGAAGTGTTCGCCACGGACTACGATGAAAACCAGCGCAAAGTCTTCATCCGCGTGCGGGAAACTCCCCGGCTCTGGCCCGCCGCGCACTGCCCCAAATGCAACGCCCAGTCGGTGGCGGGCTACGATCATGTGCCGGAGCGCCAGTGGCGGCACCTCAATGTCTGCCAACTCGAATCGGCGATCGTCTGCGCGCTGCCCCGCGGCCGCTGCCGGGAGTGTCAGGCGGTCTTCCAAGTCAAGCCGCCGTGGGAAGGTCGCAGCAAGCACTTCACCCAGGAGTTTGAGGGCTTTGCCCTGCTGCTGGCCCGCGAAATGCCAGTGAGCAAGGCCGGCGAGATTCTGGGGGAAACGGACCAGCGACTCTGGCGCATGCTCTTCGCCCACATCCAGGCGGCCCACGCGCAGTTGAGCATGGAAGAGGTCGTCTGGGGCGGGGCCGATGAGATGAACTGCAAGAAGGGGCACCATTATCTGACGGTGTTTGTGGATCTGCTGGCCAAACGGGTGCTGTTCGCCACCGCGGGCAAAGATGCGACCACTTGGGAAGCCTTTGCCACGGCCCTGTTGGCGCACAACGGGCATCCCAAAGCGGTGACGCAGGCGGCCATCGACATGAGTCCGGCCTACCGCAAAGGGGTGGCCGAGCATTTCGGCAACGCGACGGTGTCGTTCGACAAGTTTCACGTCGTGGGCCAGGTGGTCGAGGCGGTGGATGAGGTGCGGCGGGCCGAGCGAACGCAACCGGAGCGGGGGAAACTGTTGGAGAAGGCGCGGTGGCTGTTTCGGAAGAACCCGGAGAACTGGACGGCCAAGGAAGGAACCCGCTGGGAGGAGTTGGCCAAAGAGAATCTGACCACGGGCTTGGCCTACCAAATGCGGTTGGTGTTTCAAGACATCTACTTGGTGGGCAGTGCCAAGCTGGCGCGGGAGAGGTTTCAGACCTGGTGCGACTGGGTGGAGCAAGCGGTGGCGCCGGGCCAATTGCTGGAACCGATGCGGAAGCGAGCCCGGATGGTGCGGGAGCATCTGGAGGGCATTCTGGGACACTGGAAGGCCGGCCTGACGACTGCCTATCTGGAAGGTCTCAACAGCTTGTTCTCGGCTACCAAGCGCAAGGCCCGAGGCTATCGTTCGACCGAGCATATGATCGCGATGCTATACTTTGTGGCTGGCAAGCTATCTATCCCATGCTATTGACCCACAAAAACTGTCGAAGAAGCCCTTGCAAACTCTGCAACAGTTCAAATCGGAAGGAGGCAAAACCCATGAGCAAAGACAAGCCCCTGCGCATCCGCAACAGCACGGCGGAGTTCCTTATTTTCACCCGGCAGGCGGGCGACGAGGGCATCGAGGTCCGCGTGGCGGAGGAGACGGTCTGGCTGACGCAGAAGCTCATCAGCGTGCTCTTTGACAAGGGGCGCAGCACCATCACGGAGCACCTGAAGAACATCTTCGAGAGCGGGGAACTGGACGAAAAGGCAGTGTGTCGGGATTTCCGACATGCTGCGGAGGACGGGAAGGATTACACGACGCGGTTTTACAATCTGGACGCCATCATCGCCGTGGGTTTCCGGGTGAACTCGGGACGTGCGACCCAATTCCGCCAGTGGGCCACGGGGGTGCTGCGGGACTTTGCCATCCGGGGCTATGTGCTGGACAAGGAGCGGCTCAAAAATGGCGCGTTTCTGAGCAAGGAGTATTACGACAACCTGCTGGCGGAGATCCGGGAGATCCGGGCCAGCGAGCGCCGCTTTTACCAGAAGATCACGGACATCTACGCGACGGCGATGGACTACGATGTGAAAGCGGAGACGACGCAGACCTTTTTTGCCACGGTGCAGAACAAGCTGCACTTCGCCATCCACGGGCATACGGCGGCGGAGCTGATCCACGAGCGGGCGGACAGCCGCAAGGAGCGCATGGGCCTGACCACCTGGCGCAATGCGCCGCACGGGAAAATTCTGAAACCGGATGTTTCCATCGCGAAAAACTACCTGAAGGAAAAGGAACTCAAGGCGCTCGACCGCATCGTGACGATGTATCTGGACTACGCCGAGGATCAGGCCGAACGGGGCATCCCGATGACGATGCACGACTGGGCGGCGAAGCTGAACGCCTTCCTCCAGTTCAACGAGCGCGATTTGCTCGACCACCCCGGCAAGGTGAGCGCGGAGGTGGCGAAGGCGTTTGCGGAAAGCGAGTTTGAGAAATACCGCGTGATTCAGGACCGGCTGTTTGAGTCGGACTTCGACCGGGCGATCAAGAAGCTGCCGGAGAAAGGGGACAAGCCATGAGCGAGCTGCGCACCCTCACCCCGGCCCTCTCCCAGGGGGAGAGATGTTCTCTGTGCTGGAAAGTGCTTTTTCATGGGAGTTATTCACGGCGTGGCGGGTGCGGTTTTGGCGGCGGCGGCCACCAGGGCTGGCACCCAGGAGCCGTGCTGCTTTTGGTTTTGTTGATGCCGGGCTTCGTCGTAGGTGGTGTGGTCGGTCCACAGCCGCCAGAGGATCTTCAACCACCGCTTTCCCAGACAGCGCAGGGCGCTGGCGTGGTCGTGACCTGCGGCCCGTTTCTGTTGGTAATACGCGGCCGCCCACGGGCTTTTTTTGCGGCTGCCATCGGCCCACAGATGCACGGTGTGGCGCAGAACCGTGTCGCACGCCCAGCGGATGCGGGCTTTATCGAGCTTGCCGCTCTGGAAGCTCACCGGGCTGACGCCGGCCTGGCAGCACAGCGCGTCGGCGTCGGGATAGACTGCGCGCACCGCGCCCAGTTCGCCCAAGAGGCGCGGGGCCAGCTTTTCGGCCGCCCCGGGCAGGGAGCCGAACACGTCGTGGTCGGGGTGGGCCGTGAAGGCGGCCACGATGCGGTCGCGGTAGTCGTCGAGCTGGGCTTCGAGGGTGTACAGGACTTTGACCAGGCTCTGGGCCAGCAGGCTCTTGGCGGTCACCACGGCGGGGCTGGCGGGCAGGGCGTTGGCGTGGGCGAAGAGTTCCAGCCGTTCCGGGGCCGTGTCCGTGCGCCACAGGCGGTGGGTGTGGAGGAACTTTTCCCACTTCCGTTTGCCGGCGTCCTGCAACGCCCGCGGCGTGGGGAACTGCTGCACCAAGGCCCACGCGAAGGGTTTGGTCCAGTCGTTGAAGGCCGCCAGTGCGGCGGGATAGTATTCGGCGAGGGCCGCCAGCAGCTGGTTGACCAGGGCGGTGCGCTGTTCGATGAGGCTGATCTCGTCGCGGCAGAGGGCGCGCAGGCGGGCGGTGGCCTCGTCCTGCGGGTGGAGCACGCGCCAGCCGTGACCGTCGGTGCGCAGGGCGTCGGCCAGGCTCCAGGCGTCGTGGCGGTCGAACTTGGTGCCGCTGGGGGCCTTGCGTTCGCGGTAGCGTTCGGCGGCCTTGGGATTGACCGGGTAGAGCGTCCAGCCGTGCTGGAGGAGTTGATCGACGGCGGGACCGCTGGAGGTTTCCAGGGCCAGCGGCGCGCCGGTGAAGGGTTGCATTTGCTCAGTGAATTCGGCCCAGCCGGCAGCGGTGTGGGCGAACCGGAACTCGGCGGCACGGGCGCCGGTGTGGTCCACGACGACGACATCGTGGTGGTCGCTGGCCCAGTCGAGGGCCGCGAAGTGGGGATGGGTGGTCCAGTTAGTATTCATAGTGCGGGCGGCGCGCAACGAGCCGGGCCGCTGGGACGGGCGCGACCTGATACAAGAGCCCTCACGGGGCGATGTTCTCTTAGCGCTTGGCCCAGGGGCCGCCGCCGGAGTCGGCGATCTCTCCTTAACCCTCGCGGGGTGCGGGAGTCGGAGCCGTGGCTCCGGCGGGGCCAGTTGTTCACCGCCGGGAATATGTCCGGCGGCGGAGTTATTCACCAGCTCGGGCGGAGCCGGCTTGGGGGCCGGCTTCCCTCGCTGGTGAATAACTCCGGAAGACGTATCAGGGAGTCATACAGCGAGGTTGTGCTGGTGGGGCGCTTGCGTGAGGCGATCCGGCGGCTGAACCCGGCGATTCCCGAGGAGGCGCGGGAGGAGGCATTGCGCAAGGTGCTGCGGGTGGGGACGACTTCGCTCACGCAGACGAACCGAGCCTTTCACCGGATGCTGCGCGACGGCGTGCCGGTGGAGTATCCGCGGCCCGATGGCAGCATCGCGGGCGATCATGTGCGACTGGTGGATTTTGATGATGTGCTGGCGAACGATTGGTTCGTCGTGAACCAGTTCACGGTGATCGAGGGGCAGCACAACCGGCGTCCGGACATCGTGGTCTTCGTCAACGGACTGCCATTGTGCCTGATCGAGCTGAAGAACGCGGCGGATGAGGATGCGGACATTTGGGCTGCTTACCGGCAACTTCAAACCTACAAGGCAGAAATTCCCACGCTGCTGCATTACAACGCGGCGCTGGTGGTATCCGATGGCTTGCAGGCGCGCATGGGTTCCGTGACGGCGAACCTGGAGTGGTTCAAAGTCTGGCGCACGATTGACGGCGAGGGCGAGGCACCGAAGACGGCGCTGGAGCTGGAGGTGCTGGTGCGCGGGGTGTTCGAGCGGCGGCGGTTCCTCGACCTGCTCCAGCACTTTATTGTTTTCGAGGAGAACCCGGACACGGGAGCCATTCACAAGATCATCGCGGGCTACCATCAGTTCCACGCGGTGAATGCGGCGGTGGAGGAAACGGTGCGCGCCAGCGGGATGAGCGAGATTGGCAGCGTGGTGCGCGAGAACGCGGGCACTTACTGGGCCGGGCGTCAACGCGGCGGTAAGTCGGGCGACCGTCGCGCGGGCGTGGTCTGGCACACGCAGGGCAGCGGGAAGAGTTTCTCCATGCTCTTCTTCGCCGCGCGCGTGGTGCGGCATCCGGCGATGCAGAATCCGACGCTGGTGGTGTTGACCGACCGCAATGATTTGGATGACCAGCTTTTCGGCCAGTTCCAACGTTGCGCGGACATCCTCGGCCAGACGCCCGTGCAGGCCGGCGGGCGCGAGCATTTGCGCGAACTGCTGAACCGGGCCAGCGGCGGCGTGGTGTTCACCACCATTCACAAATTCATGCCGGACGGCGGTGAGCGAATGCCCACACTGAGCGAGCGACGGAACATCGTCGTCATCGCGGACGAAGCGCACCGCAGCCAATACGACCTGATCGATGGACTCGCGCGCAACCTGCGCGACGCACTCCCGAACGCATCTTTCATCGGCTTCACCGGCACACCCATCGAGAAGACGGATGCCAACACGCGGGCGATCTTCGGCGACTACATATCCATCTATGACATCCAGCGCGCTGTGGCTGATGGCGCGACCGTGCCAATCTATTACGAGAGCCGCATCTCGAAGTTGTCGCTGAACGCCGCCGCGCTGCCGAAGCTCGACGCGGAGTTCGAGGAAATCACCGAAGGCGAGGAACTGACGAAGAAGGAAAAGCTCAAGACCAAGTGGGCCGCGCTGGAGGCGCTGGTGGGCGATCCGAAACGCATCGCGCTCGTGGCCGCCGACTTGGTGGCGCATTTCGAGAAGCGCATGGAGGCGATGGATGGCAAGGCGATGATTGTCTGCATGAGCCGCCGTATCTGCGTGGATCTCTACAACGCGATCATCGCGCTGCGTCCTGATTGGGCCAGCGCCACGGACGACGACGCGGAATCCGAGAAGGGCAAAGCCTGCGTGGTGAAAGTGGTGATGACCGGCAGCGCTGATGACGGCCCGGACTGGCAGCCGCACATCCGCAGCAAGGATGCGCGGCGCAAACTGGCTAACCGCTTCAAGGACAGCAAAGACCCGTTCCGCATCGTGATCGTGCGCGACATGTGGCTGACCGGCTTCGACGCGCCCTGCCTGCACACGATGTATGCCGACAAGCCGATGCAAGGGCACGGCCTCATGCAGGCCATCGCCCGCGTGAATCGCGTCTTCCGCGACAAGCCAGGCGGGCTGGTGGTGGATTATCTCGGCCTCGCCGATCAGCTCAAGAAGGCGCTCGTCATCTACACCGAGAGCGGCGGCCAGGGCGATCCGACCTTCGACACCGCCCAAGCCATCGCCGTGATGCTGGAGAAACACGGCATCGCCTGCGACCTGATGCACGGGTTCAATTGGGACAAGTGGACCACCGGCAAACCCGCCGAACGCCTCGCGCTCATCCCCGCCGGACAGGAGCACATTCTCCAGCAGGACGACGGCAAGAAGCGCTGGGTGCAGGTGGTGACGGAACTTTCCCGAGCGTTCGCCCTTTGCGCCGCGAGCGACGAAGCCACGGAGATCCGCGATGACGTGAGTTTCTTCCAAGCGCTGCAAGCCGCGCTGAACAAGCAAAGCAGCACCAACCGCAAGACTCCCGAGTAGATCGACGCCGCCATCCGCCAGCTCGTGAGCAGGGCCATCACCACCGAAGGCCAGGTGATCGACGTCTTCACCGCCGCCGGGTTGCCCAAGCCGGACATCAGCATCCTGAGCGATCAGTTCCTCGCCGAAGTGCGCGGCCTCAAGCACAAGAACGTAGCCGCCGAACTGCTGGAGAAGCTGCTCAAGGACGAACTCAAAGTCCGCTCCAAGCGAAACCTCGTCCAGAGCCAGGTCTTCAGCGAGAAGCTCAAGAAAACCCTCAACGCCTACCACAACCGCGCCATTGCCACGCAGGAAGTCATCGAGGAACTCATCAAGCTTGCCAAGGACCTCGACTCCGCCACCAAGGCGGGCAAAGAGATGGGCCTGACCGATGACGAGAAGGCCTTCTACGACGCCCTCGCCGCGAACGATTCCGCGAAAACCGCGATGGGCGACGTAAAGTTGAAAATCATCGCCGCCGAACTCATCACCCAAGTGAAGAAGAGCG
Source organism: Verrucomicrobiota bacterium (assembly GCA_014193395.1). GTDB lineage: Bacteria > Verrucomicrobiota > Verrucomicrobiia > Limisphaerales > BJHT01 > BJHT01. The sequence continues at coordinate 7,574 of BJHT01000208.1, forward strand.
TGACCATCGACTGGACCCTCCGCGAAAGCGCCCGCGCCAAAATCAAGGTCATGGTGAAACGCATCCTGAACAAACACGGCTACCCGCCCGATTTGCAGGAAGAAGCCGTAAAGACGGTGCTGGCGCAGGCGGAGCTGCTTTGCGCCGAGTGGGTGTAAGTGGAATGTCGAATGACGAATTTCGAATGGCGAACTGACAGGACTTCGAAATTTGCGCTCGGGCATTCGCACTCGCCACGGTGTGGGCGCACGGGTGCGGCAGTGTAATTCGTGACCGGCCCCAGCAGGCGGGGAAAACCTCGGTGTATCCGCCGCAATTCAGTCTGGTGATGCGGCTGCGGCTGGCCTGCGAAAGTCTTCCTATTGAGCTTGGAAGAGCATCGGAGTCTTTACTCTGTGACTCGGGAAATGATCCCTCCACACCAACGCACCCGCAGGGATCCACGCCTCAGTGCTGGAACAAAAATTCGTTCACGTTAAGCAGGGACCAGGCGAGGTCTTCGAGGGCGCGTTCGCGGTCGGTTTGGGTGGTGACGTGTCTTGTGGCGGTGGCGAGCTCGGCTGGCTGGGGCGGACGGCAGAGGGAGGCGAGGTAGAGTTCGGTGATGATTTCGGCGTCGGTTTTTCCAGCAGTTAGGGCGCGGCGGAGGCGGTTGTCTTTGGCCTGGAGTTTGCCGTGGATGAGCGGGCCGTTGAAGAGCTGGAGGGCTTGGGCGAGCTGCGGGGCGCTGGGGCGTTCGCACGCGCAGGCGGTGGTGCGCGGGGGCTGGCCGAAGACGCCGAGGAAGGCGTTGCCCGGCTCGGGCGCGGGGAGCTGCGTGGCGAGCGTGCCGGCGGGGAGATTGCCGAAGCGCTCGGGCATGCCGGTGACGTGGCACACGGCGTCGAGCAATTGCTCGGCGGTGAGCAGGCGCTGCCGGGCGCGGGAGAAGTAGCGCGTGTCGTCTTCGTTGAACGCGTTGGCGCGGGAACTCGCCTGGTAGGTGCGGCTGTTGAGGATGGTGCGGAGGAGGTGCTTCCGGTCGAAGCCGTGGGCGGCGAAATCTTTCGCGAGCGCGTCGAGCAGCTCGACGTTCGACGGCGGGTTCGAGTCGCGGAAGTCGTCGATCGGCTCGACGATGCCGAGGCCCATGACGTGCGACCAGAGGCGGTTGGCCTCGACGCGCGCGAAGTAGGGATTGTCGGGGCGCGTGAGCCAGGCGGCGAAAATTTCGCGGCGGTCGGCGTCGGGCGCGGCGGTGAGTTCGCCCGCGCCGGGCGCCCACGGTTTCATTTCCTTGCCGGTGCGGGGCTGGGTGATCTCGCCGCGGCGCGCGGTGTAGATGATCTGTTCGCCGGCGCGGCCGGCGGGCTGGCGTTTCACGCGCTCGAAGATCGCGCCCATGCCGTAGTAGTTGTCCTGGGTCCAGCGTTCGTAGGGATGGTTGTGGCACTTGGCGCATTGCAGGCGCGCGCCGAGGAAAAGCTGCGCGGTGGTTTCGAGCGTGTCGGTCGTGGTGGCGACGGTGCGGAAAAAATTCGCCGCGGGATGCTCGAAGGTGCTGCCCTGCGCGGTGAGGAGTTCGCGCACGAACTGGTCGTAGGGCTGGTTTTCCGCGAACGAGCGCACGAGCCAGCGATGGTATTTGTTCACGCCGCCGCCGGTGATCTGCTGCGCGCTGAGGCGGAGGAGGTCGCCCCATTTCAGCGCCCAGAAGCGCGCGTATTCGGGACGGTCGAGGAGGGCGTCGATAAGCTTGGCGCGCTTGTCCGGCGCGGGGTCGGCGAGGAATTTCCGGGTGTCGTCGGGGGGCGGCAAAATACCGATGACGTCGAGGTGCGCGCGGCGGAGGAACTCGTCGTCGGTGCAGGTCTCGGCGGGGAGGAATTGCAACTGGCGGAGCTTCGCGTTGACGAGGCGGTCGATGAAATTCCGCTCGGCAGGCGCGGCCCAGCGGAAGTCCGGCACGTCGCGCACGAGCGTGAAGTAGCAGGCCTCGACGTGTTCGAGGAAGCGCACGCTCACGGCCATCTGTCCGCGCGCGCCGGTGCCGATGAGGAGTCCTTCGGGCGTGACGCTGGCGAGGGCTTCATCGGAACTGGCGTAGATCGCGAGGCGGGTGATGTCGCGCGCCGAGCCGTCGGAGAATTTCGCGGTGACCTGCAATTGCTGCGTGTGCGCGGGCCATTGGAGCACGCGGCCCGTGGGCGGATGCACGGTGATGGCGGTGCAGTGCGGCGCGTCGTCGCGATCGAACGCGCATCCCTGGCGGATCCAATCGACGAGCAGCGCATGGGCGGTGTCGTTCGTGCGCAGGCGCAGGCCGCCGCGGTGCGCGACTTCGGTGAGGGGTTTGCGGAGGAGGAGGCTGGCGGCGGGTTCGACCGGATTGACGCGGCGGCCGAAGAGGTCGCGAACGAGTGCGATCTTGTCCACCTCGGGATCGAACGCGCCGAGCGAGAGGGCGAAGCCGCCCTTGCCGCTGGGCGCGCCGTGGCAGCCGCCGGAGTTGCAGCCTTGTTTGCTCAGGGCCGCGAGCGCGCCGTATTTGAACGAGACGGCTTCGGGGGCGGATTGGTGAGTGACGGTGACGGGGATTTTTGTTTCGCGTCCGCCGGCTTTTACGAGCAGTTCGGTTTTGCCTTCGCGCAGGGGCGTGAGGAAGCCGGTGGTGGCGGTGGCGATCTTGGAATCGCCGAGCGTGAAGGTGGCGGCGCGCGTGAGGTCTTGCACCGTGCCGTCGGCGTAAATGCCGGTGACGACGACCTGCGCACGGCGCTGGGGGCTGTCGAGGGTGACGGCGGCGGGGTGGATTTCGAGGCGCAGGGGCTGGCCGATGAGGATGGGTTCGAGGGACGCGGACTTCTGCGCGGGCTCACTTTTTTCCTTCTCAGCAGCGTGCGATGCGACGAAGAGCAGCAGGAATACGAGTGCCGCCACGACGAGCGGTAGCCGCCGACGTGAGGAGGCGGATCGGTCGTTTGGTGACATCGTCCGCCTCCTCAGGCCGGCGGCTACGTGGACAGTTAGAGTCTCGTTACCTCGACTCCTACAAGAGGGGGAGAGTAGTCGCTTCATCAACCACGAGGTGCGAAACGACACGGCTAGATCAGCTCCTTGATGACCTCGCCCGTCTTCGCGAGGAAGACGGGGCGATCTTCGGGAGTATAGATCGGCTTCTCGCGGTCGAGGCCGAGGAATTCGTAAATGGTCGCAGCGTAATCCTCGGGTGTGAGCGGGCGGTCCACGACGTAGCCGCCTTCTTTGTCGCTCGCGCCGATGACTTGTCCGCCGGGAATGCCCGCGCCGGCGAAGGCGATGGAGTAGGCGTTCACCCAATGGTCGCGGCCGGCAAACTTGTTCAGGTGCGGCGTGCGACCGAACTCGGTCACGAAGCAGACGAGCGTTTCTTTCAACAGCCCGCGCTGGTGCATGTCCTCGAGCAAGCCGGCGAGCGCGTGGTCGGTGGATCCCATCATCGGCCAGGTGCCGATGCCGTAGCGGCCTTCGCCACCGGCCTTGTCGCGCACGGTGCCGCACGAGCCGTTGGTGTAGATGAGATCGTGGTGATCCCAGTTCATGTTGAAACCGCCGGGTGTCTTGTCGGTCAGCGGCTCGCGAACATCAACGGTCACGAAGCGCACGCCGGATTCGATGAGTTTCCGGCCGAGGAGATAGCACTGGCCGCGATGGCCGCGGCCGTAGAGGTCTTTGATGGCGTCGGTTTCGCGCTGGAGATCGAAGGCGTCGCGGGTCTTGGGATTCGTCAGGAGATTCTCGGCCTGCGCGGTGAAGGAGGCCATCGCCTTGACGCCGGTGCCGGCGGGCGGGAGGCCGATGTTCAGGTTGCTCAACAAATCGCGGCGGTCGCGGAACCGGCGTTCGTCGATGCCCGCGAGCAGGCTTAGATTCGGCACGCGCCATGCGGGGTCGGAGAGGTCGCGGCCGGTGGTCTTGAAGGGCGCGAGTCCGGCGGGGAGGAAGCCGGTGCGGGTCATCGCGGCCTGCTCATGATTGCCGGGCACCATGATGTAGGGCGGCAGATAACGACACGGGCTGCCGAGCGTGTGCGCGACGACGCTGCCGATGTCGGGCATCTCGAGGGGGCCGCCGGGCATTTCGCCGGAGAGGGCGTATTGCGTGCCTTGGGGATGGCCGTTGGCGACGTTCGTCTTGTGGTGCATCGAGCGCACGACGGCGAGCTTGTCCGCGTGGCGCGCGGTTTTCTTCAGGAGCTCAGTGAACTGGATGCCGGGAACATTGGTCGCGATGGGCTTGTAGGGACTGCGATGTTCGGCGACGACCTCGGGCTTGGGGTCCCAAGTGTCCATGTGCGAGAGGCCGCCTTGCTCGAGGAGGACGAGGACATTCTTGGCGCGGCCAAAGTGCCCGCCGCGCTTGGTGGTGTTGGTCGAGGCGAGCGCAGGAAAACCGGCGAGCGCCGAGAGACCGCCCATCAGTCCGAGGCCGATGAAACTGCGGCGGCGCAGCGCGAGGGGAGTTTGCCAGTGCAACATGGACAAGCCTGACGGGAGGTGTGGGAAGGCGATTCAGCGACCATCACGGCGCTGGCTCAATGCACGTTCAAATTCCTCTTCGCTCAACAAGGGGCTGCGCTCGGCCTTGCCCGCTTCGCTCAGTTCCGCGAGTCGCAGTCCGGGTATCGTCGTGGGCTTCCACCCGGCGCGCCAGTCGCGGTCGAGTTTCTCCACGATGGCTTGGAGGATGAATTCGCGGCGGTCGTAGTCCGAAGTCAGCAGGCGTTCACGAAGTTGGGGCGGGCACTCGAAGCTGATGGTTTCGCTGGCTGTGCTTATGCGAAAGGGTGTCACTGCGGTGTTGGGCGGGAGCCAAATCTGCTAGCCACCATGATCGCCGGGTGCAGCGTCCCCTCCATCTCCGGTCTCTCGATGTTTCTGGCGCTAAAGGCTTTGATCGCCAACGTCGGGATCAAGTGCGCCGGG
>BJHT01000209.1 GCA_014193395.1 Verrucomicrobiota bacterium
CCGCCATTCTCGAAGGCGTGGACGCGGGTCTCGCGCTCGTCGTAGCCATCACCGAGGGCATCCCCGTGCGCGACATGAGCCGCGCCAAGCACGCGATGGCCGGAAGCAAGACGCGCCTCGTCGGCCCCAACTGCCCCGGCGTCGTCACGCCCGGCACCGGCAAGGATTCGCACGGCGGCTGCCGCATCGGCATCGCGCCCGGCTACATTCACAAGGCCGGCAACATCGGCGTCGTCTCGCGCTCGGGCACGCTCACCTACGAAGCCGTGTGGCAACTCACCTCGCGCGGCGTCGGTCAGAGCACCTGCGTCGGCATCGGCGGCGACCCCGTCAACGGCACCTCGCACCTCGACGTCATCAAGCTCTTCATGAACGACCCCGAGACCCACGGCATCATTATGATCGGTGAAATCGGCGGCAGCGGCGAAGAAGAAGCCGCCGACTGGATTCGCCAGTTCGGCACCAAGCCCGTCGCCGGATTCATCGCTGGCGCCACCGCACCGCCCGGACGCCGCATGGGCCACGCCGGCGCGATCGTCAGCGGGGGAAAAGGAACCGCCGCCGCCAAGATCGAGGCGTTCAAGGCCGCCGGCATCGGCATCGCCGTCACTCCCAGCGAGATGGCCGACACGCTGCTGAAGATGATGTAACCGCCGCTGGAATCGGTGGCACAGGCTGCCAGCCTGTGCCGCCGGGCTACCAGCCCGGCGGAACGGCGAGGAGGCTGCACTTGAAAACCAACGCTGCAAAAAGTTTGCGCGCGTTCCGCCTTCCGCACGGGAGGTTGCCACGCAGAACGAGCCGGTCGCCCATTTCACCCGCCGCCGCCGCCCCCGTCCCCACCCGATGACCCTGCTGAACGCCATCCTGAACGTCGTCGGCATTCTGCTGTGGATTGCCTGGCGGACCTTCGCGCCGACCACCAGCAATCTCACGCCCGGCCTCTCGCGCGTCTCGCTCGTCCGCCCCGCCGGCAGCGGGTCCGGCTGGCGCTGGAGTCCGCTACTGGCGCTGCTGGCGTTGCTCGGATTGCGCGCCGTGTTCTACGATTCCGTGGCCACCTCCGTGAGCTGGTCCCCTACCCTGCCGCTCACGGTTATCGCGCCGGCCCTGCGCGGCGACAGCCTGCTGCGCATGTTGCTCTTCTCCGTGCTCAGCTTCACCCTGGCGTTCGGGTCGTTCCTGTTCAGCCTGCTCCTCCTCTCGATCCTCTGCCGCCAACTGCCCGACAGCGACACCTGGCCCCGCTGGGTCCGGCTGAATCTGGGCCTCCTCGCCCGCCTGCCCTGGCCGCTGAAACTGCTCGTGCCGGGCCTCGCCATCACATTGCTCTGGGCCGCGCTCCAGCCATTGTTCGCCAAGTTCGGCATCATCCCCAAACCGGCGACCACCGCGCTGCTGTGGGAACAAGCCGCCGTCGTCGGCCTGTGCGCCTATCTCGATTGGAAATACCTGCTGCTCGGACTCCTCGTCCTGCACGCGGTGCATAGCTACGTCTATCTCGGGGCCAATCCCTTCTGGACTTTCCTCAGCCACTGCGCCCGCACCCTGCTCCAGCCGCTGCGCATCATTCCGCTCCAACTCGGCCGCATTGACCTCGCCCCGCTCGTCGCCGGCGCCCTCGTCGTCGCCCTCGACCACTGGCTCCCGCCCCTGCTCCACCGCCTCTACCTCCGCCTGCCGCTCTGACCGCGCGCCCGGAGCGCAGGCGGCCCGCCCGCGAGTTCATCCGTTGTAGGAGTCGAGGTAACGAGACGCTAACGTCCTCCTGCAAGCGGCCCGCTCCATTCCCCGAAGGTCGCGTCGTGAAACCAGGCTCGATTACCACCCGTCTTGCCCAATTCTGATCACAAGACTCCGTCCGCTCCTCGCGCAGAAAAGGTCAGAGCCTCCTCACGTCGTCTCCTACAAACGCACTCGCGGGCGGGCCGCCCGCGCTCCTGTCCGCACCGCGCCGCGACGCACCGCCTGGAGCTTGCTCCTTGGCCCTTTCCTTGAGCTTTGAGCTTTGCCCTTGGAGCTTTCCCCGCCGCACTCCCGCCTTCCCGCCCGCGCCGCAACCCCTACACTCGCCGCATGTTCACGCGCCGCCTCACCCGCACCATCGCCCTAATTTCATTGCTCGCCCTGCGCCTCCCCGCTGACGCCGCTGACGCCCTCGTCTCCGTCACCGGCGTAATCCTCGACGCCACCTCCGGCGCGCCGTTGCCCGCGCGGCTCTACCTCCAGCGCGACGACGGCAAATGGTTCTTCGCCAAATCCGCCGCGACCAATGGCACCGCCGTGCGTTACGAGAAATTCCGCAGCGCCACCGTGAGCGAAATGCACACCACCCTGTCCGCGCATCCGTTCGTCGCGGAACTGCCCGCCGGGCGCTACACCGCCATCGTCGAGCGCGGCAAAGAATACTTCCCGCTCACCAACCAGTTCACCATCGCCCCGCCACCCACCACACCCGGCACGCCCGCCGCGCCCGCCGCGCTGCGCCTCCCGCTCCGACGCTGGGTGGACATGAGCAGCCGCGGGTGGTTCAGCGGCGACACCCACGTCCACCGCGCGCCCGCCGAGCTGCCCAACGTCCTGCTCGCGGAAGATGTGAACGTGACGCACCCGATGGTTCACTGGACCACCGTCTCCACCATCGCCCCCGCGCAAAGCCCGCAGAACATGAAGGGCGATTTCGGCGACCGCCCCGTGAGCGTCGATGCCACGCACGCCTGGCATCCGCGCAACACCGAGTACGAAATCTTCAAGGTCGGCGCGAAACCGCACACGCTCGGCGCAGTCGTCATCATCAATCACAAAACCCCCTTCACGCAGACCGCGCTGCCGCTCGGCCCGATCGCGCGCCAGGCCCGCGCCGAGGGCGCGCTGCTCGACATGGAGAAACACAGTTGGCCGTGGTCGTTCGTGATTCTCCCCGTGCTGGGCCTCGATCTTTTCGAGCTGTCGAACAACCACATCTGGCGCACCGAGTACGCGGTGCGCAGCTTCGGCGTGCCCGCGCCGCCCTGGATGAAACTCGCCGGTGGCGGCGGCGAAACCGAGCGCGACTGGGTCTCCTACAATCTCCAAACGTGGTACGCGCTGCTCAACTGCGGCTTCCGCCTGCGCCCCACCGCCAGCACCGGCAACGGCGTCCACCCCGTGCCGCTCGGCTTCAGCCGCGTGTATGTGAACTGCCCCGAAGGCTTCAGCTACGACGCGTGGATGAAAGGCCTCGGCGAAGGCCGCAGCTTCGTCACCACCGGTCCGATGCTGCTCGCGAAAGTGCCGACGCTGAATGTGAATCCCGCGCGCGGCGCGAAGCCCACCCTGCGCGTCACCGGCGAAACCCACAGCGAACAGCGCCTCGCGACCCTCGAGATTCTCCTCAATGGCGAAGTCGTCCAGCGCCTGACGCCCGCCAACCAACCGCAGCCCAACGGCTCCTTCACCAGCGCGTTCTCCGCGGACGTCGAGTTCACCGGCTCGTCGTGGCTCGCCGTGCGCTGCTTCGAGAATCGTCCCGGCGACCGCTTCCGTTTCGCCCACACCGCGCCGTGGTGGTTCGAGATCGAAGGCCGCCCGCTGCGCCCCAAACGCGAGCACGTCGATTGGTTCGTCGCCCGCACCGAGGAAGAAATCCGCCGCAACACCGGCGTGATTCCCGCCGAAGGTCTCACCGAATTCCAAGCCGCCCTCGCCGCGTGGAAGAAGATTCAGGCCTCCGCGCAGTGAGGTTCAGCAAGTAAAGCAGGCGCTGCGAATTCGCCGATCCCATCCCTGTTCCTCCGGGTCCATCCGCGGTTGAACTGCGTTTCCAGTTTCACCATCCGAACACCTTCGCCTGATGGCACGCGACCGGCGACGCCACGCGGAAGCAGCACGAAGACCGCGCGCCACCGGACCGGCGCGCTCCGCCGCTCACAGGCCGAGGATTTCCTTCTGCCAACGCATGAGACCGTTGCCGGTGCCGTCGATCTCGTCGCGCACGAGCGATTGCAGGAGGGATTTGCTGGCCACGAACGAAGGATCGAGCTGCAGCTTGGCCGCGACCTGGTCGCGGTTTTGTTGCAGTTCGAGGAAGCGCTTCTTCTCGCGTTCGGAGGGATGGTACGGCTCGGATTTGAGCAGGTGCGGCTGCTCGGCGGCGGGAAGGGCGAGCGCGTGTTTCACCGCGCGTTCGATGCCGTCGCGGCGGCGGTTGTTGAGATGACGCGGGAGCAGCGGGTCGATGGGCCGCCCGTGGCAGGCGGCGTCGGAGAGGTCGATCAGCAGGTCGTGGGAAAGCACAAAAAAAGGCGGGCGGTTGCCAGCGATGGCCTCGGCCTCGCGCCAGTGCCAGAGCTCGCGGAGGACGGCCAGGCCGGCGCGCCGGAGACGGCGGCTGCCCTTGATCCGCCACACGAGATCGGCGTCCGGCTCGGGCAGATGGGAGGCGTCGGCGATGAGGCGGGTGCAGATTTCGGAGTGCCAACTGAGGCGGCCGGCGGCTTCGAGTTTGGCGCGCAGCAGGTCGGACAAAGGCTTGAGATGACGGGTGTCGTTTTTCGCGTAGGCCTCCATCCGCTCGGTGAGCGGACGGCGCGCCCAGTTGGCTTTTTGCGAACCTTTTTCCAACGTGATGCCGAGATGGTTCGCGACGAGATCACCAAGGGAAAAGCGCAGCTCACCGAGCACGCGGCTGGCGAGCATGGTGTCGAACACGGCGCGCGGACTGAAGCCGTAGGTGCGCTGGAGCAGGCGCAGATCGTAGTCGGCCCCGTGCAGGATCAGGTCGTGCCGGTGAAGAATCTCGAACAGCGGCTTCAGGTCGAGACCGGCCAGCGGATCGATGAGAATGTCTTCGCCCGGGAAGCTGATCTGGATCAGGCAGAGTTTCTCCGGATAGGCGTGGAGGCTGTCGGCCTCCGTGTCGATGGCGATCCAGGGGGCCTCGGAAAGCTTTGGGAGAATGGCGGCGAGTTGCGATTCGGAATTGATCACGGCGCGTTTTGATAGCGGATGAAGGGTGGCCGCGTCGAGACAAGAGAACGGCGTGACGCGTGATGGGGAATGTAACGAATTTGCAACCACTGCGGGCGGTCACGCGCCGCGCCCGTCTCAGGGTGGGGACAGTTCGTCCCCGCAAACTAACTTTTGAGCAGGCGATCACGGCAGAAAAATGGGGGCAGAAAAATATGGGACGGGGACGGGAGACGTGGGCGCGGAATGGTGGCGCGGCTGCGGTTTTTTCGCTCCGCGTCTTTCCGATCTCTTCGGTGTTCTGTCGGGGGCCCTGCTATCTGGAGTTTTACTAGGAACACCAAAGCGATCGGAGGGGGGCAGAGACAAGACCAAACGTCTCCGCAGTTTCCCACACGCGCCGCGCGCATCTCGGGGTGGGGACAGCTTGTCCCCATCATCCACCTTGCGTGGACGGGCCGTCCCCGCCCCTCGGCGTCGCGCCGGAACTATCTCTCGACAGCGCCAGCACGCCGCCGCACCGTCGGCACAGCGCCCCGACTGTTTGGCTGTTCGCATGGCTGCGCGCCGGGGTGGAAGCAAAAACTAAAACCCGTCACGACCATGTTTCGCACCCTGATACTCCCATTGTTCGCCGGCCTGTTCGGCGTGTTCGCCAGCGCCACATTCCTCTCGGCCGCGGACAAGCCGGTGAAAGTTTTCATCCTCGCCGGTCAGTCGAACATGGAGGGCAAGGCCCGCAACACCCTGTTGGAGTATCAGGCGACGAACACAACCACCAAGGCGCTCTTCGCCCATCTGCGCAAAGACAACGACTGGGCGGCGCGGGATGATGTGTTCATCAAATTCCTCGAACGCAAAGGGCCGCTCACCATCGGCTTCGGTTCGCCCGGTTGCACCGGCGTCGAACTCGAGTTCGGCCATGCGATGGGCAATCACTTCGAGGAACCGGTGATCCTCATCAAAGCCGCGTGGGGCGGGCATTCGCTCTACAAACTCTTCCGCTCGCCGTCGGCGGCTTTTCCCGCGGCCGAGGTGCTGGAAAAGGAGCTCGCCCAGGCGCAGGACCGCGTGAAAAAGAACAACGAGAAGAACAAGAAGAACGATCCACTGCCCTCGATGGACGACATCAAAAAAGACTACGGCTCGTCGTATCGCAACATGATGAAGGAAGTGAAAGACGTGATGGACAACCACGCCACGTTGTTCCCGGCGCTCAAGGGCCGGTCGCTCGCAGTGGCGGGCTTCGTCTGGTTTCAGGGTTTCAACGACATCTTCGGCGCCGAGAACGAATATGCCTCCAACATGAAACACTTCATCAATGACGTGCGGAAAGATCTTAACGCACCGAAGCTCCCGTTTGTGATCGGCGCGCTGGGCCAGAACGGATCGAAGCCGGCGACCGGCGGGATGCTGATCGTCCGCGAGGCGCAGATGGCGATGAACGACGTGCCGGAGTACAAAGGCAATGTGAAGGCCTTCCGCGCCGACCTGCTGGTGGACAAGGCCGCCGAAGACATGTTCCCGAACTGGCAGAAGAATCCCGAGTGGAGCCACACCGGCAGCGATCGCCCCTACCACTATTACGGCAGCGCCATCTGGTTCAACCGCATCGGCAAGGCCATGGGCGACGCGATGCTCGATCTCTTGAAGCCCGCGAAGTGAGCGGGGCCGCAGATTGTGCGGGCGCGCTTATTTCCGAAAAAAACTCCCGCAGATTCAGGGCGACCGCAGATTTAGATTCTTATCTGTGGTCGCCCTGAATCGGCGGGAAATCCTCGCGCGGTGCGACGGTTTCGGAGCGCGGGCGGTCCCCGCCCGCAGCGCGCCCGCACGCGCATCGCCGTCGGAACATTCCTCCGCTTCCATTGTCATCCACCCGCTGCGACCGGGGACCGGTCGCGCTCCGCCTTGGTTGAGCCGCCGCCCCCCGTCCCCATCCGTGTCCATCCGTGGTTCAAAAAAATCTTCTCTGCATCACGGTGTCGCCAGCTTGGCCGACAGCTTCTCCACCTTCGGACCAATCACCGCGCGGCAATAGGACTGGTTTGGGTTCAGGCGGAAGAAATCCTGGTGATATTTTTCGGCGGGGAAAAACTTCGGCAGCGGCTGGATCACCGTGACGATCGGCTGCGGGAAGTGCGCGGCGGCGGCCGCCTTGGATTGCTCCGCGGCGACCCGCTGCGCCTCGTCGTGGGTGAAAATCACCGAGCGATACTGCGTGCCCGAGTCGGCTCCCTGCCGGTTGAGCGTTGTCGGATCGTGCGCCATCCAGAAGACCTCGAGCACGCGCGCAAACGAAATCACCTGCGGATCAAACTCGATCTGCACCACCTCGGCGTGCCCCGTCGTGCCGGTGCAAACTTCTTCGTACGTCGGGTTGTCCTTCGCGCCACCTGCATAGCCGCTGACGACCGTCTTCACGCCGGGCAGCCGCTCGAACACCGCCTCGACACACCAGAAACAGCCGCCGCCCAAAGTCGCCAGTTCCGTCCGCCCGCCCGTGTTGTCCTGTGGATTTGTCATGTGTTGTGCGTGGTTTTTCTGCCGTCAGCGCGAAGTCCGCGAGCAGAATCTGAACGACCGCGTACCGCAGGCGTCCTCGCCTGCGAGTTGCGGGGCGTCCTCGCCCCAGCAATCGGTACTGGCGGCGAGACGCCGCCCGAACTCGCAGGCGAGGACGCCTGCGGTACCGGCGGAGGCCGCGCCCGGATGCGACCGACATTTCTGCCACTTCCGTCGTTCCCGTGGTTTGAGCGGGCGGGACGCCCGCGGTCCGGCGGCGATGCACCTACTTCCCAACCTCGTAAATGTGCAGCGCCACCGGCGCATTTCCGTAGCCCAGCCGCTCGCCGCCGTAGCGCTGGTACAAATCCACGCCGGTGAAATCGTCCGTGAACCAGCCGTCCTCCGCCGTGAGCGTGCGGTCCTCGAACAGCACGCGCACGGGCGTGCCCTTTTTCAGCCCCGCCACGGAGATCTTCGTCGCCTTGAGGAGCTCCGGCGCGGGGCGGTCTTCGTGTTCGCCGAACACCACGGTCTCCTTGCCGTCGGGCGTCACCAGCGTCGTGCGCGCCCACCACGCGCGCCCGCCGTCGTGTACGAACGCGACGCCGTCCAGCAGCTTGTCCGCCGCGCTGATGCGCTCCAGCGGCAGCTCCAGTTTCAGCCACTCACCTGCGCCCGGCATCGCGCCCATCGGCGTAGTGGTGCTGGGCAGGTACGCCAGCGCATACGGCTCGACCTTGTTGCCCCAGCCGAGGAAGCCGCGCGCGTGCCGGTAAAACGTGCGGAGAAACCAGAACGCCCGCTCGTTGTTCGCGCGCAGCCCTTCCAAATCCATCGCGCCCCACGTCGCCGCGTGCGTCCAGCGGCCGTCCGCTTTCACCAGCGCCATCACGCCCTTCGGTGTCGCGGCGCGATCCAGCTTCACCCACGTCACCAGCTTGCTGCCCACCGGCCACTTCTTCGGGTCGGTGAGATGGTTGATGCCGTGCGGCACCCAGCTCAATGAATCCGGCTCGCCCGTCGCGTGATAGCCGTCGGATTCATCGCGGAAAATATGGGGATCGACCGTCACCCGCGTTATCCCGACCGGAAATACTTCAGCCCCTAAACGTGCCTCGCTAACGTTCGGAGAGATAATTAGACCTCGCCTAGGATCCCGCGGAGCCGGCCGCCAATTCCCAAACGTCAGCCCATGCGTCGTCGCCGCGATGATCGTCGTCTTGCCGCCGACCTTGCGCACCATGTGCTCGATGCCCGGCGCGATCGTGACGACCGGCGGCGTCTCGTGGGAATAAATCGCCGGCTGCAAGTGCCGCAGCTCTCCGTGCAATCCCTTGAAGGTCGAAGGGTCCGCCGGCCCGTGCGCCAACTGCCAGCCGCGCGTCCCGCGCATCAGCTCGACAAAGACGTGATAGCGCCAGCGCTCGTACGGCACGCTCTCGTACATCTGCGGCCGCAGCCACACGACCTGTTTCTTCCCCTCGACCAGCGGCCGCAAATCCGTATGCACCGGCGCGGGATACCACGGCTCCGTCTCGGGATCGTAGATGTCGAAGAACGGCGCGCGCTCGAACTCGAGGCGGTTCCAATAGCCGCCGTGCCCCGTCATCACCGGCTTGCCCGTGGCCGCGCGGAGTTGCTCGACCTCCACCTTCAGCTCGCCGAGCTGCTTCGCCGACATCGGGGCGTAATGCGCAAATGTCTCCTCGGGTCCGCGCGACACCGCCGCCACCATCGGCGCCGTGCGGAGGTAGGTCAGATGCTCCGCCGGCCATGAATTCGTCCCGGCCGCCAGGAACACCGTCGAGGCGTACAGCCCGCTCTTCCACAACGCCTCCAGTTGCGCCTGCGGCACATATTTCCGGCCCTCGACGTGACGCGAACAGTTCGCATCCCACAGCGCCCGCGTGCCCAGGTTGCCGCCGTGCCGGTCGTAAAGTCCCCACGGTTTCAGATTCGTGAGGTCGTAATATTTCCCCGACTCCGCCGGGCCGTCGTAAACCGGGTTGTGCCCGTAGGTCACGCCCCACGGCATCCACGGCTTCCCGTTGATGAGAAAATCCCCGTGTTCATTGATCCGCACCGACTCAATGGCCGGCTGCGGCCCGTCATGCGCCTGCCGGCAAAACGGCGACGACAGCACGCTCCACGACGCCTTGCCCGCGCCGTCCACCGTGCTCGCGCGCAACACCCAGTTGCGCTGCGGATCGTCGAACGGCTGCAACGGCAGGAACGACACGTCCAGTTCCGTGAGCAGCAGGTTGCGCAGATCATCCAGCATCCCGACGGGAATTTTCGCACGCTGTTGCGCGATGGCTTCGGGCGTCGCAGGCACTGTGAAGGTCTTCAGCACTTCGCTCGTGCCGCGCCGCAGGACTTCCAGCCGCAGCTCCTTCACCCGCGCCAGTTCCGCGTGCGTCAGGCCGAGGTTCACACGCACGAACTGCTTTTGTTCCGGCTGCAAGTAGAGGGAGCCGAGTTCCAAATCCAGCGGGACGGTCCAGGTCGAAACCGGAAAACGCGTCAAGGCCATGGCTTGTCCATCTTTGTCCAATAACTGGAACCGGGACACGCGCCCTTCATAAGGTTGATCCATTTGGGAAAGGTCGTATGTCACCGATATCGGTGCCCGCGAGTCGGCTTGGCTGGAGAAGATCACGCCGAGAGAAGCGCTGCCGCCCGAGTCGGCACCGAACGCGAAGCGGTAATTCATCGTCGCCTTCGCCACTCCTGAATCCACCAGCTCCGCACGCAAATAATTTCGCCCAGGTAACTGCTCTCCCAAATCCAGCTTCTCCAAATGCGGCCCCCGCTCCGTCGGCACCGGCGGCGCGGCCACGACCCCGCGGGCCTGCAACTCCGCCGCCGAACTCTCCGGCTCGAACACCGCCACGTCATCCCACCACACCACGCCCGCCGCGTTCTGCTGCGGCTGATGCCCCGTGCCGCCGAGCGTGAATCCATTCATCCCGCGCGCGCACAGCTTGATGCGGATCGACTTCAGCGGCGTGGTCGGCGCGAACACCTGGCGGATCAGCCGCCAGTCTTCGGTACCCATCGACAGCGGATTTTTCTGGATGAAATTGTAGCCGTTCAGCCGCTTCCCGCCCTCGTCCTCCGCGTCGAGCTGCAACATGCACAACTGATGCGTCTTGATCCACGCCCGCACCTCGATCAAGCGCGGCGCGGTCTGATTCAGCGCCACCGCGTCGCTCGTCACACACACCTCGTCGCCCGTCGGCACCGTCATCCGCAGCGAAGCCTTCCCGCCGTGCGGCACCAGATTGTCGCGCTCGACCGTGCCGCGATTGTCCGAGTTCGCGTTGTGCCAAGTGTTGAAAATGTAATAAATCCCCGGCGGAAAATAGCGGTAGCGCTGCGCCCGCGACCAGCCCTTCGGATACTCCGCGCCATCCGGCTCGAACCCGCCGAACGGCAGCACATTCGCCCCGCCCGGCCCCGGCTCCGTCACCGCCGCCTCGATCAACTCGACCGTCCCGCTCTTCCCCGCCGCGTAGCTGATCTCGAAGCCGAGCGCCATTGGCAGCAGCGCGCCCTTGGCCGCGAAATCCTTGTCCTTCTGCGCCGCCGCGAGCCAGTCCGCCGCGGGCAGTTTCACCTCGACCGACTTCCCCACGTACGTTCCCTCCGGCACCGTCACGCTCGCGCTCACGATCCGCGCCCGCGCCGCCTGGTCTTCGTTCCACCCGAGATTCGCCTCCGTGCTCAGCCACGACACCGTAAGCGTCACCGCGCCCGCCGGCACTTCCTGCGCCGTCAGCCGCACTGCGAACGTCACGTCCCGCACCAGCGCCAGCGCGTTCGTGCTGCGCTGTGCCTGCGCCTCCGGGAAACCGCCCGCATCCGGCCAGCCCACCAGCTTCTTCGGATTGTGAACCGTCACCCAGTTCACCGCCTGCGCCGCGCGCGAACCCGAACTCAGCACCACGCGCCGCTCGCCGCGCGGCTTGTCCGCGTCGCGCCACTCCCATTTCCCAGTAATCCGCCACGCATCGGGATTGTAATCGCGCCGGTTGAAAACCTCGGTCGTGTAATTCCAGTGATGGTTCTTCAACTCCGGCAGCATCGTCAGCCAGTCGTCTTGGAAATTCCCGTTGCGCAGCAGGTTCCCCTGCCCTTGCGCCTGCGCCTGCGCGGGTGCGAAAGCCGCACACGCCAGCACCAAACCGGCGGCGAGCATCGGCAGCCCGCAGCGAATGGAAAACCAGCGGGAAGCAGTGGAAGAAAAACGGGCGTGGGCAGATTTCATAAATGCGCGGCGTGGCGATGGTCAGTTCGGAATCGCGCGGAGAGTGCCCACGCCGATGGACTTCGCGCAAGCAAACCGCATGCAGCCGGAGTGCGGGTCATTCCGCCTCAGCAAGCCTTCCGCCTTGCCCCCGGCGCCCAGCCAAACACTCTTCGACCATCTTCCACGGAGCACTGAATCAAACCATGGCCCGGACCAAGAAAGAAAACGCCAGCAGTTCTTCCACCGCCACCATCGGCAAAATCGTGGACGACGCCATCGGCGGGAGTGCGCCAGCGCCGAACGAGCGCGACAACCCGCGGCTCGAAAGCGTCCTCCCCAAAGCCTACGCCCGCCCCGACCTCGACACAGAGGGATGGGGAGAAGAGGCGCCTCAGCGGTTCCTGCCGAACTTCATTCGGAATCGGTATCAGTCACAGATCGCCTCAGACAGGCTCCTGCGTCTCGGCCTGCCATCCACTTGAATCCCCGGCGTGAATCCGGCACCTCAGGGCTTGTCAGATAAGCCATATTCCCATATTTACGGCTGATGAAGACCACGATCGAGATTCCGGACGACCTTTTCCAGAAAGTCAAAGTGCTGGCCGCCGAGCGCAGCACCACGCTGCGGGATGTCGTCGCGCAGGCGCTGCAGCAGTGGCTGCGCACGCCGACGGAGGACGAGGAAAAGAAACGCAAGGCCACGGTGAAGCGGCTGCTCCGGGCCATGCAGGCGTCCAACACCGCGC
>BJHT01000210.1 GCA_014193395.1 Verrucomicrobiota bacterium
GTGAGGACGGTCTTGAGGACGGGATTGGCCGCATCGAAGACGTGCTGGGTGAAGAACACCTGGTGGCGCCAGGTGACTTGGATGGTGCGTTCAATAACCGGCATGGCGAAAACGTGGCGTGTCGCGCGGGCAAGTTCTAGCGCCAAATTCACCGTAGCATCGGCGGAAGGGCGGAGGGGGTTGAATCCGCCGGACAACGGCGGAGCGGGAGCGGACGGCGCGTGACGCGCGGAAATGTTCGCCGGGCGCTTCAGCAATCGTGGGATCTGCCGTTGAGATGGGCAGATGCCGCGCCTGCGAATTGCCGCCCTACCGGATTGGAAATCCGGTGGTTCCGAAGCCGTGGCACGCCCTTCTCGCGGTCCGGGAATTACTCATCATGAGCTTGTTCGACTCCTTTCGCAGTAAGTTCGTCCGCCCATCGGCCCTCGCCACCGAGGGGCGCACGCCGGCCAGCCTGACGGCTGCGCCACCCCCGGTTGCGACTCGCGCGAGTTCGCCGCCCGCGGCGGTGTTGCGCGCGCCCGTCATAGCAGTGCCGTCCGCGCCCCCGCCCGCGGACATGGCCGTTGTGCCTTCGACCCCGCCTCCCAAGGTCCGGCGCATCCTCTTCGTCGATGACGATCCGGAAGTGTTGAGCCGTTTTCGTGACGGCCTGACCAAATTGGAAAACGGCTGGGAAATCACTTACGCCGCCAGCGGGGCGGAGGCTGTGAACCTGGCGGGATTGCAGCCGTTCGACGCCATCGTCGCGGACATGCACATGCCGGGAATGCACGGCGTGGCGCTGTTCAACGAGATCATCCGCAAGCATCCGAAAATCCTCCGTTTCATCCGCATGGCCCCGGAGGACCGCGACCTGCTCAAAAACTGCATCGGGCCGTCGCCGCAACATCTCGCGACTGACGTCGATGCTGAGACGCTCGAAGCGAACCTCGAGCGCGGATTTCAACTCGACGCCTGGATGAACGACGAGGCCATCAAGCGGCTGATCCCCCAACTGACCAAGCTGCCATCGATGCCCACGCTCTACACGCGGGTGACCGCGGAACTGCAGTCGCCCAGCGGGTCCATCGAGAATGTGGCGCGGCTCATCGCCCAGGATCCGGTGATGACCGCCAAGATGCTGCAGGTGGTGAATTCCGCGTTCTTCGCGTTGCACCGCGAGATCTCCGACCCCAACGACGCCGTGATGTTCCTCGGGGCTGAGCGGACCAAATCGCTGATCATGCTGGCGAAGATTTTTTCGCAGTTCGACAATTCCAAGTGCGCCGGGTTTGCCCCGGAAAAACTCTGGGGCCACAGCATGAACGTGGGCGAACTGGCGCGGCGCATCGCGCGTTCACAGGGGCTGGACGCGAAGGTGTGCGAGATGGCGTTCACCGCAGGACTGCTGCACGATGTCGGCAAACTGCTGCTGGCTGCCAACCTGCCGGCGTCTTTCAGCCAGGTCATCGCCGCCGGGAAACAGAAGCAGATCGCCTCGAACGAGGCGGAACGCGCCGCTTACGGAACGACGCACGCGGAGATCGGCGCGTGCCTGCTGGGCGTGTGGGGCCTGCCGCTGAGCATCCTCGAGGCCATCGCGTGGCATCACGCGCCGCGCCACGGTGCCCATCAGCGCTTCTCGCTGCTCACCGCCGTTCACGTTGCGAACGTGCTGCTTTACGAAACGCAAAAGACGCCCGCGGAAACGGGCGTGCCGCCGACGCAATTCGACACCGATTATCTGAGCAGCCTCGGGCTGACGGACGAAGTGGAGACGTGGCGCGGTATGGTGACCGGGGCGGAGTGAGCCGGAGCGCGCACCTTGTAGGAGACGACGTGAGGAGACTCTAACCTTCCTTTTCCCAAGCGCGCTGCTCGCGGAGAAAAGGTCAGAGCCTCCTTACGTCGTCTCCTACAACGAGCCGTCACGACACCGCGATGACGCGGTATTCGCTGTGGTTGCCGCCAATGTTCAGCTTGAGCTTGTCGCCCTGGCGGCGGCCGACGAGCTGTTTGCCGAGCGGCGAGGGCGGGGTGATGACGGTGACCTCGTGTTTTTCGTGTTCGAGCTCGGTGCCGCCGGCGCGCGGGCCGATAAAGTAAAAGATGCGTTCGCCGCGTATTTCCAATTCGACCAGCGCGCCCAGGTCGATGGGATCGGCGGGGCCGAAGGGACGCACCACCAGCGCTTGAAATTGTTCGATGGCCTGCTCGACCTCACCGGCCTGGCGCGACTGGCCGCGGGCGAGATAGGAGGCCTCGAGACCGCGCGTGTCGTATTTGTTTTCCGCCTTGCTCTGCTCGTGCGTGGCCTCGGCGTGGGCCGCGCGCGCAGCCTTGCCGTAGAGGGCGAGTTCCGCGGTCAGACGGGCGATGATTTTTTTGACGAGAGTTTTTTTGTTCACGCGATTGGCGGCGGGCAGATGACTCGAACCGGGCGGGGGAGGAAAGGACCAAGATGCAGCGGGAAAAGAGGCCGTGCGTGTGGTGGAGCGGGTGTGCCCGACGGACCGTGGTCGCCGAGAGGTGTGTCGCGCGCGGCGCAGCGGCGCAGGATGCGGGCATCTTACTCGGCAGACGGAGAGGTGGACGTTGGAAAAAGTGGCGCGGTGCCGATGGTGGCAACGGGGGTGGGCAGCGGAATGTTTGGCAAAGGAATGGAGGCAAAGGAATGAAGACAAAAAGTTCCTATCCCCATTCCTCTGTCCCCATTCCTCTGCCTCCATTCCTTTGCCAAATCCGCTTTGGGGAATGGGATTCAGTTTGAGGTTGGCCACGGCGCCTTCGCTGGGCCGCTATTGCCGCCGCCCTGCGGAGAAGCGGGGCTTCGATACGGCGCAGCAAGGGCGAAGTTTGCCGAAAAATGGAGCGGGGCGTTGGCTATCTCTGACCTGTCCTGCGGGTGCAGCGGGGTTGGGAAAAAGGAGGTTAGAGTCTCCTCACGTCGGCTCCTACAAAGACTCGGCGCATCCTTTCTTCTCACCCGCCGTTTCCCTGAGTAGCCTCGCGGCCCTGTGTCCAACACCCTTTACGATTTCATCCCGCGCGGCGACGACCTGGGCAATGACATGCTGCTCGGGCAGTTCCTCGATTATGTCGCGGCGCGGAAGCTGGAGCTGTATCCGGCGCAGGAGGCGGCGATCCTCGAGTTGTTCGAGGAGAAGAATGTGATCCTGAACACGCCCACCGGCTCGGGAAAATCGCTGGTGGCGGCGGCGCTGCATTTCAAGGCCCTGGCGCAGGGGCGGCGCTCGATCTACACCTGCCCGATCAAGGCGCTGGTGAATGAGAAGTGGCTGGCGCTGTGCCGCGAGTTCGGGCCGGACAATGTGGGGCTTTCGACGGGGGACGCGTCGGTGAATCGCGACGCGCCCATCCTGTGCTGCACGGCGGAGATTCTGGCGAACATCGCGTTGCGCGAGGGCGAGCACGCCAACGTGCGCGACGTGATCATGGACGAGTTCCATTATTACTCGGACCGCGACCGCGGCGTGGCGTGGCAGGTGCCGTTGCTCACGCTGGCGCGGACGCGTTTCTTGCTGATGTCGGCCACGCTCGGCGAGACGGAGTTTTTCGAGCAGGAACTGACGCGCGTGACGCGGCGGCCGAGCATCACCGTGTCGTCCACGCACCGGCCGGTGCCGCTGGAGTTCAAGTATTCCGAACTGCCGCTGGCGGCGACGCTCGAATCGCTGGCGGCGGACGGCAAGGCCCCGGTGTACGTGGTGCATTTCACGCAGCAGGAGGCGGCGGAAAGCGCGCAGGATTTCACGAGCGTGAACGTCTGCACGCGCGAGGAGAAGGCGGCCATCGCCCAGGCGCTCGAGGGTTTCAAGTTCAGCAGTCCGTATGGGCCGGAGATCAAGAAATGGCTGCGGCACGGCATCGGGCTGCATCACGCGGGGCTGCTGCCGAAGTATCGCGTGCTGGTCGAGGGCCTCGCGCAAAAGGGGCTGCTTAAAATCATCTGCGGCACAGACACCCTGGGCGTGGGGATCAACGTGCCGATCCGCACGGTGTTGTTCGCGAAGCTGTGCAAATTCGACGGGCAGCGGACGGGGATTTTAAGTGCGCGAGATTTTCACCAGATCAGCGGACGCGCGGGACGCAAGGGTTTCGACAATGTCGGCTGGGTCGTGGCGCAGGCTCCGGAGCATGTGGTCGAAAACCTGAAGCTGGAGGAGAAATCCAAGCGCGACGGCAAGAAGGTCGTGAAGCGCCAGCCGCCGGAAAAGAACTTCGTGAACTGGGACAAGAACACGTTCACGCGGCTGATGTCGGCCGCGCCGGAGCGGCTCACGTCGCGGTTCCAGGTGAGCCACGCAATGCTGCTCAACGTGCTGAGCCGGCCGCGCGACGGCTGCGAGGCGATGCGCGCGCTGATCGCGACGTGTCACGAATCGCCGCGCGCGAAGAAGGCGCTGAGCAAGCGGGCGTGGCAATTATTTCGCTCGCTGCTGGACCGGAAGATCGTGGAGTTCATTCCCAAAACCGCCGAGGGCGCGTATCTGCGCGTCAACGTCGAGCTGCAGGACGACTTCTCGATGGACCAGACGCTGTCGTTGTATTTGCTCGAAACCATCCCGCTGGTGGACCCGGAGCAGCCGGATTACGCGCTGATCCTGCTCACGCTGGTGGAATCCATTCTCGAAAATCCCGACATCATTTTGCGCCGGCAGCTCGACAAGCTGAAGACGCAGAAGATGGCCGAGCTGAAGATGGAAGGCATGGAGTTCGACAAGCGGCTCGAGGAGCTGGAGAAGCTGGAATACCCGAAGCCGAACCGGGAGTTCGTGTACTCGACGTTCAATGCGTTCGCGGACCGGCATCCGTGGGTCGGGCAGGAGAACATCCGGCCCAAGTCGATTGCGCGGGAGATGTTCGAGCAGTTCCGGTCCTTCTCCGATTACATCCGCGACTACGAATTGCAGCGGGCCGAGGGCGTGCTGCTGCGGCATTTGAACAGCGTTTTCAAAGTGCTCGCGCAGACCGTGCCGGACGCGGCGAAGAACGACACGGTGCGCGAGATGGAGCTGTATCTCGGCACGATGATCCGGCAGGTGGACTCGAGCCTGCTCGACGAGTGGGAGAAAATGCGCGACCCGAATTTCCAGCGCGCGGAGACGACCGAGGTGCGGCCGCGCGGCGCGGAGGAAGCAGCGAAGGACATCACCCGCGATGTGCGCGGCTTCACGGCGGCGATTCGGACGAAGGTGTTCGCGCTGCTGCGGGCGCTGGTGAATGGGGATTTCGAGTCGGCGTTGGCGAGTCTCGGGGCGGCGGTGGATTTAGACGGGCAGCCGTGGAGCGCAGCGCGGCTGGAGGCGGCGCTGAACGCATTTTACGTCGGCCACAAGGTGCTGCGGCTCGACCCCGAGGCGCGCAATGCCCGCCACACCTACGTCGTGCCCGCCGAGGACAAGCGGTCGTGGCGCGTGCAGCAGATGCTCGTGGACCCGGACGGCCACAACGACTGGGTGGCGGAGTTCGAGGTGGATTTGGCGCAGTCGCGGGAGACGGGCGAGCCGGTGCTGCAACTGCGGCGGGTGGGGAGCTTGGTGTGAGTTTTGTAGGAGTCGAGGTGACGAGACTCGGGCCTTCTTTGGATCCCCGGCGCGCCCCTCGAAGAAAGAGTTAGAGTCTTCTCACGACGTCTCCGACAAGGATTGGCTACCGCGCCATGGGTGTGATGACTGCCCACCGCGGCGCGCTGGGGAAAGACGCGCCCTTACCTATCCCGCGACTTCGCTCGCGAATCGCGGCGAGAGGGTGATTGGTCCGCTCACTCCCCAACCTGCGAGAGGATGAAGCGCTCCACCGTCCCATCGACAAAGAAGCCCGCGTCTCGCCGCAGCCGCTGGATTTCTTCCCGCACATTTGGAATCCAGCCTGCCTGCTTGCCTTGAATGAGTTCCCCAAGCACGTCCGCCACGACCAAGCCGCATCGCCGCGCCGCCTCCCGCCCCCGCTTTTCGTCCATCAACAACACCTCCGCCTTCACCTGACAGGCGAGCGCGATGGCCTCGGTTTCACCGGCATCAAGCGGGAATGGCAACGTGGGAATTACGGGCGGCGGGGGAGAGAGCTGCAACCAACCCTCGGTCATCGCCAGCGTTGATTCGGCGACTGCCTGCCGGATGGCTCAACGCCGCCAGTTCCGCAGCGACCGCTGGAGGAATTTGCACCGCGCCATACCGGCGGGGGAGGAAATCAAGCCGGCCAATGATGGCGAGGTTGGAGAGCGGCGAAGTGTTACTGACGACGCGCATGAGCGAGGTCTTCCTGCGCTTCCGTCAGGCCATACTGCCGGGGGATGCCGCGTTCCGCCAGGGCCACGCCGAACGCGAATTGATCCAACCCCGCCAGTCGCGCCCCCTGCCCGAGCGTGAGCCAGCCATTCGCATAGAAGCGGCAGGCCAGCTCGATCTGCATGGCCCGCTCGCGCTCGCCCGGACCGAGCGGGAGACAGTTCAACGCCTGCTCGTCCATTTCCAGTGTTACGCTCATGGGCGGAAAGTAGTTCCCGGCGGTTCCCCGCCGCAAGTTCCGAAAGACCGCGCCGCGCTGTGTGCAGCATGATTCACCCCTGCGGATCTTCTGATGATCTGGCGCCGGAAGGCCGCTTTGTCCGAGACGCGGCGACGAAACTCAAACCTCCTTTTGCCCGGCCGCGCCTCGCGAGGAAAAGAGTTAGAGTTTCCTCACGTCGGCTCCTACAGGGGGCGGGGGAAAGGGATTTGTCTGCCAAATCCGATTGTCTGTGGCGCGCTCCATGTCGCGACGGCGGTTTTCTTCTCTGCGTTTCTTCCAATCTCTGCGGTGTAATCCCGGACCCCTCGGCATTCTTGGGCGCTGCTCAGAACACCGCAGAGCTAGGAAGGGACGCAGAGGGAAAACCGCGGCGTTGTTGCGCCGCGCAACTTCGCCTTGCATCGGCGGGGGTGGACTTGAAACTGCGCGCGCGACTTCAAGCTATGTCATCCATTCACTCATCATCCGGTGCCTCTGTGGCGGAGCCGATCTTGCCGGGCGCGACCATTGGCGTGCTCGGGAGCGGGCAACTCGGGCGGATGTTTGCCATCGCGGCGCGCGAGCTGGGGTATCGGATCGTGGTGTTTTCGCCGGAGACGGACACGCCGGCGGGGCAGATCGGGGATGTCGAGTTCGCCTGTGATTACGGGGACTTGGAGAAGATTCGCGAGTTCGCGCGGCTGGTGAAGGTGGTGACGTTCGAGTTCGAGAATGTGCCGTCGGCGACGACGCGCACGGCGGCGGAGATCGTGCCGGTGCGGCCGGACGGGCAGGTGTTGCACATCACGCAGCATCGGCTGCGCGAGAAAGGTTTCTTGCAGGAGCACGGGTTTCCGGTGACGCCGTTCCGGCGCGTCGGCTCGCTCGCGGACCTTGAGGCGGCGGCGCGGGAACTGGGGCTGCCGGCGGTGCTGAAGACGGCGAGTTTCGGCTATGACGGCAAGGGGCAGGTGAAGCTGCACGCGGCGTCGCAACTGGCGGCGGCGTGGCAAAGCCTCGGTGGCGCGGAGGGGATTTACGAGGCGTTCGTGGATTTCGAGAAGGAGCTGTCGGTGGTGGCGGCGCGGACGCTGGGCGGGGAGTTCGCGGCGTTCCCGGTGTTCGAGAACACGCACGCGAATCACATCCTGGACGTGACGTTTGCGCCGGCGGCAATCGCGCCGGAGCTGGCGCGCGAGGCGTGCGAACTGGCGAAGGGAATTCTCGAACAACTGAACGTGGTGGGCTTGCTGACGGTGGAGATGTTTCTCACGCGGTCGGGGAAATTGCTCGTGAACGAACTCGCGCCGCGCACGCACAACTCGGGGCATCTGACCATTGATGCGTGTGTGACGAGCCAGTTTGAGCAGCAGTTGCGCGCGGTGTGCGGACTGCCGCTCGGGGCCGCGGACCTGCGCGAGCCGGCGGCGATGGCGAATCTGCTGGGCGACGTGTGGGCGCACGGCGAGCCGGACTGGGCGGCTGCCCTGTCGGACCCGCGCGTGAAGCTGCATCTCTACGGCAAGGCGCAGCCGCGCAAGGGCCGCAAGATGGGGCATCTCACCGCGACGGGCGCGACGGTGGCGGAGGCGGTGCGGCGGGTGCGCGAGGCAAGGGGGAGGCTCACGGGAGACGGGGTGAAGGCGTGATGGGGTGATGGAGTTACGGAGGGACAAGATGGTCCTTGTTTGGAACCCTGAAAGCGTTGGCCTTTGGCGCTGGTCGCGCCGCCAAGCCGTGAATCGCCGGGTTTGGACTCACCAATCTCGCAACTCGGGACGGCTGCGGTACCCGGAAGGGTCGCTCAGTCCAGGTCGATTTTCTGCGGGAAAGCCGGGCCGAGCTTCGAGGTGGGGATCTCGCCGGTCCGGTCTTGGAAGGTCATCTCACCGAGCAGACCGCAAATCCAGAATTCCACCGCGCCCTGCTCGAAATAGAGCCGCTGACGCTCCATGAATTCCGCGTGGCTGTTCGACGGCGACTCGACCTCGACGCAAATCTCCGGCGCGATGAAGAACAGCGGATCGTGGGGCTTGGACTTGCGTCGTTCGTGCGAAACCCACGCGTGCCTGCGGGACTTGCGGATTGCATCACCACGTACCCAGCACTCAAGTGCTGGGCTATTCTCGGTCGTCCCGCCGGGACGGCCGAAACCGTGCCGCGTCGCTGCAGGCAACTGAGCTGCGCCCCGCCTCACAACTTCATCTCCGCCCGGCACTCGGAGACGTGGGCACCGGGCAGGATCTCGAAACCCCGCCGGCGGCAGAGTTGCTGCATGGCGAGATTGTCGGCGAGGAGGACGGCGGAGAGGCGGTCGAGTTTTTCCGCGCGGGCGATGCGCTTGAGGTGGTCGAGCAGGAGCGTGCCCAGGCCCTGATTTTGCCAGGGGTCGCTGACGACGATGCCGAATTCGCCGGCGTTGACGCCGTGCAGTTTGGTGAGGCGTCCGACGCCGAGGATGGCGCGCGCGCCGGTGGCGGGATCGGTGTGCTCGGCGACGAGCGCGATCTCGCGGTCGTAGTCGTTGAAACAAATCCGCGCCAGCCGCTCGTGCGAGACGCGGGCGCTGAGCGGCAACGTGGTGAAGTAGCGCTGGAAGACGCTGCGCGCGGAGAGGGTTTCGTGGAAGCGCACGAGCAACGGTTCGTCCTCGGGCCGGATCGGCCGCAGGGTCGCGGTCGCGCCATTCTTGAGCGTGATGTGGCTGATGAATTGCACCGGGTACGGGCGGATCGCGGGGCGAACGAGCTGGCCCGCGGTCACGTCGCGGCCGTGGACGACCACGCGGGCATCGACGGCGACGATGCGGCGGGCGGAGGCGAACAGCGGGTTGATGTCGATCTCCTTGATCCATGGATGATCGACGATGAGATGGCTGAAGTGCACGAGGAGTTGTTCGAGGGCGGCGAGGTTGACGGGCGGGCGGCCGCGCGTGCCGAGCAGGGCGCGATGGATGCGCGTCTGCTCCATCAAGCGGCGCGCAAGCGTGGTGGTCAGCGGCGGCGGGCCGAGCGCGCGGTCCTGCATCACCTCGACCAGCGTGCCGCCCGCGCCGAAGAGCAGCACGGGGCCGAACTGCGCGTCGTGACTGCTGCCGAGGATGAGTTCGCAGCCGTCGTTCAGGAGCATCGGCTCGACGGTCACGCCAAGGAAATGTCCCGCGCCCGCGCGCTCGCGCACGCTGCGCTCGGTCGCCTGCCACGCGCGCTGCACGGCGGCGGCGTTGGGCAGGTTCAGATGCACGCCGCCCACGTCGGATTTGTGCGTGATGGTCTGGGAATAGAGTTTCAGCACGACCGGGTAGCCGATGGATTCAGCGTGCTGGACGGCCTCATCCGCGGTCAGCGCGACGCGGGCCTCGACGGTGGGAATGCCGTAGGCGCGTAGGATTTGGTGCGACTCGACTTCGGTGAGGAGCGTGCGGCCGGCGTCGCGTGCGGCGCGGACGAGCTGCTCGACGGTGGCGCGGTTCGCAGCGGTCTCGGCGGATTCCGGCGCGAGCATGGGCGTTTCGTAGAGGCTGCGGAGATTTTCCTGAAGCCGGAACATGTCGAAAAAAGCGCACGCCGCGGTGTCCGGATACGGCAGCGCGGGGATGCGCAATTCGCTCAGGAGCCGACGGCCGGCCTCGACTTCCGCGCCGCCCATCCAGCTTGCGAGGAGCGGCTTGCCGGGGAGTTGCGCGAAGGGCGCGAGGCGGCGCGCGGTTTCGGTGGGATCGGTCATGGCCTGCGGCGTGAGGATCACGAGGAGGCCGTCCACGTTGGGATCGCGCGCGACGATTTCGAGCGTGCGGGCGTAACGGTCGGGGCCGGCGTCGCCAAGGATGTCGATGGGGTTGTGATGGCTCCAGTGCGGCGGGAGGAACTGGTTCAACTGCGCCAGCGTCTCCGGTGCGAGCGGCGCGAGCTGGCCGCCGCTGGTGATCAGGCGGTCGGTGGCGAGCACGCCGGGGCCGCCGGCATTGGTGATGATGGCGAGGCGCGGCCCGCGCGGGCGTGGTTGTTGCGCGAGGACTTCGGCCATGTCGAACAGTTCCTCGATGGTGTCCACGCGCAGCACGCCGACGCGGCGGAACGCGGCGTCGAGCACGTCGTCGCTGCCCGTGAGCGCGCCGGTGTGGGACGCGGCGGCCTGCGCGGCGGCGGCGGTGCGGCCGGCCTTGATGACGATGATCGGCTTGGTGAGCGCGACCTCGCGCGCGGCGGAGAGGAATGCGGAGGCGTCGCCGATGCTCTCCATGTAGATGACGATGCTCTGCGTGTGCGGGTCGTCGCCGAGCTGAAAAATCAGATCGCCCCAGCCGACATCCAGCATCGAGCCGACGGAGATGAACGCGCTGAAGCCGACGTTGGCCTGCAAGCTCCAGTCGAGAATCGCGGTGCAGAGCGCGCCACTCTGGCTGATGAAACCGACACTGCCGGGGTGCGCCGTGGTCGCGGCGAACGTCGCGTTCAAGCCGTGGTGCGGCATCATCACACCGAGGCAGTTCGGGCCGATGACGCGGATGCCGGCGGCGCGGGCATGGGCGAGAATCTGCTGTTCGAGCGCGACCCCGGCGGGACCGGTTTCCTTGAAGCCCGCCGAGATGATGACCACGCCTTTCGCCCCGGCCTGCGCGCATTCGGTGATGAGACCGGGCACCGTCGGCGCGGGCGTGGCGATGACGGCGAGGTCGATGGATTCAGGCAGGTCACGGAGGCTCGGCACGCACGGAACGCCGAGAATGGTGCGGTGCTGCGGATTGACCGGGAGCACGCGGCCGGGAAACGCGGCGAGGTTTTGCGCGAGCGCAAGGCCGACGCTGCCGGATTTTTCCGACGCACCGACGAGCGCGACGCGGCGTGGCGCGAGGAGGAAGTCGAGCGGGCGGCGGGGAGCGGCGAGGGCGTGCGGCAGAGAGGTTGGGGGCGACGGGTTCATTTCAGCGAAGGGTGGTTGGGACGGAGAGTTGTGATGTGGGAGGAGGGTGTGCGAGCGGTATTTGGCTCGTCCCGGAGGGACGCCAACGGAGATTAGCCGGGGGCAAGATCGCGTCAGCGAACGCAGCCCCCGGATTCGCGGCAGGAGTGGGTCGTTGCCCCGGAGGGGCATCGAAGAAATCGGGTTGAACGTCGGCGTGGTGCGAGCGGCGGAGAGGTCCCAGGTAAATCGCAGATGATTCTCCGATGCCCCTCCGGGGCACGGACGTTTCGGCGCACCCACCGGGGGCTGCGACCGCAGGGGCGGTCTTGCCCCCGGCTAATTTCCTGCGGTGTCCCTCCGGGACGGGGGCGGGTGCGCGGGGTTGGGTTGGACGACGAGGCCGCCAGGGATCGCGCGCGTGCGGGCGCAGGCTGCGTGCCCGCACGCGGCGGGGAGACGTTCTCTCAAGCACAGGCACGGTGGGAAATCTCACCTCTTGTCCCATCTTTCAAAAGGTATGCAGGCGTTGTCCAAAGTTTGCGACCAGCCGGCGTTTGCCTTTGGTGATGATGGTGTGGCCTTCGGCTTCGAGGCGGGTTTGGTGGGCGGCGAGGCCGCCGGGGTATTTCGGATTCAGTTCGCCGCCGGCTTTGAGCGTGCGCCAATAGGGCGTGATGCGTTTGCGGCCAGCGGCGGCGGATTCCTCGGCGGCGTGGGCGGCGATCCACGCGAAGATGCCGGTGGTCAGCGGACAACCGAGAGTCGCGCCGTGGCGGCGGGCGAGGGCGGCGCGGAGTTCGTTGGTGGTGGTGAGTTTTCCTTTCGGAACTTGGCGCATGAGTTCATCGACCTCGCACGGAGCGGGAATGGCGAGCGTGCCCTCGCCCCAGCGCGCGGCCATGCGGGGCGGGATGGGAACGACACGCGGCAGGCCTTTGGCGTCGGCGAGTTTTTCGTTCCAAGATTTTTTGGTGCGCATCGGTGAGGGAGGGTGAGGTGTTCAGTGCGGTTGGTGGAAGGGTGCGGAGCAGCATCGGTGATTTGGGC
>BJHT01000211.1:0-5050 GCA_014193395.1 Verrucomicrobiota bacterium
CGTGCGCCGCCAGTAGAAACTCACGAGGTCGTCCGAGGGGCACGCGAGCCGGCCGAGGCCCGCGACGGCGAGCGATTGGCCCGCGGGCGCGATGCGGAGGGGAATGCCGGCGACGTTGGTTTCGCCGGGCGCGAGGGACGGAATGGCGTTCGTGAATGCGGTCGTCGGGCGCGCGAAGGACGCGACGGACAGCGGCTGGAACAGGGACGGCGCGTTGGTGGTCCAGCGGATTTCGCGGATGGCCCCGCCGCGCGGAACGCTGAGGGAAAGCTGCGTGATGCTGGTTTGGTTGGTCCACTGGCGGACGAGCCGGCCGTCGGCCCACAGCTCGGTGCCGTCGGGTACGCGGCGCAGTTCCATGGCGAGCAGATGCGACGAGGCGGCGGGGAACGATTCCCAGATGGCGCGGGCCTTGGTCTTCTGGTCGTCGCGATAGAACTCCACGTTGGGCCGCGTGTAGAGCTTCAGCGCCCACGGGAGTTGGAGATACGCATCGGGGAAGGCGTTGGCATCGGAGGGTGTGATGTTAATGCGTTCGATGGCGCGGTTGGCCCAGATGACCTCGGCGAAGGAGCTGCGTTCGTCGGTGGCCGTGCCAGCGTTGGCGGCAGGGCGCTTGCCGGGCGCGGGTTCGGTTGCTTTGAGATCAGGCCCGGTGGGGCGTGATGCCGAAGCGGTGCTGGCGCGCCACTGGAAGAAAATGCTGGTGGCGGCGGGCGGGATCGTGACCTGCACCTTGGCGCGCGCGGTGGCGATGGATTCGCCGCCCTTGTCCTCGAACGCGTCGAAGAGCACGTCCTTGTTTTCCGCGATGATCTTGGCGGTGGGCGGGAGTTTGGCGGCGAGAGGAAATGCGCCGAATAGCGACAAGGCCGCGAAGAGGAAAGCCGTCGCGCGGGCGAACGATTGACGAGGTCTTGGGTAGTTCATGGAGCCGGTTGTGCGGAGCCGAGTCGTTGCGCGGTCACGCGCCGCGGTTCGTGGTCGGGATGCGCGGTTGCCGGTCGCGCATGGCATCGAGACGGGCAGGGCTGCGGTCCTGAGGGAGCGGGGAAATCATCCCGTCCCCTACCGGTCTGCCAGCTTCCGCAGCGCATCGCGCATCTCGGTCAGGCAATCCACCAGGAACGCGACGAAGAAACTGCCCAGCATCAGACAGCCGCCCACCAGCGCCATCTGCCGGCCCGCCGGGGACGGGGCCGCGCTGCCCGCCATCACGATCAATCCGGTCAGCAGCACAAACAAGCTCAGGCCGCCGATCATCCGCAGCGTGATCGCCCAGCCGGAACTCCGGGTCTTGGCCGCCTGCTCGGCCAGCGGCGTCACCGCGTCAATCGCCAGCCAGGCCAGGCCGCCGACCACATAGACCGCGGCAAAGAGATAGAACACCGAGTTCCAGTTCGGCGTGGCCGCGCCGGGCGCGTTGGTGAGGCTGAGCACCAGCGGCACCACGAAGCCCGGCATCGCGCCGCCGAGATTGCCCATCATGTTCATGCTGCCCGAGAGCGAGCCGGTGTGCTTGCCGCCGACCTCCATGCACGCGCCCCACGCACCCGGCATCGCGAGGTCATTGCAGAAGCTCGCCATGCCCACGGCCAGCATCGAGAGGATCGGAATCCACGAGCCGGCCAGCGCGGCGGACGGCGTTTGGCGCAGATAAATCGAGGCCAGCAACATCACCGCCGCCATGCACAGCCCGGCGCAGCCGAGGAACCGCCGCGTCGTCGCCGAGCTGCCGAAGTAGCGCTCCAGCGGTGCCGCCACCAAGCCCGCGAAGATTGATCCCAACCCGCCGAAAAACAGCGGCACGCAGCCCAGCAGCGCGCGCTGGATGTCGGTGAAATTCGGGAACGTCTCCTTGATGAACGTCGGCATCCACGTGATGTAGAAGTACCACGCGAACGACATGCAGAAATATTGCAGCCACAGCATCCACACGCTGCGCGCCGCCAGCAGTTCCGCCCATGGCACCGAATGGTCCCCGCCCGTCGCGTGCGAATGATCGCCGATGATCGCCAGCTCGGCCGCGTTCACCTTCGGATGATTCTTGGGCAGGTCACGGAACCATCGGTAAAACAGCACGGCCCACAGCACACCCATCACGCCGAAAATGAGAAAGACCCATTTGTAGTGCAGCCCGAGGCCGGACTTTCCTTCGCCGCCCGTCGCCAGCATCCAGCCCACCAGCAGCGGCGTGAACGCCCCGCCCCACCGCGCGCTCAGCCACATCACCCCCTGCGCCTTCACCCGTTCGATGGCCGGAAACCACAGCGTGAACGCCTTGGTCACATTCGGAAAACAGCCCGCCTCGCCGATGCCGAACAAAAACCGGAACAACACCAGCGACCCCAGGCTCCACGCCCAGCCCGTCGCCACGGTGAAGATCGACCACATCGACACCACCCGCATCAGCACCTTGCGCGGCCCGATCTTGTCGCCGAGCCAGCCGCCGGGAATTTCGAACAGCGCATACGCCAGGCTGAACGCCGTGAAGGCCCAGCCCATCTGCTCCTTCGTCAGCCCCAGGTCCTTCTGCATCTGCGGCGCCGCCTGTGAAATGCACACGCGGTCCACATAGGTGATGATCGCCAGCACGATGGCAAACCACAGGACGACAGTGCGGGTGCGGGTGGGTTCGCCGGCGGGCGTCACGGGCGCGGATGTGGATTGCGAGGGCACGGCGCGGAGCTTAGGGGTGCGAACGGCGGGAGTTCAAACTTTTGTTCCAGAAGTTTCCACCAGGCCCCTCGGATTCAGTCTGGGGCAATGACTGCTGGATGGCTCCGGTGACGGGGCGGTGGTCTGGCGCGGTCTCGGCGGCTGGTCGAGCAGAGGCGCACAAGCCATTGGGCGGTGAAGTGGCGTGAACGCCGCGCGGCCCGCCGCGATCCGCGCCTCGCTAATTTTCGCCGCGCCCGAGTGTGCCCAGAATCGCGAAGAGCAGCTCGAAGGCGTTCCTTCTCGCGCGGGACGAAAAAGTTGAAGCGGTAGATGCCGTCCGCACCGTCGCGCCAAACAGATACAATTTGCCGGACGGGATGGGCCTGCTGCGACTTTGTCCCAAGCGCGCTGAAACCTCAGCGCGCCTCCCTCCATGCCGGCCGGTCAGTGGCCCGGCGGCACCGACGGGCCACCCGCGCTCGACACCAGCGACGGATTCGAGTCACGCCGCCTGCGCCGCCAAGGCCGGGATTCTCGAAGCCGATTTTGACGTGGCCCCTGCCGGCCGGGCGGGAGTGGTCGCCACCGCTTCGCATTTCAACAGTTCCTCGGTCGTGGTGCGGCACAGGTTGATGAAGGTTTCCTCGGCGAGGTTCAGCGGGCGCGCCGTGCGATGCAAAATGCCCCAGTTGCGCTTGAGCTTGCGACGCCCGAGCGGGAAGGAAACGAGCGTGCCATCGCGCAGTTCGCGCCGCGCAATCCAGGGCGCGAGAATGCTCACGCCCAGGCCGAGCTTCACGAGCTCCTTGCTCGTCTCCATGCTGCCGACTTCGATGAGGCTGTGCAGCGCAACCTGCTCGCGCCGGAAATACTCCTCGACCAGCCGGAAGGTATAGGTGCCTTTGTTGTAGAGAATGTAGCTCTGCGTCGGGATTTCCTCGCGGGCGACCACGCCGCGCACGGCCCACGGATGCGTGGGGGCGACGAGGAACACGAGTTCGTCGGTGAACAGCGGATGAAACTCGAGGCGCGGCTCGTGGTGCGGCTCGAGGGCGAGCGCGAGATCAATCCGGTTTTGCAGCAGCAACTCCATCGCCACCGGCGTGTCGCCCGGCTGGATCGCGAGCTGGCACTGCGGAAAGCTCTCCTTGAATTTGCCCAACACCGGCGGCAGCAGATACTGGCACGCCGTGGTGCTCGCCCCGAGCCGCAGCCGGCTGTGTCCCCATTTGGCCAGTTGGTCGATCGACTGCCGCGCGTCGAGCATCTCGCGCAAAATTTTATCCGCGTAATACAGGAGCTGCTCGCCGGGCGGCGTCAGCGAAACTTTTTTACCCACCCTGTCCAAAAGCCGACAGCCGATGTCGCGTTCCAGCGCCTTGATGCCGTGGCTGATGGCCGACTGTGAGAGGAACAATTCCTTGCCGGTCTGCGTGAAGGAACCCGTGCGGGCCAGCGTAACAAAGGCCCGCAGTTGGCGGCTGTCGATGATGGTGTTCATGTCGGAAGCGCCGGCGGCGGCGCTGCAACTCACGGGTGTAGCAGGCACCGGGCCAGCGGTGGGCGCGGAGTGAAACGGCGGCGTGGCGGAGGAAGGAGCGGGCCTTGGGGCGCGAGCGTGGGATGAGATTCTGTGGCCGGGCGGCGAAGCTCAAAGTTCAAAGCTCAAGGGAAAACCCAAGCCACAAGTTCCACCGCTCTTTGCCGGCGCGAAAGTTTGCGTCGTCCGCAACCAAGCCTCCATCCCCCGCACCTCCGCCGCCATGAGCCAACTCCCCTGATACAGCCCCTTCTCATCACCGCGCACACTTCTCCCACCCCGCCACAAACATCCCGTTCCCGCCCGTCACCTGCGGCCACATCCACACCTGCACCCGCGCCGTCTCCTCCGGCCGAAACGGATTGTGCAACCCCACCGGCCGAAACTCCGGATGCGCCCGCTCGAACCCCGCCACCACGCCCGTCGTCTCCGCGCCCGTCAGCGTACACACCGCGTAAAACAAGCGTCCCCCCGGCTTCACCGCACGCGCCGCGTTCGCCAGCAAGCGCCCCTGCACCGCCGCCAACTCCGCCACGTCCGTCGGCGTCACCGTCCAGCGCGCGTGCGGATTCCGCCCCCACGTCCCCACTCCGCTGCAAGGACCATCCACCAGCACGCCGTCAAACAACGTCTTCGTCGGCAGCCGCTCCCCGCCATCCCATACCGCCGGCCGGTAATTGAAAACTCCCGCCCGCGCCGTCCGCAGCTTCAGCCGTTGCAGCCGCCACTCCGCGCGGTCACTCGCCCAGATCAGCCCCCGGTTCTCCATCAGCGCCGACAAATGCACCGTCTTCCCGCCCTCGCCCGCGCACGCATCCCACCCCGTCCCGCCCGGCCGCGGATCGCACA
>BJHT01000211.1:5060-12346 GCA_014193395.1 Verrucomicrobiota bacterium
ACGCCATCACCTGCGGCCCCGTCCCCCGCCGCGCCCGGAGCCACAGCAACGGCTCGTGTTGCAGCGACCGCACCCATTCCACCGACACCGCCACATGCTCCCGCGCCCACGCCGGCACCGCGCGCGCGAGCAACTCGGCATCCGTGAAAGAATCCGGCGCGCGCTCGAAACGTTCCGCCAGCGCCAGCGCCGCCGCCACGCGGGTTGGCGGTGCCTGCGTCACGTCGAGCCAGCCGCGCCACCGCTCGCAGGCAAACACCGCGCGGCTCACCGCCCGCGCATCCGTCCGCGCCAGTCCGCCCGCCTTCAACTCCGCCCGCAGCACCGCATCGGCCGGATGATCCCGATCCACCTTGGCGACAATCCCGGCGACCACATGTAACAAGCGCACGTGCATAAAGCGCCCCTCCCATGCCAGACCCACACCCCCGCCGCAAAAGAAATCCCCGTCTTTTCTGCGTACTTCCCGTCTCCGCGATTCTCTGTATCCGGCAGCGCCGACGGCCGGCGCGCCCGGCAAAACACCGCGGCGATGAGCAGGCCGCAAGCTGATGAATGGTCCGCCGCGACGAGCCCCGTGCGCGCCCATCCGGGGTGGGGACAGCTTGTCCCCACCACCCAACAAATCATGCGGGGACGAGCCGTCCCCGCCCCGTCCGCTCGCCGTCCGTCCGATCGCCGCGGAGTTCTGTTGGATGCCTCATCACCCTCGGGGAGTTCCCCAAAACACCGCAGCGATGAGAAGGCTGCGGAGTGATGAATGGTCCGCCGCGACGAGACCCGCACACGCCCCGCGGCGCTCGGGGTGCGGACAGCTTGTCCCCGTGTGTTTAGCGCCAGAGCTGCGGATCATATCAGCCAGGAGCAACGCCCTAGGTCAGATGCCAGCCAATGAATTCAGGGCTGAAAGAGCGCTCCAGCTTTCTGTTGAAGGATGAGGTTTCCCCCGCGATTGATCGCGTCTTCAGCACTCAACTGGAAAACACCCCGCTTCCTGGGGCGTCGCCCCAAGCTGGTATGAGTGCGCGCCTTCGTTGCCAAATAGATACGCAGGTCTCCATGACCAAACAGTCCTGCGGGGACGATCCCCGTGCGCGATGCGTGAATCGTGATTCGTGATTTCGGGATGCGCTCCCCTTCGCCACTAATTACTAATCACTAATTACTAATTACTTTCCCCGCGCCGCCGACAGTTTCCACTTTGCTGCCGCTGGTGCTTCCCTAGATTCCGCCACCATGAACCTTGCTGCTGCCTTCCGCGCGGTCGCGGAAAAATCGCCGATGAAACCCGCCGTTTTCTGGGGCGAGGACGAGCTGACCTACGGCACGCTGCTGGCGCAGGCGGAGTGGCTGACGGCGCGGCTGGCCGAGGGCTTGGGCGTACAACGCGGGGACCGCGTGGGCTTGTGGCTGAAGAATTGTCCGCAGTTTGTGCCGGCGTTGTTCGGCGTGCTGGGCGCGGGCGGCGCGGTGGTGCCGATCAATAATTTTCTCAAGCCGGACGAGGTTAATTTCATCCTCCACGACGCGGGCATATCAGTGCTGGTGACCGATGCGACGATGGCCGAGGCGACGGCGAAATTGCAGGCGCTGCGGCCGGGGTTACGCGTAGTGCTGGTCGAAGAGTTCGGCGCGAGTGCCGATACGGGCGTGGGCGCGAGGGCGGGCAGGGTGTCGCCGCCGCCGATCGACGCCGGGGACATGGCGGTGCTCATCTACACGTCGGGCACGACGGGGCGGCCGAAGGGCGCGGTGCTGTCACACGGCAACCTGCTGCACAACGTCGAGAGCTGCCGCGTGATGCTGGCGGCGCTGGACCACGACCGCTTTGTCGTGCTGTTGCCGATGTTTCACAGCTTCATGCTCACGGTCGGCGTGCTGCTACCGCTGCTGGTCGGCGGCTCGCTGGTCGTGGTGCGCTCGATGCATCCGGCGAAAAACATCGTGCACGAAATCCTCCAGCGGCAGGCGACGATCCTGCCCGCGGTGCCGCAGATTTTTCGGATGCTGGCAGGCGTGGCGCGGACGACGCGGCTGCCGCTGCGGCTGTGCATCAGCGGCGGCGCGCCGTTGCCAGTCGAAGTTTTGCGGGAGTTTTCCACGGCGGCGCAGATTCCCCTGCTGGAGGGTTACGGCCTGAGCGAGACCAGTCCGGTCGCGTCGATGAATCCGCTCGCCGGACCGTGGAAGGAAGGCTCGGTCGGCGTGCCGGTGCCCAACGTGGAGATGAGCGTGCAGGACGACGACGGCCGGCTGCTGGCTGCGCGCACCACGGGCGAAATCTGCGTGCGCGGCGGCAACGTGATGCAGGGCTACTGGAACCAGCCCGCGGAAACCGCGAAGGCGATCCGCGCCGGCTGGCTGCTCACCGGGGACGTCGGCTTTCGCGACGAGGACGGCTATTATTTCATCACCGACCGGAAGAAGGACATGCTGCTGGTCAACGGCATCAACGTGTACCCGCGCGAGATTGAGGAGCGGCTCTACGAGTTTCCGGGCGTGAAGGAGGCGGCGGTCATCGGCATTCCCGACGCGCGCAAAGGCGAGCAGCCGCTGGCGTTCGTGGCGGCGGCCGAGGGCGCGACGCTCGACCCGGCGGCGATCCGCGCGTTCCTGCGCGAACGGTTGGCGGATTACAAGGTGCCGCGCCGGATCGTGCTGCTCCCGGCATTGCCGCGGAACGCCACGGGCAAAATTCTGAAGACGGCGTTGCGCGGGCCGGAGTTTGTGCAACTGGCCGGCGGCGCGGAACCGGCGGGCGCGTGAGCATTCGTGGACGCTGGGAGCGAACGGGGCC
The DNA here is from genome assembly GCA_014193395.1 of Verrucomicrobiota bacterium. GTDB lineage: Bacteria > Verrucomicrobiota > Verrucomicrobiia > Limisphaerales > BJHT01 > BJHT01. Next base: position 7,858 of record BJHT01000211.1, read on the forward strand.
AAACCGCGCCCGGCGCTCCGCGCGTCGCGTCACTCCACCTCCGCCGTGATCACGGCGAGGATTTTGGTTTCGCGGCGTTGCAGGAGGCGGCCGAGCGGCGGGAGGGCGCAGGCGTAGGCGAACACCATCAACGCGGCGAGCGCGAGGGAGAGGAGCAGGTTCACCGGCACGAGGTCTGAGCCGCCGGCCTTGGTCCAGAGCAGCGCGGCGAGCGGCGGCAGAAACGCAGGCAGCAGCACGACGGGGAAAAGCATCTGGCACAGGGCGAGGAGGAGGATTTTCAAGCCCGGCATTTTGGCCGGTTTCATTGAGCCGGCGGGGACGCGGAAGGGCATGAGGATCGCGAGGAGATTGCCGCCGAGCGCGCTGATGAGGAGCATCGCCACGAGCTGGAGCAGCGTCGCCGCAAGGGTCAACGCCGGCAATCGGAAGGCGATGGTCGCCAGCACGATCATGGTCAGTCCGAAGCCCGCGCCGATGGGCAGGCACGCAAGATTTTTTCCGAGCAAAATGTGCCGTCGATCCGCGGGCGAGAGCACCAGCGCGCGGAAGCCGTCGCGGTCGTAGCCGAACGGATTGGCGAGGAACTGCACGAGCAGGAAGAGCGCGAACGCCGCCGAGCCCGTCGCGAAAAATGGTTTCATCGCCGCGGGAATCTGCTGTCCGGTGCCGAGCAACAGCGAGGAGCCGACGATCACCGGCACGATGAAGGACGTGGCCAGCGCGAGCTTGATCTCGGGCGCGCGAAGCTGGGAGCGAAAGGTGGCGAGCGCCAGGGCGGCAGCGGGTTCCGGCACGCCGGGGAGACGCGTTTCGAGAAAGCGGGCACTGGCGCGGGCCGTGGTGACGGCGGCGGCGAGGCTCGCGGCGGACTCGGGTTTTGCGGGGGCGCTGCCGCCGATTTCGCCGTGGTAGAAGCGCATCGTGCTGCGATAGGCGCGCCGCAAGCCGAGCGCGCCGAGCACCCCGCCGCCGAGCGCGCCCAGCACGGCGGGCCACACGCTGCCCTCCGCGAGCGCTCCCGCGCCGACGGGCAGCCAGAGGACCGGGATGAATTTCGCCACGGCGACCAGTTGCTCGAACTTCGCCGTCTCGGCGGCGAGGCGCTCGCGGGCCTGGCGTTGCGCGTCCTCGGGCGTGCGGGTGGACGACGCGGGCGCGGGGCGCTGGCGGTTGAAGACGTTGAAGTAAAAATTCGGTGCCTGCGCGAGCAGCATGATGGCGAGCGTGATGCCCATGATGATCGAGCGGCGGCGGCGCGGGTTGGTCATCATCGCCGCCAACCAGCCGCGCAGGCAGTAGGACCACGCGGAGACGAGGAACACGAGGCTGAGCGCCAGCGGGAGGAGCAGCAGCATGGCCGGCCCGCGCGCGAACGTGAGGCCGAGCGCCAGCCCCATCATGGCGGGCACGAAAAGAAGAATACTCAGGGTCAGATGCGACGCGAGGTAGTTCATCACGAAGAGCTGGCCGAGCGCGACGGGCAGATGGAGGAGGCGTTGCAGGTCGATGGTTTCGGAGCGCTGTACCTCGGTCATCAGCCCGAGCAGCCACACGAACAAAAACAGCGCCGTCAGCCCGAACCACACGCCCAGCACGATCCGCGGCGACGCCGTGGCCAGTCCCAGCGCCCCGCCGAGCAGTCCGCCGACAAAGCCCGCCGCGCACAGCAACAACATGCCGATCGCGACCAGCAGCGCGATCACCGCACCGATCCCGCCGCCGCGCTGCCATTGGTTGCGGGTGAGCTGCCAGCGCAGCCAGACGATGGTTTTGAGGTGCTCCCAGTTCATCTCAGGGTGAAAGATTTCTTAACCACGGATCGACACGGATCGACACGGATCGACATGAATGGGGGGCGCTCTGGCGGCGCGCGAGCGCGGCGTGTGGAGTGCGGGGACTTGTCACCGCTTTTGCGCAGGCGACTGGTCGCCGTCGAACTTGCGTACGGCTCCGGTCACGCGGGCACGCCGGCGCTGGCGCGAGCCGTGAACGCCCCATTCCTCGCCCACCACTCCCGCAGTCTGACGGCGACAAGTCGCCTTGAAAAAGCGGTGACAAGTCACCGCACTCCAAATTTTGCGTGCCGCCAATTGCGGCTGTGCCGCGCTGGAGTGATTGGCTTTTGTCCATGGTTTCTCGCTTCCTCCGGCTCGCGCCGCGTTCAGCTATCCCTCCAGCCAGCTCAGTTTCTGCGGCTCCGCGCTTTGGTTGCCCACGACGTTGATGAACTTGTCCTCGAGCGAACCGTCGCGTTGCAGTTCCGCCATCGTTCCCTGATGCACGAGCTGGCCGCCGGCGATGATGCCGACATCGGTGCAAAGTTTCTCGACGATCTCGAGCACATGCGAGGTGAGGAAGACCGTCGCGCCGCGCTGCACGCAGTGCTTGAGCGTGTCGCGCAGCACGCGCGAGGCGACGGCATCGACGCCCTCGAAGGGCTCGTCGAGGAAGAGGAGGTCGGGGTTCGGTATCAGCGCCGCGGCCAGCGCGAGCTTCTTTTTCATGCCGTGGGAATATTCGAGCGTGAGTTTCTTCGGCTCCTTCGCGAGGTCCATCATGACGAGGAGTTCCTCGCTGCGTTCGCGCACGGTGGCCGCTGGGAGCAGGTACATGCGGCCGATGAAGGTGAGGTATTCCCGCGCGGTGAGGTTGTCGAACAACGCGAGGTTCTCGGGCACCACGCCGATGCGGCGCTTCACCTCGAGCGCGCGGCGCGGATCGCTCACGTCCTCGCCGAGGATGCGGATGCTGCCGCCGCTGGGTGCGAGCAGGCCGGTGAGCATTTTGATGGTGGTGGATTTGCCCGCGCCGTTGGGGCCGAGGAAGCCGTAGAAGCAGCCCGTGGCGATGCGGAGGCTGAGCTGGTTGACGGCGCGGAAGGAACCGAAGTCCCGCGTCAGGCCGGAGGTTTCGAGGGCGACATTCATCTTAGAAGACGGAGTTTAACCGCGGATGGGGACGGATGAACACGGATGGGAACCGGGCGCTCGCAACGTCGATGGTCACTCGATGAGCGAGGCGGCGCAGATTGGTTTTCATCCGTGTTTATCGGGGTTTATCCGTGATTTTCAGTTCCCCTTTTTCCAGGGTTTACGGGTGCGGTGCGGGGTCGGAAGCCGCGGTCAGGCGGAACGGCGGAAGAATTTTCTCAGATAAATCAGGTAGCCCAGGAAGGGCACCAGGAAAAATACCGAACCCCACAGCATCATGCCGCGGCTCGGAAAATTCAGCTTCTTGAACTGTTCGAGCTGTTGCTCCGGCAGGCCCATGAGCGAGTACATTTCCATCAAATCGCGCTGGGCGTAGGTCAGCACGTGCGAGAGCGACAACAGGCAGATGGCGATGACCAGCACCCACCAACCGCGCACGTCCAGCCGGTAAAGGGCCCGCGCGCTCCAGGCCCAGACCGTGGCGAGGACCAAATAGCCCAGCGTGCCTGGCCAGCCGGAAAGGAACACGCCGAAGCAGGGCAGCACGCTGTGGTAGATCACGGGCATCAGCAGCAGCATCGGCACGCCGAGCGCCAGCCAGAGACTCACCGTCAGCACGGGCAGCGGGCAGGCATCCGTCCAGCGCGGGACCGGGTCGTGCGCCTCGCACGTCGCCTTCACATGGGGGCTGCGATAGAACAGGAACCACACTCCCGGCAACACGACATAGATCACGAAGACCATCCCGCCGATGAGGATCATGGCGACGGTCTGCGCTGCTTCCGCCAGCGGTGGAGCACCGGCTGGCTGGGCCGATTTGATGAGGGCGCCGAATTGTGGCAGCACGAAAGCCAACACCACCATCGAGCCCGCCCCGATGACCAGTCCGCTCGCCGAACCCATCAGCAGCAGCGCCCGCGCCCAGCGCCGGATCAGGCACGAGCCAATCCCCACCCAGACCAGCGCGGTGGCCATGCCGCCGTACAGAACAATGAGGAAAAACAGCTCGCGAAATCTCACGGGCGTGCCGGTGGCTTTCGCGTTGAGGGTCTGGCCGAGGATCATCATCGGAATCAGCAGGGCGAACAGGACGCCGAGCACAATGGTGAAAGCGCCGAAGATTTGGAGGCCGGTGCGGCGGTCTTTGAACTCGGCGGGCAGCGGGGCGGGCGACCTTGGCGAGCTGGGAGGCGTGGGCGCGGCAGGGTCCATAGGTTTTGTGGTGGGTTGGTTTTCAACCGTGAGTTCCGGGCGAAAGACGGTGCGGGGAGCGCCGGGTTCGCCGGGGACGAGGTGGATGAAGGTTGCGATGGTTACGAGTTTGGTATTCGCGGCAACTGCGGGTTGGCGGTGGCTGGATGGCCGCAGATTACGCGTCGGCGGGTCCGGCATAGAAGCCTTTTTCCGAGCTGAATCCGCCGTGATCTGGCGACATCCGTCCCGGCGGAGTGGGGCCGAAGGGCGCGTATTTCCGGCCTCCTCTGCGCCTTTCCACTCTCTGCGGTGTTCTGTTCCGGCTCCGCGGCCGAGCGAACCCCAACTCCCGACCGATGCCC
>BJHT01000212.1 GCA_014193395.1 Verrucomicrobiota bacterium
CGCCGACACAGCTGTCCTTGGAACTACCGGGGGAGGACGCGCCGTTGTTTTGAGGCGGCATTTTTGCAAACACGCGAAATCGCCAATGAAATCAACACCTCGCACTTTCCCTTTCGCAACACCCTCTTTTAAGGCCATGCGCATTGTATATTCTTACAAAGGCAGTCAACGCAATCTCGTGTTCCCGCCGGGTACCATTCTGCTGGGACGGCCGGCCGAAGAGGGCGATCCCGACCTGGACCTCAGCCCCGACCGCGATACGTCGCGCCGACACGCGACGTTGCGCGAGGAGGCGGGCCGCATCTGGATCGTCGATCTGGGCAGCCAGAGCGGGACCTTCGTCAATGGCCGCCGGATTTCGGCCGCGACGGTGGTTGGCCCCGAGGATGTGATTTCCATCGGGTCCACGATCCTGCAGGTGGCTGCCGGGATGCCCGAGGGGGTGGAAGCTCCGGTCGTTGCCGAAGTCACGGTGGCCGAGGAAATCCCGGCGTCCGCCGGTGCCACCGCGGCGGCGGCGCTCAGTGCGGCGGCGGCCGCGGCCAATACGGACGTGGTCGCAAGCGGTCCGGTTGCCGCCGAACCGCCGCTACCGGCCGAGGAACTGGCCGAGGAATCGCAGTACTCGGAAGGGGACGAGGAAGTTCTGGAAGATGAGCTGTCCGGCTCGCTGTATCCCGACGAAGCGGAAGCGCGGGTACGACTGCTCGCCGACGTGCTGGCGCTCAACCCGCGGCGGCACGGGCTGTACCCGTTCGTCAGCAATCTGCTGGGCAAATTAATGAGCGTCCTCACCGATGCGGAACGCGGGGCCGTGCTCATGCTGGACCGTGCGACCCAGCGGTTGAGCGTGTACGCCTATGTCGCGCCGGGCGATCCTGCCATCAGCCAGACGCTCGTCCGCAAGGCGGTGCGGGGCAGGAGACCGTTCCTGTGGCGGCGGATTTCCGATCACATGCCGAGTGACACAGCGCAGCAGATCAAGATCAAGGCGGGCATTTACGCGCCGATCATCTGGCAGGAGCGCGTGCTGGGTGTGCTGTGTCTCGATAGTTCGACCCGGGATCTGGCCTTCACGGATGTTGATTTGAAGCTGGTCCGCTCCGTGACGAATGCCGCGGCCGCCACGATCATCGCGTTCGAATACCAGCAGCAACTCGAACAGCAGACGTCCGGTTGGCAGCGGTTGGTGAATCAATTTCCGCCACCGGTCGCCGCCAGCCTGATCTCCCGGGCGCAGCAGGGCGGGCTGTTTCCGCAGGTCGCGAAGTCCGAGGTGACGCTGCTGTGGATTGCCTTTGCGGGCCTGACCTTGCCGCCCACGGCGCAGCTGGGCGCGGCGGCGCTCGAGTGGTGGCACGATCATTTCGATCTCGTGGTGGACACGGTGCATGCGTTTCGCGGGACGATTGAACGGAGCGGTGAAAATTCTCTGTTGGCCGTGTTCGGCAGTCCCGAGGCGGATCCGACGCAGCAGTTGAACGCGGTGAATGCCGCCCTGGCGGTGGTGGCGGGCTTGAACCAACTGCGCGAGGCGCGTCGCGCCTTGGGTGACGCGCCATGGGAAGTGCGCCTGGCGGTCCACACAGCGGAGGCGTGGAACGGTCTGTTTGGAACCACCGAGCGCCTGATGTTCCGCGTACTCGGGGAGAGCGTTGCGCATGTCGCGGCGCTGGCGGACGGGGCGGCGGCGGGCGCGGTGGTGGGCAGCCGCGAGCTGCAATCACGCATCGCGGCGCAGCTGCAGACCGAGCCGGTGAGCGTGACGCTCAAGCCCGGGGTGGTCGTGGAGGCGGTCCGCATTAAAGGGATTTTGGAACCGGTAGCGGCGGGGTAATACCCACACGGTGACGGGGGCTTCTTCGCCGCCGGTGAAAGAAGGCGGTCCCGATGGATCACCGCACGGGGCGCGCTGAAGCGGCGACGGCACGGGCGAGTTTCTCCCGCAAAAACGCGGCGCACTTGGGCACCTGCGCTTCACTGAGGCCGTGGAGGAAGATCGGTCCGCGGAAGCCGTGGGTGTGCAGCAGGGAGAGGTAGCGGTCGTAGTCGAGCTTGCCTTCGCCCGCGGCCTTGTGGCCCGCGTCGCCGTCGCGGTCGAGATCCTTGGCGTGGGCCATCACGATGTCTTTCCCGATTAACGCAAAGGCTTGATCGAGTATCTCGGCCATGCGCGGCAGCTCGCCTTTGTGAAATAAATTGGCGGCGTCCATCGTGACCTTCAGGTGCGGGGAGCCGATCTCGTCCAGCAGCCGTCGGGCTTTGAGGGCGGAATCGACCACGTTGTTGACCTCGGGTTCGAAGGCCACCACGACGCCCGCCTGGCGGGCGATCTCCGTCGCAGCGCGCATCGAGGCGACCATGTCTTTCCACGCGTCGGGCAGGTCGTTGTCGGGATGGCGACGCCACATGCTCGTACGGTCACGCGTGCCGCTGCACAGATGGATGCGTGGGACGCCCAATTCCTGACACAACCCGGCCAGCACGCCGAGCCGCCGCAGGCCGGTCTCGCGTTGCGCGGCGTCCGGGTGGCACATGTTGAAGGTGCCTTGCAGCGACGCGACCGTGATGCCGCGCGCCGTCGTCTCGCGGCGGATGCGCGCGGCGAAGTCCGGCGGGATTTTGTCGGGCATCATCGGCCCGGCGACGCAATCCAAGGCCAACTGGATGTGGAGCAATCCGGCGGCCTTCGCCGCGTCCAGCCGGGCTTCGAGCGGCGGGCGCACGAACGTGGAAAGCAGGATGCCGATCTGCATGAGGGCAGGCGGCGTAGTGACGGCCGGTGCTGTGGTGGCGGTTGCGGCCAGCACATTGTGACCGCAAGTGCTGGCGAAAGTGAGGGTGCTCGTAAGGCGCAGGAACTGGCGGCGAGTTTGGGAACGTTCGTTTTCGGAAGTCGGAAGAGTCATAGAGGGTGTTGCGAAAGGGTCGGACGCGAACTGCGAAATCATTGGCCAATTTACAGATTTCCTTATTTCCACTACTTTGTGTGGAGCAAACGCTTGCGAACGGGCGCCTCAGCAAACCCACATGGTAGCGCGGGTTTCATCCACATTTGGCTACCCATAAAAACGCACATACTCGGTGTCGGGGACGCAGATGCCCTTTTTCCGTAACCAAGTCGCCGAAATCCAAGCACTTACGCGAACTTTCGCAACACCCTCTCATAGGATTTGCAGGGTGGAAAATCGTGTCCCAAATGCTCTGCGGCTTCGGGCGAGCTGCTTCTACATCGGAATCGTGGGCGGCACCTTTCGGCTTCCGAATTGTTGTCGCAATGTTTTTCCACCCCGCGCTCACGAACCGCTGCGTCCCGCCCGACACGCTGGGCGTTCGGCGTGCGAGTGTGAGGCAATTCCCTTGGCGCCTTCCGTCTCTGCGTTCCTCCCGATCTCTGCGGTGTTCCACTCCCGCCCCCGCGATCAGAGCGTTTCCTGAAAACACCGCAGAGATTGGAAAGGACGCAGCGAGGGAAAGGGTGGAAGCGGGTGCCGCGTGGTCACTACGGAGGCAGTCAGAGTTTTGCATCCGCCGTTGCCGCCCCACGCGCTCCGCGTTGGTTTCGGCCCCGCCGCCCTGTGCTCATCGTGTTTCTGTGGTGCTGTCGGCAGTTTCCCCGGCATGGAAATGGCAAAGTGGCCAGCTTGACCGGAAGCTGGGAAGCTGGGAAGCTGGGTGCGTGAAAACTACGATGGATTTGCCGGATGAACTGGTTCGGGAAGTGAAGCTACGGGCCGTTGTCCAAGGGCGGACGGTCAAAGATTTGGTCGCCGAATTCCTCCGGCAAGGGCTTGGTTTGGCACCGCGGGGGCGGGCCAACAAAGGCGCAGGCAGTCGGATGGTGAAGGTTGGAGAGCACGGTCTGCCGGTGATCCGCTGCGCGCCCAACGCGCCGGCCACCCGCATGAGCGCGGGGGCCTTGCTGGCGCTCGAACAGGAAACCCAGAGTGAGGAGGACTTGAAGCGTGCCAGGTACTCTCGTTGACGCCAATGTGTGGATCGCTGCGGTCTTCACCACCCATCCCTGCCATCGGCGGGCGAGGACAGCCTTGCAAAAAGCCACGCCCGCCGCTCCGGCGGTCTTTTGCCGTTCCACCCAGCAGAGCTTTCTGCGATTGGCTTCTACGCCGGCGCTGTTGAAGGCTTATGGCGCGGAAGGGGTGAGCAACCGGGATGCTTTGGTGGCCTTGGATGCGTTGCTGGCGCTGCCGCAAGTCTGTGAGCGCGAGGAGCCGCCGGGGCTCGTCGCTCAGTGGCGTCGGTTGGCTGCTCGCGAGACTGCCTCACTCAAGGTTTGGATGGACGCTTATCTGACCGCCTTCGCGATCAACAGCGGCTTGCGCTTGGTGACGTTGGACCACGACTTCAAGAGTTATGAAGCGCACGGTTTGGAGCTGGTGCTGCTCAATCCGTGATCGTCAGGTTTATGAAAACCTGTGGCGTTGCTGAGCTCGTTTGGCCGCGCGACAACGGGGCCCTACCGGAAGAAAAAAACGGGGCCGACTGGCGTCGGCCCCGTTCGTGAATTGGTTGAGTGACTGGCTGGCTCAGTAGCCGCCGCCGCCCATGCCGTGTTCGCCACCGCCAGCCGGAGCGGGTTTATCCTTCTCCGGGATTTCGGTGATGAGGCACTCGGTGGTCAGCAACAGACCAGCGATGGAGGACGCGTTTTGGAGCGCGGTGCGGGTGACCTTCTTGGGGTCCACGACGCCGGCCTTGACGAGGTCTTCGTAGTTGCCGGTGGCGGCATTGAAGCCTTCATTGCCTTTGCGCTTCTTGACTTCCTGAACGACCACGGAGCCTTCATAGCCGCCGTTGTTGGCCAGTTCGCGGATGGGGGATTCGACCGCGCGACGGATGATGTCCACGCCGATCTGCTCGTCGGCATTGTCGCCTTTGACGCCTTCGATGACAGCGAGACAGCGGATGAGCGCCACGCCACCGCCAGGGACGATGCCTTCTTCGACGGCCGCACGGGTGGCGTGCAGGGCGTCTTCGACGCGGGCTTTCTTTTCCTTCATCTCGGTCTCGGTGGCCGCACCGACGTTGATGACGGCGACGCCGCCGGCCAGCTTGGCGAGGCGTTCCTGGAGTTTTTCCTTGTCGTAGTCGGAGGTGGTTTCCTCGATCTGGCGGCGGATCTGACCGACGCGGCCCTGAATCTCGGAGGACTTGCCGTAACCTTCGACGATGGTGGTGTTTTCCTTGTCCACGACGACGCTCTTGGCGCGGCCGAGGTCGGAGAGCTGGAGGCTCTCGAGCTTGATGCCGAGGTCTTCGGTGATGCACTTGCCACCGGTGAGGATGGCGATGTCTTCCATCATGGCTTTGCGGCGGTCACCGAAGCCCGGAGCCTTGACGGCGCAGACGTTGATGGTGCCACGGAGCTTGTTCACGACGAGGGTCGCCAGGGCTTCGCCTTCGACTTCTTCGCTGATGATGAGGAGCGGCTTGCCGGTCTTGGCGGTCTGCTCGAGGATCGGGAGCATGTCCTTGAGCGAGGAGATTTTCTTCTCGTAGATCAGGACGTACGCTTCCTCGAACTTGCATTCCATCGTGTCCGCATTGGTCACGAAGTAGGGCGAGAGATAGCCCTTGTCGAACTGCATGCCTTCCACGACTTCGAGGGTGGTCTCGATGGACTTCGCCTCTTCGACCGTGATGGTGCCGTCCTTGCCGACCTTGTCCATCGCGTCCGCGATGATCTCGCCGATGGTGGTGTCCCAGTTGGCGGAAACGGTAGCGACCTGCTTGATCTCTTCCTTGTCCTTGACCTTCTTGGCGATCTTGTCGAGGTGGCCGACAGCGGCGTCAACGGCCTTCTGGATGCCGCGTTGGATGCCGATGGGGTTCGCACCGGAGGTGACGAACTTGAGGCCTTCGCGATAGATCGCTTCGGCGAGGACGGTGGCGGTGGTGGTGCCATCACCGGCGGTGTCGCTGGTCTTGCTGGCGACTTCGCGCACCATCTGGGCGCCCATGTTTTCGTACGGGTCTTCGAGTTCGATTTCTTTGGCGACGGTGACACCGTCTTTGGTCACGGTCGGGGAACCGAATTTCTTGTCGAGGACGACGTTGCGGCCTTTCGGTCCGAGGGTGGCCGCGACGGCGCGGGCCAGTTTGCTGACACCCTTGAGGAGGGCCTGACGAGCTGCTTCGTCAAAGAGGAGTTGTTTGGCTGCCATAAGTTGCTTCTTTAAGAGTTAAGGTTTGGTTGGTTGAGGTTTGAATTATTCGATCACGGCGAGGATGTCGTCGGTGTTCAGGATTTTGTATTCCTTGCCGTCGAGCTTGATTTCGGTGCCGCCGTATTTGCTGATGAGGACGCGGTCGCCGACCTTGAGTTCGAAGGCGATTTTCTTGCCGTTCTCGTCAGTCTTGCCGGTGCCGAGCGCGCGCACGAGACCTTCGGTCGGTTTCTCTTTCGCGGAGTCAGGGATGATAATGCCACCCTTTTTGACTTCTTTTTCTTCCTGCGGCTCAACGAGCACGCGGTCGCCGAGCGGTTTAACGTTCAGTGCCATAGTGTTGTTTTGTTGGTTTCTGTTTGTTTGGTTTTGGTTGATTCAACCCCCGCCGCACCCACGGCGGGTAAGTTAAAAATTATTTTTTGTCGTCCACGACCTCGGCATCGATGATCGGGCCGTCGCCCTTGTTGCCGGTGCTCTTGCCCGAGTCGGGTTTCGAGTCGGCTCCGGCGTCGGGCTTGCCAGCACGGGCTTTTTCGGCCCCGGCCTTGTACATCTCGGCCGACGCGGCCTGCCAGACTTCGTTGAGCTTTTCGCTGGCGGTTTTGATGGCGGCGGGGTCGGAGCCTTTGAGCGCTTCTTTCAACACGGCGGCGGCTTTTTCGACGCCTTCCTTGTGGCTCGCGGGAATCGTGGCCGTGTTGTCACGGAGCATCTTCTCGGTGCGATAGAGCGTGCTGTCGGCTTCGTTGCGGAGATCGATCTCCTCGCGTTTGAGGCGGTCCTCTTCGGCGTGCAGCTCGGCGTCTTTGCGCATCTTCTCCACGTCTTCTTTGTTCAGACCGCTACTGGCGGTGATGGTGATCTTTTGTTCCTTGCCGGTGCCGAGATCCTTGGCGCTGACGTGGAGAATGCCGTTGGCATCAATGTCGAAGGTGACTTCGACCTGCGGCACGCCGCGCGGGGCCGGGGGAATGTCGGTGAGGTTGAATTTCCCGATGGTCTTGTTATCGCGTGAGAACTGGCGCTCGCCCTGGAGGACGTGGATTTCAACGCCGGGCTGGTTGTCGGACGCGGTCGAGAAGATTTCCGATTTGCGGGTCGGAATGGTCGTGTTGCGCTCGATGAGCTTGGTGAACACGCCGCCGAGCGTCTCGATGCCGAGTGACAGCGGGGTGACGTCGAGCAGCAGCACGTCTTTGACTTCGCCCTTGAGCACGCCGCCCTGGATGGCCGCGCCGACGGCGACGACTTCATCGGGATTGACGCCCTGATGCGGGGGTTTGCTGACGAGCGCGTGGGCGGTCTCGACGACGCGGGGCATGCGGGTCATGCCGCCGACGAGGACGAGTTCGTCGATTTTGTCGGCGGTGATGCCGGCGTCTTTGAGACAGTTCTTGGTGGGCGTGATCGTGCGTTCAAAAAGCTGGTCGCAGAGCTGCTCCATTTTCGCCCGGGTCAGCTTGGTGCTGATGTGCTTGGGGCCGCTGGCGTCGGCGGTGATGAAGGGGAGGTTGAGATCGTATTGTTGCGAACTCGACAGCGCGATCTTGGCCTTCTCGGCTTCTTCCTTGATGCGCTGGAGGGCGTCGGGTTGTTTGCGCAGGTCCATGCCGTTCTCGCGTTTGAACTCGTCGAGAATCCAGTCCATGAGCTGGTTGTCCCAGTCGTCGCCACCGAGATGCGTGTCGCCGTTGGTGGCTTTTACTTCGAAGACGCCGTCACCAATTTCGAGCACCGAGATGTCGAACGTGCCGCCGCCGAGGTCATACACCGCAATCTTCTCGTCCTTCTTCTTGTCGAGACCGTAGGCGAGCGAGGCGGCGGTGGGTTCGTTAATGATGCGGAGGACTTCGAGACCGGCGATCTTGCCGGCGTCTTTGGTGGCCTGCCGCTGGGAATCGTTGAAGTACGCGGGGACCGTGATGACGGCCTGGGTGATTTTCTCGCCAATGCGGGTTTCCGCGTCGGCTTTCAGTTTGGCGAGGATCATTGCCGAGATTTCGGGCGGGCTGAACTGCTTGGGCTTGCCGTCGATATCGACCTCGACGCAGGCGTCGCCGTTGCTCGCGCGCACGACCTTGTAGGGCACGCGTTTGATCTCCTCCTGCACCTCGTCAAACTTGCGGCCCATGAAGCGCTTGATCGAATAGACCGTGTTGCGCGGGTTGGTGACAGCCTGCCGTTTGGCGGCGTCGCCGACGAGCCGCTCGCCGGTTTTGGTGAAGGCGACCACGGACGGTGTGGTGCGCTTGCCCTCGGAATTCTCCAAGACCAATGGTTCGCCGCCCTCCATGACAGCCATGCACGAGTTCGTCGTCCCCAAATCAATGCCCAAGACTTTTGCCATAAGGTTGGTTGTGTGTGCGTGTTTCTAAAAGCTAAATGCCCTCAAGCACGCATGGTGCCATGACGGTATGGCACATCGTAACGCATTGGTGATAATATAGTTGTATTCATTTTATGGGATCTGAGGCAGATCCGAGAACTTGTGCCTTGGTGTCACAATGGCGCACAACTTGCCGACTGTGACAGGATGGGATGGCACAACGGGATTGTCGGCCGCCCCACCCCGGGAGGCGCGAAAACTATCGACTGACTCTTCGTTTCCCGCGTTCTGAGAAGGGATTCGACATTTTACTCTCCGCGGCCGCATGTGGACCGCACCCGACCTCCGCGCCGACTGCTTCCCGCCCATAAAGAAGTCGCGCGGCGGGTGCGGGTGCTGGCGTGGTGAGGCGGTCGGCGCACGGGTGCGCGTTCAAAATGCAACGGCAGAGCCGTGTTGCGCGCGGCCCTTGTTTTTCCCCATTCCGACGCATGAGAACGACGACGCCGGTGCTTCGAACGCGGCGGCGGGGGAAGCGAACAGGTCAGGGACGCGCGCGCAACGCGTCCCTACCGGGGTTCAGGACTTAATGTCGCGGGTGTGGAAGGCCATCGCGCCGATCGCGAAGAAGGTGACGTTGAATCCGACGAGCAGGCTGAGGGATTCGCCGAGTTTCCACCACGGGATGGGTTGCGCGAGAATGAAGTACCAAATGTCCAGATGGTAGGTGAGGAACCAGTGTTTCAGCTCCCGGAAGAAGGGAATTTCCTGGAGGATGCGATTAATGGACAGCACGGAGAGGGCGAGGATGGTGCAGGCGGCGGGCTTGATATTGAAACACGAGAACATGAGGCCGAGGCTGGTGATGGTGACGGCCTTGGTGATCATGCAGACGTGCGCATAGATGTAGCGTTGCAAGCCTTCGCCGGGATCGAACACGCCGAAGAGTTCGCCGGGGATGAACACGAAGAGGCCGCCCCACGGAAAGAAGCAGCGCGTGACGAGCAGTCCGCACGCACCGAAGAAGGTCACCAGCAGGATCGAGAAGATCACGCCGGCGAGCCATTTCACGGCGAGGAGGCGCAGGCGCGAGATGGGTCGCGAGAGGATCATGCGCAGGGTGCCGTCTTCGGCTTCCTTGGCCATGAGATCGCCGCTGACGAGGGCGACGTAGAGTGGCAGCAGGATGAAGGCGAGCGGGAAGAGCATCACGGAGGAGATCGTGAGGACGGAGATGTATTGCCCGGCGACGTGGCCGACGCCCTCGAGGGTGTTCACCATGTCCTTGGTGGCGCGCGAGTAGCGGAACACCAGGACGATGATGATCTGGGTGACGAGCAGGAGCGCGAAGCCGATGTAGGTACGCTTCTTGCCGAAGAGTTTCCAGAGTTCGTTGCGGAGTTGGGCGAGGAGCATGCGCGGTGGAGAGTAAGAGGCGGGGTTTAACCACGGATGGACACGGATGGGGCGGAGAAGCTCCAAGGGTAAAGCTCAAAGCTCAAGGGAAGGTTGGGGAAGCTCCAAGCATAAAGCTCAAAGCTCAAGGTAAGGGCCAAGGACCAAGGTACAATCGGGGCGGGGCAGCCGGGAGTTGGACTTAGTTCGTTCCGGGAATATCGACCGGAAGAAAGCTGGGGCTTTGGACAATCGCTCCCAAACTTACTGCAATCCCGTTGGGATTCTTCGTTGGAATACCCGACTGGAATTAGGCTTGGTCTCGACCAACCGAGGGAAGCTTGATTGCTATGAAGTCCCAATCGGCCCCACAAAGTCTTGGCGCTTGGCGCTTGGTCATTCCCTTGAGCTTTGAGCTTTATGCTTGGAGCTTTCCCGCCCTTCCCTTGAGCTTTGAACTTTGAACTTTGAGCTTCCCGCTTCCCTCGAGCTTCGCGCGCCATGGCTTCCAAATTCATCCTTTGGTTTGCGGATCAATTGCGAGCGGCCTCGGCGGGCGGCGCGACGCCGGGTTTCATGAGCGAGAGGTAGAAGTCTTCGAGCGTTTGTTCCTGCCGGAAGATTTCGTGGACGCTGAAGTTCTCCTTCACGAGCCAGCCGACGATCTGATCGGTGGTCACACCCGGGGTGAGGAAGACACTCTCGCCGGCGTTGCTTTCGGTGATGAGGCCGGCGGTGCGCAGGCCGGCGGTGGCTTTGGGGAAGTCGCTGACTTTTAGGCGCACGGCGTCCTGTTTGCGGCGGGCGGAGGCGATGGGGCCTTCGAAAACGAGGCGGCCCTGATTCATCACGGCGATGCGGGTGCAGAGTTGCTCGACTTCGACGAGGAGATGCGAGGAGAGGAGAATCGTGAGACTGAGTTCGCGCTGGAGCCGCAGGATGGTCTGCCGCATTTCGTGGATGCCCTCGGGGTCGAGGCCGTCGCTGGGTTCGTCGAGAATGAGGAGCTTGGGATTGGGCAGGAGCGCCTGGGCGAGCGCGAGCCGCGTGCGCATGCCGTGGGAGTACGTGCGGACCGTGGCGTGTTCGCGGCCGCTCAGGCCGACCCAGTCGAGGATTTCTCGGATGCGCGTGTCGGGCGTGGGGGCGGTGTAATGGGTGAGGATTTTCAGGTTCCGCCAGCCGGACAGGTAATCGTAAAAAACCGGTGCTTCGAAGATCGCGCCGACGTGGCGCAGGGCCTTCTGGCGGTCGCTCGTGATGTCCGCGCCGCAGATGCGGACCTCGCCGCTGGTGGGCCAGACCTGGCCGAGCATCATGCCGATGGCGGTGCTCTTGCCCGCGCCGTTGTGGCCGAGGAGGCCGAAGATTTCGCCCTGGGGAACGGTGAGATCAAGGCTCTTGACGGCCTCGCGTTCGCCGAAGGTTTTGCAGAGGTTGCGGAGTTGAATCACCGCGTGCCTCCGAGTTCGAGGAGGTTGCGGATGTGCCCGTCGGCGTAGAGGAAGTTCACGTCCTTGTCCACCCCCACGGCTTTGTGAAACGACTCTTTGTCGTAGAAGACCGGGATGTTGTGCTGGCCCGGGTCGAGGAGGAAAACTTTCAAGTGATCGGCGTCCTGGCCGTTGAGGAGGCTGTTCCACGCATAGCTGGAGCCGCTCTGGAGGAAGATACCATCGCGGTCGGACGGGCATTGCCAGACGTTGGTGCCGGAGAGATTGCGCGCGAGCACCACGTCGGGGCTGGGCAGCGGCGCGTTGGTCGAGGCGACAGCGTTGGTGCCGTAGGTGGCGTCGCGCATCACGGGCATGCGGCTCTCGTTGTCGCCGACGTAGAGCTGCAGGCCGATGCCGATCTGGTGGAGGTTGCCGAGGCACTTGGCCACGCGGCCGTTTTCCTTGGCACGCGAGAGCGCTGGGAACAAGAGGCTGGCGAGGATGCCAATGATGCCGATGACGACGAGGAGTTCGATGAGGGTGAAGGCGGCGCAGGCGCGGGCTTCTCGAAACGCCCGCGGTGTCCGTGGAGTGGCGGGGGTCGAAACAACAGTGCTGGGACTGGCGGTGTTCATTTCTGGCGGAAGAGCTTGCCGCTCTCCATGGTGCGTTGGATTTCCTCGAGCAACGGGGCCAGTTCGGCCTTGGTCTGGCCGGAACTCTGCGAATAATAGGTCTTCAGGCCGATGGTCGTGATCTTCTTCTGCAGGTCTTCGTTCATGGGCGGGGGGCGCTGACGGTCGGGATTTTGCGCCAGCAACTCGGGATTTTCCTGGGCTTTCTTGAGATTTTTCATCGCGTCATCGACGGCTTTTTTGCGCTTGTCCGCCGGGAGCTGTTCGAAGGCGGTGATCATCTGCTTGAAGCCCGTCGGCATGGTCTGCTCGATGAAGTCGCCCTTTTCCTTGTCATCCATCGCGCTGAACC
>BJHT01000213.1 GCA_014193395.1 Verrucomicrobiota bacterium
GTGGGCGTCAACGCCGCCCGTGTTTTCCGAATTTCCGCGAGCAGCCGCCCATACTCCGGGTCCGGCACCAGTTGCTCGACACTGCCCGAGGCGGAGGGGTTGCCGGGGTGGTCCGCCTGCTCGCGCAACAGCGCGTCCAGCTTTTCACGGAGCATCCACGGCGCGGCCCCCTCCAGCGGGATCTCGCGCAGTTTTGTTTCCACGGCCCGCAACTCCCGCCGCGCCTCCAAATCCAGGGTCTCCTCTGTTTCGTCCTTCAAGCGCAGCACCAACCCGGCGCGCTGGCCCTTCCACGTCCACACCAGCGCCGCCGGCGTCTCAGGGCGCGCGGGGCGGGGCGGGGCGCTGGATTCGGCCACGTCGGCCGTCGCCGCCGGGGAGCGCTTGCCCCACCACCGCTGGAGGTCGTATTCCCAATCGAGCACCCGTCCGAAGCCATGCGCGTGGTTGTCCGGCGCGGCCTTGCGGTTGAACCAGTCCCCCGCCTCGTCGGCGGGGATTTTAAACCGGTCCGCCGCCGCCAAGACTTCCGCCAGAGTCGGGGGCGGCTTGGCCGAAATCGACAATCCGGGCGCGGGCGCGGTGGGGGTGTGTTGTACTTCTTTCTTCTTCTTCTTAACTTCTACTTCTACCTTCTGTTCACCTTCTGCTTCACCTTCTGCGTCACCTTCTGCGTCACCTTCTGCGTCTGGTGTTGTGTCCAGTGGGATCATTTCCGGCTCCTCGAAATCAGGGGTGGGAATGCCGTGTTCGCCTTGGTAGTCCGCGTAATTGACCAACGTGATGATGGTTGTCACATTGGAGGTTTCCAGACGGATCATCCCCTCGCGCACCAGTTTGCCCAAGAATGACTCGGTTTTGTTCCGGCTCCATTTCCAGCGGGTGGCCAGTCCGCCAACGCTGCGCCCGAGCTGGCCCACATCCACCTCGACTTCCACGCCCCGGATCAGAAACCGGCGCGGGCGGTCATTGGCGAGCAGAATCAAGTCCACCCACGCCTGCGCCCGGTTAAACGGTTCCGCGAGCCAGATGTCGTGATCGGCCAGCGCCTTGACGAGTCGAACGCTGCCGTTTTTTGGTTGGGGTATCATGTCGTGTGTGGGTTTGGTTCCGGTTTAATCCATGCCCCCCGCCGCACCTTGAACAGCCACCGCCGGCCCCAGGGCGAGATCAACCGCGGATGCACCGGGTCCGTGCTGTCCCACCGCCAGGGGCGGGGAGACGAGGGGTCCGTGAGGCGGCACAGGGCGGTCATCGTGATCTTGCGCCAAGGGTCAGCGGTGGGGGTGACGGGCGGGGCCGGCATGGCGGGGATGAGGCATGGCGCGGGGATTCAGGCGGTGTGCTCCAGCCAGCAGGCCAGCAACCGCTTGCGCAGCTTCCAGAGCGCCGCGCGCTCGATCTGGTGGACGGCCTGGCGCGTGATGCCGAGGGCTTGCGCCACCTCGGTCATCGAGCGCACCGGCCCGCCGGCGCACGCGAAGTAGTTCTTGGGCACCTCACCCGGCTGCTTGCGGATGCGGTCGTATTTGTCGGTTTTCGTCGGGGCCTGTGTGTGCATGGTGTGTGTGGTTGGTTGGTGGTTTACTGTCTCCCCACCGCGCGCGGTTTTTTCGTGCGGTAGAAATTGGGTTCGCGCTGGAACTGCACCGTGATGGCCATCCCCGGCTTGTAGAGCGGCTGCCACTGGTCGGAGATCGCGACCCAGATGTCGCGGCCGTCGGCGGTTCTGGCGGAAACAATTCGGCGGTTGGCGTAGGTCGCCCGCAACACCGTGGCGGGAACCCACTCCGCGGGCGCGGGGGGCGCGTTTTCGCGCGCGGGTGGGGTGGTGACACCCTCCGGGGCGGGAAACGAGGGCGCGGGCGGGTTTTTACGCAGGAAGGCGCGCAATTTTTCGGCACCCTCCCGCGTAAACGCCACCCGGTTGCCGGAATCCCTGCTGAAACAGTCAGCAAAGGGTGATGATTCCACGAGCAGACCCTCCCAATCGCGCCGTGTGAGTCCAAGCTCGCGCCGCAGGTCGGCACCGCTCACACAAAAGTCCGGTTTTTCGAGAATTTCCATGCTCATGTCAGCCTTCCGGTATCGCCGCGAACACACGGTCAAAAGTTTCCTTTGGATTGGGTGG
The DNA here is from genome assembly GCA_014193395.1 of Verrucomicrobiota bacterium. GTDB lineage: Bacteria > Verrucomicrobiota > Verrucomicrobiia > Limisphaerales > BJHT01 > BJHT01. The sequence goes on from BJHT01000213.1 coordinate 2,132, forward strand.
TAGCGGGCCGAATCCATCGCCCTCGCCGCCCCCCACGTGAAACGCGACCCCCCCCCCCCCCCCCCCCCCCCACCCCCCCCCCCCCCCCCCCGCCCCCCCACCCCCCCCCCCCCCCCCCCCCCACCCCCACCCCCCCCCCCCCCCCCCCCCCCCCCCCCCCTCCCCCCACCCCCCCCGGTCGGGGCACCGGACTGGTGTAGATTCTGGCCGGTGGGGTGGGGTTGCAGGCTGATTTCATCGGCTTTCCCCCGTGCTCGCACCTGATTCTGAATCAGGAGTCGTCCCGATCTCGACCACCTCGGCCACCTCGGCCCGCTTCATCCGCTCGAACTGCTCGGCCAACCCCACCTGGCTCACCTCCCGGCTCACCACCTCATGCCGGCTCGTCGCCGCCCCCGAAAGCAGCAGCATTTTGTCGGTAAACGTCGCCGCCGCGACCCATTGGGTGGCCGGGGGCACCTCGCCGCGGCGCAGTTGCTCCATGAACTCATCGAGCGTCTCGACTGCCGCCCGCTTGAACTTCGTCGCCATGCGGTCCCGCAGTGTAGCCACCAACCGCGCCTCCCGCTCCTCGATGGCATCCAGCGTGTGCTGCCCGACCCGGAACGCCCGCATGATCGCCCGCCGCGGCTGGCACTCCGCGATGGCCTGCACAATCGCCTCGTAACGCTCCCGGTCCCGCGCCACGCCGGCCCCGGTGTGGACCGGCACGCGCCCCTCCGCGAACGCCACCAGCGCCGCCCCATCGGTCGGCTGCACGTCGATCAGGTCCGGCTGCTCACTGGTCTGGGATGTCGTTTCCATCGGAAAACGCGCGCGCCTCAGTCCTCCCGCGACTCACCCGCCAGCGCCAGCACCCCGCGCAGCAGCACCAGCCACCCGAGGCCCACGAAAAGACCGCTCACCGGACACCTCCAGAGAGGGCCAGAAAATACGCGCGCCGCAGCGCCACCTCGCGCACCGCCCAGGCCGCGTCACTCCGCACCCGGCGCCGGACCAGCGGCTCCGTCACCATCTGCGACCACAGCGCCCGCAGGCTCGCCCGCAGCCCCAGCCGCGGGGCTTGCAGGTCCACCTGAATCCACGCCAGCGCCCAACATTCGATTGTTTTCATTGTTCTTCCTCCAGTGCGGCCCGGTGATGGTCCGCGCCCGCAAAAAACCCTCCACTGCCGCGAGCGGGATGTTGATCTTCCGCGGACTCAACATCACCGCGCCCGGAAACTCCCCGGCGACCGCGTAACGGTGGACCGAATACCGCGACACCCCCAGCAACCGCGCCGCCTGCTGCGTCGAGACCCACGGCCCGCGCGCCTCCAGCAGCGCCCCCACGCGCACGCGCCGAGCCCGGCTCGGCTTGGTCGTCTCGGTTGTCATGGGTCCGACCCTGCCAAACCTCTTACAATATGACAAGAAGAAAATAAACCACCACTTCCAACCCTTACAGACATGATTTGCGCTTCCTGTGGTTTGCGTTATTACAATGAATATGTATCAGATGTAGCACCTAATCTCAGACATTATGACAACTGCTAAACGCTCCCGAAACCACAGCTTCCGCGTCAGCCTCGATCTGGACGCGCGACTTGTCAGCGCGATGGCCGCCACGGGTTGTAACATCAGCGAACTCGCCCAATTATGCTTCGGCCGTTGCTTGGATGCTGTAGTCCGGGAACTCCTCACCACGCGCGCCATCGCCGCCGATGAATTTCTCCGCACCGCCGCGCCCACACCCGCCGCGCCCACACCCGCCGCGCCCACACCCGCCGCGCCCACACCCGCCGCGCCCACACCCGCCGCGCCCAAATCGCGCCGCGGCAAAGGAGGGGGTGGGTCATCCCATGTCCCACCCCTCTACAGCATGGAATTGCCCGCGTAACGCGTAGGGGGTGGGACATCCAATGCCCACCCCTCTACCATCCCACCCAAAACGCAAAACGCCCGCGGCTCCCCAGCCGCGGGCGTTCTCGTTTCCGGCCTCCCTCAGATCGGCTTGATCTCCCCCACCGCGACATACCGCCGCGTGGTCTCGAGATCCGCGTGCCCCATCACCGCCTGCGCGGCGAACACATTGTTGGCCGCCGCGAACGCGCTCGCCGCCAGCTTCCGCAACTCGTGGCTCGTCTGCCGCCGCTTCCAGCCAAGCCCGCGCATCCAGCGCCCGAGCAGCCGGAAATGCTCGAGCCGCGCCCCGACCGATCCACCAGGCAGCACGTAATCCTCCAGCCCCACCTGCTGCCCGGCCGCGGCGCACACCGCGCGCACCTCGGCCAGCAGGCCCGGCCGTAACGGCACCGCGCGCCCCACCTTGCTCTTCGCTTGGAACGCCCCGTCCGTCGCCGGCACCACGATGCTATCGCCCTGCACCCAGCCCCAGCGCAGCGCCACCAGCTCGCCGCGCCGCAGGCCCGCGTGCAGCCCGATCATCATCACGAGCCACAACGCCACATCGCCACTCTGGAGCTTCGCCGCCTCCGCGCGTAGCGCCTCCACCTGCTCCGGCGCCGGGGGCTGATAATTCGCCACCCGCGCCACCGCGAGCCGCTCCACGCCGAGGAACCCCGCCAACCCCGGCCCGAGATTCAACCCCTCATAAACGCCCGCCTTCATCGCCCGCTTGCTGAACAAGCTCCGCGCCTGGGTGAGAATGCTGTTCGCACTCACCCGCGCCGAGTTCTCCGGCGCCGGCCCCAGCCCGCGCACGCGCTCAAGCCACCGCCGCTGGAACTCCCGCGCCAGCTCGCCCGAGAGGACGGCACACGAACACTGCTCCAACTCGATCTCCTCATTGCCCGTGGCCACACGCAGCACCCGCCGCAGCGCCACCGGATTATCACGCCGCGCCCGGTCGCCCACCGGCAGCACCACCGCGCGCGAGTAACGCGCCACCACCTCCGCCAGCCCGGCCACCGGTCCCTCGGCGCGCTCCGCCGCCCGCAACTCCCCCAGCCGCCCAGCCCGCTCCGCCGCCAGCAACTCCTCGACGCGCGCCCGCGCCCGCCGCTTGGCCTCCGGCAAGCTCTGTGTATCCAGCGACTCCGTGATCCGCTTCCCAGCGATCTGGATGCGCAGGTGATACCAATCCCCCACCCGCAACACATTGCTCGGTCTCATTGCTCAACCCCCTTCGACCCGGCAGCCGGCAACACCTCCAATAACCGCAGCGCATCCAAATCTCGCCAAAACATGGTGCCGCCGATTTCGTTCCGAAACTTCCCAACCTCACCACTTGGAGATACCTCCAACAGTGTCCATTCATTACGCTCCAGCACCGCGTGTTTAACCCCCAGCAGTAATCGTTTACCCAGCCACTGCTGCCAGTTTGGATTATTCATCGCCCCTCCTTTAGCGCCACCTCCAAATTCCGCGCGCGCGCCTCCGCAAACCTGCCCGCCAGCCGCTCCTGCATCTGGTAAAACTTCACAATCGCCGCGTGCGTCGCCTCCGGCGATTCCACCCGCTGTCCGTCCTCCGCGTCACGCGCCGCGCTCAGATGCGCACGAGCGAACTCCAGATGCTTGTGCGCCTGTGGGTCCAGCCCGTTAAGATGCCCCGCCGCCCGGCACGCCTCCACCGCCTTATCAATCCGTTCAACTGCACTCATGGTTTTGCCTTTCATTCTGCCTGAGTGGTGTAAGGCACCTGATTACTGGTCAGGTGCGCTACACCGCTCAAAACCCCCGTGTTTGTGTGTGTTTCAGCCGGGGACCGCCGAATCAGGAGTTGCACCAGAATTTACACCAGTTTGGACGCTACACCTGCAACATCCGCAACAACTGATACATCCTTTCTACCACTTTGGTCAGGAGTGTCAACCCCTGATTTACGGGCAAAACTGCAAATTCTTGGCGGAAGGGGAGGGATTCGAACCCCCGTTGGGATTGCTCCCAAGCCTAATTTCGAGTCAGGTGCTCGTGTTTCGCAACTCACTCACCACCAACCACTTGCTTCTTTAGTCGAAACCGCACCGCCAGAATCTACGCCACTCATGGTCCCGGTTTCGCGCCCGGTTGGAAGCCAAGTTCCCGCAGAAACTGCATCCGCCGGTCCATGGGCAGCGCCTGTGCCCCCATCACCTTAACGCCGATGATATTCCGCAAGGTCTCCCGCTCCGGCGGTGACGCCACGCGCCAGACGCGCATCGCCGCCGTCGCCTCCATGTGATGCACCTGGAATTGCAACGGCGTGTAGTTCGCCTTCTCGATCAAGGTCTGCACCGTGTGCGGCGTCAGGGTGCCCGCCTGCAACCCGCCGCGCAGCGTCTCTGCCGCAGCCTGCGGCCCTTCCTTGCGAATCTGCTGCACCACGTCCTTGAGCGCCTTGGACCGGTCAAACTGTTCCTGGGTGCGCACCCCTTTGGGCATCGCCGCCGCGGTCAGGTCCGCCGCCAATTCCTGCGCGGGTGTCATCGAGAACCGCGCCGGCGCGGGTGTGATCCCGAAGAACGGTGCCACCTGCTTCCACAGCGGCGCATCATCCTCCCGCAACTTCAACGCGCCCGACACCGCAAACGGTGTCATTGTCTTTAGCCCGAACCCCAGCACGCTCGCCGCCTGCTTGCTGATGGGGTCGTCTTCGTTGCGGATTTGCACGTCGTAAAAATCCTTGTTCGACAGCAAATCGAACAACGCCGAGAACATCGGGTTGAGCGAATGCCCGAAACTCGTCACCGGATGTTTCGCGTAGGCAAACACGTCCTTGAGATAGCTCGGGAAATTCAGCCGCACCGGCAGCCCGTTCTTGTCCATCTCGCCCGTCTTCGGCATGAACCAATCTTGCCCTTCGGGGTCTTGCCCCGTCATCATCCGGTGCGTGACACCCCCCAACGTGCCCACCACCAGCAGCAGCGCCGGCACGTAGGCCATGCGATGGGTAAACTCCGCGTCCCGCCCGCGCGCCTTGTCCGCGAGGTAGCGGCCCGTGTCCGTCAACGCGCCGAAGCCCTCCCGATACTTACCCAACTGCCAACCGTAGGCGCGGAAGGCGATCAACGCCACATCCTTGGCGGCCCGGTTGTAGAACAGATTGTCATACACCACCTGGCCGAGCCGGTTGTCCACGCTATCCCACGCCGCCCGCATGGCCGCCCGCGTCTGCTCGACGGTCGCATTCGGGCCGAGCCGTTCCATTTCGCGCCGGGCCAGGTCCGCGAACACGCCGAGCTTTTGCCGCGGCACCACGTATTCCATAATCGGCCGCATCATCTGCTCGATGGCCGCCCAAGGCGCGTTCCATGCCGCCCGCGCGCTCGCGGGCACGTCCCCAATGAACCACGCATCTTTAGCCTCGTGGAATGCCCGTTTCATACGGCGGGTGAAGTCCGTCATGTAGATGTGATCCTGCCCCACGCGCCCGCCGGCCGCTTCCAGCATGCGCACGATGCCCGCGATCTCCGCCGACTCCGTTCCCGGGTGCAGCACCTCGTTGCGCACGCGACCACCGAGCCGGATGTTGGTCACGGGCGCGAACGGCACCGACGCCAGCGTCATCGCCGCACGCCCTGGACGCCCGTGCCGCATGACATCCTCGATCGCTACGGCCATGCGCGACGCCGCGGCATCGAGTGACGTGAAGCCCAGGTGAAACGCCGACAGCCCGAGCTGCGCCGAGTTGAGGATGTTGGACCCCACCCGCACCGCGTTGTAGATGGGATTCATCGCCAGCCCCGGCGACGTGTAGTTCCGCAAAATCTGCGCCGCGCCCGACGGCATCACCCAATGCCCGAGCACCTGCATTCCGCCCAGCTTGATCGTCGTCTGCTCACTCCCCGTCCGCAGCCGCGGGCGGATGTCATCCAGCCCGGCGCGGATGTCGGGATGATCGTCGAGCCACGCGTTGAACTCGCGCCACACGGTCGGCGCTTCCGTGCGGAACAACTCCGGCGCGTGGACATACGCCCGCGTCAGTTCCGCCATCTTCTCCTCCGTCTTGCGCAGATATTTCCGGTACGACTCCGAGACGTTGGTGCCCTCGGCGCGCAGATCGGCAAGCTTGCGCAACTCGACCGCCAGCGGGCTGTTGCCCCGCGTCGGGAACCGCCGGCGCAGGTCGGGAAACTTGAAATCCAACTGGTGCCCCAGCTCGTGCCACAGCGTCGGCTCCGCCGTGCCCACGCGGGCGAAAATCTTCGCCGGGTTGTCCTGCGCCTCACCCCATCGCCCCGTCAACCGCGCCACCCGCTCGTAGCCCACCCCCAGATGATTCAGCAAATCCCCGAGCTTCTGCCGTTGGAAATGGTCGTGCGCCTCATCCACCGTCACCTCCGGCGGCCGTTGCACGATGAATGAGGGATCGTCAAACCGTTCAAACCCCTCCGGCATCTTCTCAAAAAAATACTTGAACCGCATCGTGCCGTTCCCCCGCATCTCTGCCTGCGCCTTGAGTGCCACCAGAAAGCGGTCCATGCTGTGCATCTTGGCCAGCAGCAAGTCCACAGGATTGTCGGAGATCGGCTTTAACCCGCGCTCCAAGCCTTCGACAAACGTCGGCAGTGTGCGCTGCTTGAGGAACTCCTTGCGACCGGCGAACAACCGGGAACTCAGTTGCGCCATCACGTCCCCGGCCCGTTGCGGGTCGGTCCAGATGTGCGGGAAATACTGGTCGATCAAATGCCTCAACGCACCGGGTGCGAACTGCTGAATGGCCTCGATGCGCCACGCAAACTCGCGGTCGAACAACGCCGCGAGCTGCTGATACCGCGCCGGCAACGACTTCCGGTTCCGCTCGAACGCGTCGATGATCTCGTAATTGTAGGGCAGCGGCGCGGCGGGATCATGTGTCCAGTTGTGCGGCACCGGCGTCTTGTCGAACTCCGCCCGATAGGCCGCCATCGCCTCCGCCGCCCGCGCCGCCGCGTTGGCCTTCTCACCAAGGAAGTGCCGCATCATGTCCGCCACCTGCCGCGCCGGCGCGTCGATGCTCACCGGATGCACCTGCCGCCGGATCCCCAACGTCCAATGATTCCAATTGGTCGCAATCGCGCCCAGTGCGGGTGCGGGCGCGGCGGCAATCGGCGGCGGCGCACTCAACGCCGCCGTGCGCGGCGCGGGACGGGACGGCCCCACCGGATTTGCCGGCGTCGCTCGCGCCGATCCTAGTGAACGGCCACCCCCTTCGGCGGCGACCTTCGCCCCGCCCATGCCGATGATCTCGCGGCCCGCCGGCTTCGGCCCCGGTGGCGCGAACAAATCCGTCGGCCCGCCCAGCAGATCGCCCTGCCCCAGATCGCCCGCGGTGCCCTTCAATGGCGCGGCCTGCCGGTCCGCCAGCTTGTCCCGTTCCGCCTGCCGCGCCTTGGCCGCGTCCGCCGCGTCCATCCGCGCCTGCTGCTCCGCCACCGACTCCGCCGGGGCCAGCGTGAACTCCGCCTTGCCCTCACCTTGAACCTTGGACTTTGAACTTGGAACTTCCGCCGGCGGCCCGCCCTTCACCTTTGCCACCAGGTCCGGTTGCAACGGCCAGTTCTCCCAGCGCGCCAGTTCCGCCTTGAGTTCGCCGATACGCCGCACGATGCCCGCCGGGTCTTGCACGTCCACACCCAGCTTGCGCGCGACCTCGGGCCGTTTGGCCGCGCCAGACACCGCGCGAATCTGTTCCGCAATCTCCCGCTGGAGGCCCGCCGCGCGTTCCGCCTGCTCGGCCATCGTGCGCATGGCCGAATCATCGGCCCCGAACAAGTCGAGCGTCTGCGCGCGCGTGCCGGCTTCCGCCTTGCTGGCCTGGATGACGTTGGTGAGGAAGTCCGGCGGCTTGCCTTGCAGCGCAAACTTGCTGCCGATCTGCTGCGCGCCGGCGTCGCCGGGCGCCGCGTTGGCAATCGCTACGGCTTGCGCGTCGGTGAGTCGCCCGGCCCGCCAGAGGGCGTGGACGTCATCGGTGGCAGATTTCGCCAGGCTCCAGCCGGCCTTGCCCTTAGCGCGGCTGAGTAGGCCGCGCGCTCGGGCTTCGGCTTCGCTGATGTCGGTGCCTTTGAAGTAGGTTGCATAATCAGATACCTCCCCTTGACCATCGCGGATGTTGGCCTCGGCGTCGAATGTCAACGCCTGCGCCTTGGTGAACCCGTCCGCCTCGCGCACGATCTGGGCGGGGATGGTCCGCTCGCCCGTCCGCCGCGCCAATTCCAACCGGTGCCGGCCCGTGATGATCTCGTGGTCGCCGTTCAACCGCTGCCACACCACCACCGGGGCCGTGCCCGTGCGCTCATATTTCCCGGCCAGTTCCTGCCCCGTCACCGTGCCCGTGCCCTCGTCCGCGCCGCCCTTGAAATTCGGCACGTCCTTGGACAGCTTGATCTGGTCCACCGGCAGCTCGACCGTGCGGACATGAGCGGGATCCAACGCCGTGGTGCTGGCCGTCGGTCCCGCCGCTTCATCGGCCGGGGCGGGTGTGGGTGGTTTGGATCGCTGATTCAATGACTCCAGCCTTTGGGCGGCCGCATTCGCTTCCGCCTTGGATTTGTAGCGAAGCCCGCCGCGGATCACCGTCCTGCCGAGATCTGGATGGTCAATCTCTACGTCTGGCCCTACAATGTCTCCCCGACCGGTCTTCGCATCCGCAATCCGCCAACCTAGAGACCCCTCCTCTGCTTTATAGGCTACAAATCTGCCACCTTTTGCGCTTTCAATTGCCTTCTGCTTGGCATCCACAGCCTTCAGCAGCCGGGCCTTCACCTCGGGAATCCCCCACCCGCGCTGAATTTCCTCCCGTTCCGCGGCCAACTGATTTCCCCACGCAGGCCGCTCTGCCGTCGGCCCCGCCGCTTCATCGGCCGGGGCGGGTGCGGGTGGCTCTGCTGAGGGTTGGGAGTTTTGGGTTGGGGGTTCCGGGTTGGTCTGCTCCTCTTTGGCCCTATATTTGGAGTCAGTGACGCGGTTGGATTTGTCCAAACCAATCAATAACTGCTCTCGTTTCGAGCCAAACACTTCCACTGGAGTATCCAATGTGATCGTGGCAGTTCTTCGTCCATTTGCCCCTAGGGATGTGTCGATATGAACCTCGGTGATCTGCCCCGTGAACGGAGTTTCATGGGCCGTGCCTGCCATGTAAATGCCCTGCACCGGTTGGCCATTCAAAACAAACTCCCCGTTATTCAACGGCACGCGGGGCGCAGCAGTTTCCTTCGTGGCCGCGCCGGGTTGCGTCGGTCCCGCCGCTTCATCGGCCGGGGCGGGTGTGGGTTTCTGGTTGACAGTTTCCGAGGCGCCCGCTTTACTCCCCGATGTCAGCGCACTTTCAGCCTCTGTTCGCAATGCGGACACGTTGGATTTATCCGCTGCGGATGCCTCCAACGGCGTCTTGATTCCAGCACTGGCGGCCTCCGGGCCGCCAGTTGCGTTTAATCGCCGCGCCAGCTTCGCTTCAATTTTATCCAGCGCACGAGCCACCTCCCCCGGCGTCCAATCCTTCGAGACTTCCTGCCACACGTCAGGAATCCCCATGTCTTTGCGGACTGGTTCGTGATCCCGGATCGACAACTTCAACAGCTTTGGCTCACCCCATGAATCCGTGCCCTCCACTGTTGCATACCAACTGCCCCATTTTGTGCGGGTCCAGCCGCTTACTGTCGTCACCCCATCAGGCGGCCTAAACGTGGCAAAGATTGGATCGAGTTCATAACTCGCGTCGAGGTCATTACCAAAAGTGCCACGCTGTTCTCCAGCCTGCTCCAGCACTTCTTGTTTGGCCGCTGCGATTGCCTCAGCCTTGCCCGCCTCACGCCCCATTGTCATTCGGGTGCCCGAGCTCGATTCCGCAATCCATTTTCCATCCTGTTCGTAAACCGTGTAGTCATGTTCTACATTCGGATGGGATACCATGATGTGCGCACCCATCCCATCCTCGCCCTCTGACGCGGGAACATCCCACACGCGCAACAATCCGTCCCGTTCCTTACGCAATTCTGCGATTGCTTTCTCGGCTTTCTGCACGGCCCGTTGCCGGCGTTCAGCGTGTTGCGCAGCCCCAACACCCGACGTTTCCTCGGTAGCTGCCGCCTCCTCTTTGGCCAACTCTTCCGCCGCCGCCGGATACTTCTCCACCAGGTCCGGCATCGCGGTCAGTTCCTGCCGCTGCCGCACCGGCCCGCGCTCGTAAGGCACCTGCGGCCCGCCCGTTCCCGCGGCCTCTTCCGTTGAACCTTGAACCTTAGACTTGAAACTAGGAATTTCCCCCCCACGCACCAGCAAATCCCCGTCT
>BJHT01000214.1 GCA_014193395.1 Verrucomicrobiota bacterium
CGGGTTTGAAAGAACTGGCGGCTCAAGGAACCGCGGCGCAGGTGGTCGATCTGTTGAATCTGCGCGAGCACGGCGTCGCGTTGGGAACGGAGAGCTTGCTGGGAAGTAGGCATGGGTGTTTGTATCTATACAAATACAATATAGCAACCCGAAAAAAGCACGCCCGACAAGGCGCGCCGCTTTTGGGTTACTTATTCGTCACACACCCCCAGGAATAATAGGGTGAGAAGACTGACGAGACAGATCGCGAGGCGGGATAGCTTGCTGGTAGAGACTGGCGTTCTGGACGCTCCGCGGTCGCGGGAGAATTGCTTTTGCGCTGGTTTCATTGGTTTTGAGTTTGTGTCGGCAGGTTCGGTTGGCAAGCAACGATTCGGCGCGTTCCTACCATCTTCGAGTGGTCCCGGAGTTCGTCGTCCCGCGTTTATGCGGTCGGAAGTTCGGACTCATTTTCCCCCTTCCAAACCCCGGTTTTCCCCCGTATCCGCATGGCGCAAATCAGTGACTCGCGCGGGACTGGCGGCGTTTTTGAGGCGGCGGCGGTAAAGCATTCAATCTGGTGAGAGGAGAGGCGGAAAGTCTTCACCCTGCAACGCCGCGCGAATGCCCCGACGGCGCGGAATAACTGTTGGAATCATGCGCCGACGCTGTCATTAGTTTCACGCTATTCGCCCACGAAATGAACCTGCTCAAACACATCTGCCTTTCCTGCCACTCCGGTTGGAAATCCCAGCAGGACTTCGCGCATCCCGACGCTACCCTGGCGGCACGGGTTTCCAGACCTGCTGTATCGCCGATTACCAGATCGGCGGCGGCCGTGGGGGTTTGCACGCGTGCGACAAGCCGGGGCGTTGCGGGTTACCGGGGATCCCGCGGGTTTGGAAACCCGCGATACAGCAGACTTGAAAGTCCGGGCTACACGGGGCCCGTGCGCGGATCTGCCCGATGGGATTCTGGGTTTAGATTCTTGGTTGGAATTGCCGCAATCCGTTGCAACCAATCCGCGCATTAACCCTTCAACTTTTCAACCCCTCGCCACCCCATGCCTGACAACCCCTTCCTCTCCCGCCCGCTCCCGCGCCGCCGGTTCCTCGCCCACACCGGCCTCGGTTTCTCCAGCCTCGCACTTGGCGCGATGCTCGCCCGCGAGGACGCCGCGCGCGCCACGACCGGCGAAGCCTGGTCGCCGCCGACCGGCCGTCAGCACACCGCGCCCAAGGCCAAGAGCGTCATCTGGCTCTTCATGCGCGGCGGCGTAAGCCATCTCGAGAGTTTTGATCCCAAGCCGGAGATCGACAAATACGCGGGCAAAACCATCGCCGAGACCCCGCACAAAGCCGTCCAGAACTCGCCGTGGCTCAAGGCCAACCAGCGCGTCGTCGTGGTCAACGACGCCAACGGTCAGCCGCGCAACACGCTCTACCGCACGCAGACTGGCTTCAAAAAATACGGCCGCTGCGGCGCGGACGTGAGCGACTTCTTCCCCCATGTCGGCTCGTGCGCCGATGAACTCGCCATCATCCGCTCGATGTGGACCACCGACGACAACCACGGCGCGCAGGTCCAGTTCAACAGCGGCCGGCACATGCTCGACGGCCTCTTCCCGACGATTGGCGCGTGGATCAACTACGGCCTCGGCACGCTCAACGAAAACCTCCCGCAGTTCATCAGCATGGGCCCGCGCTACTTCGAACGGCGCGATGCCAATTACCTCGGCCCCGCCTACGAATCGGTCGCGATGAAGGTGGACCCGAAGAACCCGCTCGTCTTCGCGCGCCCGGAACTCGAGCAGGCCGACGCGGAGCAGCGCATCCAGTTCGACCTCCTCGGCCGCCTGAACCGCCTCAGCGGCGCGAAGTATCCCGATGACGCCGTGCTCGCCGCGCGCATCAAATCCTACGAACTCGCCTTCCGCATGCAGGCCTCGATTCCGAACCTGATGAACTTCACCGATGAAACCGAGGAAACGAAAAAGCTCTACGGCCTCGAACAGGCGGCGACGCACGAGTTCGGCCAGCAGCTCCTCGCGGCGCGGCGCTTCGTCGAGCGCGGCGTGCGGTTCATCCAGATTTTCCACGGCGACGGCGCGGCCGGCGCGTGGGACGCGCACTCCGGCCTCAAGGCCAATCACACCAAGCTCGCCGCGCAGGTGGACCAACCCATCGCCGCGCTGCTCAAGGATTTGAAACGCCGCGGCCTCCTCGACGACACCATCGTCGTCTTCGCGACCGAATTCGGCCGCACGCCCGGTGCGCAGGGCGGCGACGGCCGCGACCATCACATCTACGGCTTCACCGTCTGGATGGCCGGCGGCGGGATCAAAGGCGGCGTCACCCACGGCGCGACCGACGAACTCGGCTTCCACGCCGTCGAGGATCGCCACTACGTCACCGACATCCACGCCACGCTCATGCACCTGCTCGGCGTCGATGCGCGCAAACTCGAACTCCCCGGCCGCAAACGCCTCGATATCGACTACGGCACCCCCATCCGCGAGATCATCGCCTGACCTTGTGGGAGACGACGTGAGGAGACTCTAACCTCCCTCCCCGCTCCCCGACATCATCCACAATCCAACCGTCAACAGCATCCTCACCACCCCCTGCCCATGAATCCGAAACGCCTCATCCTCGCCATCATCGTCGCCTTTGTCTTCGTCGTCGCCACCGACTTTCTCATCCACGGCGTATGGCTGAAGCCCACGTATGCCGCCACCGCCAGCCTGTGGCGGACAGAGCCGGAAATGCAGGCCCGCATGGGCTGGATGTTCGCCTCGCAGTTCCTCGCCGCCATGACATTCGTGGTGCTCTGGGCACGGGGCTTTGCCGAACGGGCCTGCCTCCGGTGCGCGCTCATGTACGGCCTGTTCATGGGCCTGTTCAGCCAGGCGGCCACAATCATGACCTACGTCGTGACGCCGGTGCCGGCGGAAATCCCGCTCAAGTGGTTCTTCACCGCGCTCGCGCAGGCGACGCTGCTTGGGGTGGTCACATTCTTCGTTTACCGGCCGAAGCCGGCCGTGCCGACGGCGCAGGCGTGAACAGTGGCGCAGTTTAGCGGAGCCCGGATCGGCCACCGACCAGCCCGCCCGTCGCCTGAATCTTTCTTCGTGCAATGCGTCCCCAAGCCGGCAAATTAATGCGCAACTTGTTTTGAAAATTATGGCTCACAAAATTCTCACTCTCACCATTGGCGCACTCACCGGCATGGCCTTGACGGCTGCGGCCGCAGGCAAGCCCGACCTCAGCAAAATCCCCCCTGCGTCCACCAAAAAGGGCGTCACCTACGACAAGGACATCAAGGCGATCTTTGATGCCTCGTGCTTCAAGTGTCACGGCGCGGAAAAGCAAAAGGGCAAGCTCCGCCTCGACTCCCTCGCCGCGGCCCTCAAGGGCGGCGAAAACGGCAAATCCATCCTGCCCGGCAAGAGCGCGGAAAGTCCGCTGGTGCAGTCGGTCGCGCGTCTCGTGGAAGACGACGCCATGCCCCCGGCCGACAAAGGCAAGCCGCTCACCAAGGAGCAGATCGGCCTGATCCGCGCGTGGATCGATCAGGGCGCGAAGTAAGCCGTTTCCAAATTTGAATTGCCGCCTCCCTGGCGGTCGCAACTCCGGTGGCAACCCCACCGGAGTTTTTGTTTTCGCACCCGCCGCGTTTCGAGACCGAGACCGCCGTCCGCGCCCCACCCGCTGCGACCAGGGACCGGTCCCGCGCCGCTTTGGTGACGCCTCAGGCGAGCGCCTGCGCGAGCAGGGCCTGTTCGCGCGGGCCGTAGGCGAGTGATTGCGCCAAGTCCCGCGCCGCCGGAGTCATCTTCTGCCACGATTTTTTCAGGGCGTTGACCAATTTGTCGGCGCTCGTTTTGGCGGCGAGCTCGGCGAATTGAAACTCGAGAAACACCAGGCAGAGCGCATCCTCCAGCACGCGGCTATCCGGGTCGTGCGGGAAGTTCTGCTTGAGATTAAGGGCTTGGACACGGCCGACCGTGGCCTCGGGATAGCCGGCTTCGCGCAGGATCGCGCCGGCTTTTTCGGCGTGGAATTTTTTCAAATCCGCGCGCCACTTGAGATAGCCGGCGCGCGTCATTTCGTAGCTGGTGCGGGGGATCATCCAGCGGCACAGGTGCTGGCAGCGGGCCGCGAGGCGCAGTTCCTCCGACGCACCGGGCGCGAGCCGCAGCACCCAGTCGGTCAGCCGCTGCGCATAGAGCAGCTCGCGGGGCTGCGCGACGCCAGCCGCCAGTTCACGGTTGGGATCGCGGGCGTTCTCCTCGTCGAACCGCCGAAGCGCCGCCTCAAATCGCGCGGGATCAGCACTCATGCGGCGGACGGGTCACAGGCTCAGGAGCAGCTCGCCGCGGAGCTCGCACACGGCGAACACTTTCACGCACTCACCGGTTTCGCTGCCCGTGCCGCTCTGCAGGTCGAACTTATGCGCGTGCAGCGGACAGATGACTTTGCCGCCGCCCACGATGCCTTCGGCGAGCGGACCTTGCTTGTGCGGACAGCGGCTCTGCGTGGCGAAGAGTCGGCCGTCGCGTTGGCGGAAGACTGCGATTTCTTCGGTGCCGACGAGATAGCAGCGGCCCTGGCCCAGCGGGATTTTTTCGACGCTGCCGAGATTGAAGGTCTGGTTGGAATTGCTCATGGATCAACCGTTGTTCTCCGCCACCTCCAGCACTTGGGCCAGTTCGGGCGCGCTGAATTGTCCGGGATAGGCGGGCACTTCGGCCTCCTGCCACGGGTCCTTGTAGGCGTCCACGGCCTGCTGAATGGCGGCGTCGAGGCGCGCGGCGATGCCCTCGCTGTCCTCGACGACAATCATGCGGATCGTTTCGATGCCGAGGCGCTCGACGAAGTGGTAGGTGCGTTCGAGGTATTTGCCGTGCTCGCGGTAATACTGCATGAAGCGGCCCATCAACTTCAGCACCTCGTCGTGGCTCTTCACGGTGCAAAGCAGATCGCCTTTGCGAATCGTGCCGCCCGCCGCGCCGCCGATGTAGATTTCCCACAGCCCACCCTCGATGGCCACGGCACCGAGGTCTTTCACGTACGCCTCGGAGCAATTCCGCGGACAGCCCGCCGTCGCGAGCTTCATCTTGTGCGGCGACTCGATGCCTTGGAAACGATGCTCAATCTCCTGCGCCAGCTTGATGGAATCGCCGAGGCCGTAGCGGCAAAAGTCCGTGCCGACGCAGCTTTTGCAGGTGCGGAAACTCTTCGTGTACGCGTGGCCGCTGGGGATGCCGAGGTCCTTCCACATTTTCGGCAGGTCGTCTTTTTTCACGCCCAGCAGGTCGAGGCGCTGGCCACCGGTGAACTTCACCATCGGCACGTTGTACTTCTCGGCGACCTCGGCGATGCGCCGCAATTCGGCGGGCGACGTGACACCGCCGTAGATGCGCGGCACCACGGAAAATGTGCCGTCCTTCTGGATGTTCGCGTGGACGCGGTCGTTGATAAACCGCGCGTCGCGCTCGTCGTCGTATTCGCCGGGCCAAAGCGTTTTGAGCAATGAAGCGAGGCCGACCTTGCTGGCGGGGTCCTCCTTGCCGCCGGCCAGTTCGCGGAACACGGCGCTGACGGACTTGAGGCCGAGCCGCTTGATCTCCGCGACGAGCTGCGATTTCTCGAGGGCGACACCGGGCACGTAGTAATGCTCGCTGGCGTCATCGACCACCTCGCCCGCGTAGGCCTCGATGAGTTGCGCGATGAGGGATTTGCACGAGCCGCAGCCGAGGCCCGCCTTGGTGCAGCCGCCGACTTTCGCGACGGAGTGGCACTTGCCGATGGTGATCGCCTCCTTGATCGCGCCCTTGGTCACGCCGTTGCAATTGCAGATCTGCGCGTGGTCCGGCAGGTCGAACACGCTCAACACCGGCGCGCCCGTGGCGCTGCCGAAGAGCAAATCCGCGCGGCGCGCGGACACGGCGGCGTTCGCCATGAACATCTGCATCAACACGCCCGCGGTGTCGGTTTCGCCCAGCAGAATTGCGCCCGCGATCTTGTTCTCACGGACGATCAGCTTCTTGTAAACGCCGCGCGACGGCTCGCGATAAACCACCACCTCGTCATCCGGCAGCGACGGCTTGGTGTCGCCCATCGAGGCCAACTCCACGCCCATGACCTTGAGCTTGGTGCCGAGTTTCGAGCCGAGATATTCGGCCTTCGGATCGAAGCCGGTGAGCACGTCGGCCAGCACCTTCGCCTGCTCCCAGATCGGATCGACGAGGCCGTAAATTTTTCCGCGATGCTCCACGCATTCGCCGACGGCGAAAATGCTGCGGTCGCTCGTGCGCATCTGGTCGTCGCAGACAATGGCCTTGTTCACGGCGAGGCCGGAAACACTGGCGATTTCCGCGATCGGCCGGATGCCGGCGCTGACGACGACCATGTCGGTGGCGAGCGTCGAGCCGTCCTTGAAATCGAGGCGTTTGATGCGGCCGTCTTCGCGCACGATTTTCGTCGTGATCTTTTCGCACAGCACCTGGATGCCCATGTCCTCGATGGTGTCGCGCAGCATCTGGCCGGCCTCGGGATCGAGCTGCGCGATCATCAACTGCGGCGCGGCTTCGAGGATGGTGACCTCGACCCCGTGCGTCATCAGGCCGCGCGCGGCTTCGAGGCCGAGCAGGCCGCCGCCGATCACGGCCGCTTCCTTGCAGGTCTTGGCGTATTCCGCGATCTGGTCGCAGTCATCAATCGTGCGGAAAAGAAAGGTGCCCGGCCCGCCGAAGCCCTCCATCGGCGGCACAAACGGCCGCGAGCCGGTGGCAATGATGACGTAGTCGTACGGTTCCTCGACCGGCGCGGCGTCCGGCGCTTTTGCGGCGTCCACCGCGTAGGCGAGCGCCTCCTTCTTGAGCGGTGCGCCGACGACCACCTTGCGCTGGCGGTCGATGAGCGTGGCCTTCACGCCGGCGTGGAGCTTGATGCCGTTCTCGGCGTACCACGCGAGCGGGTTCATGAAAATCTCCGCGGCCGACTGGCTGCCGTTGAGGACGTTGCTCAGCAGGATGCGGTTGTAGTTTCCGTACGGCTCCGCACCGAACATGGTGATGGCGAAGCGTCCGGGCGCGCGCTTCAAGATTTCCTCGACCACGCGGGCGCCGGCCATGCCGTTGCCCACGACGACTAATTTCTCACGGTCCATTTTCATAAACACAACGAGGGAGCCGTCGGCTCCGGTTCCAGCGGCCTTCCGGGCGGCATCAGCCATCCGCGCTCGGGCAGGGTCGGGGGCGCGCTACGACGCGGCTTCCCATCCAGTGTGCCGCGCACGAAACTCGACGCACGATCAATCCCGTACGGAGTGGATGAATTGTTACAACCGTTTGGATGAAAGCGTTTCACCAACGCGCCCTTCGTGCGGAAACGCGGCCCCGCGGACGGAACCGAACGCACGCGGACCGGCGACGAGCCGCCCGTCTGCGCGCGCGGAAAGCACCTGCGATTGATCCACTCCTGGCTGCTTCCGAGTGCCTCGGTGGTTGTCATTTTTCCCATGCGAAGTTCCGGCCTAATCCTCCGCGCTGAAGAGGACCTGGAGCTGATTGGGGTCGTGCCGCTGGGTGAAAGCCTGAAACCGTTCGCCCGGCTGCCGGTGGCGGAGATAGCCTTTGAGCATGCGCTCCAGCGTCGGCTTGAGTTCCGCAAACGAGATGCCCTGGAACACCTGCCGACCCAGCGCCTGGTCCGCCCCGAAGCCGCCGCCGACGAACACATGGTAGCCCTCGACCGAGGCGCCCGCGATTTTCACCTTGGTGCCCAGCAGGCCGATGTCGCCCATGTAATGTTGCGCGCAGGAGTTCGCGCAGCCGGTGAGATGGATGTTGATCGGCCGGTCGAGCTGGAACCGCTGCTCCAGATAATCGGCCAGTTCGAGCGCGTGGGCCTTGGTGTTCGCCCCGGCGAACTTGCAGTAGGCGTTGCCGGTGCAGGCCACGAAGCCGCTGCGCAGATTGGACTGCTGCCAGTGCAGACCCATTTTCACGAGCGCTTTTTTCAGCGGCTCGACATAGGCGTCCGAGACGTTGGGGATGACGAGGTTTTGCCAGACGGTCAGGCGGATTTCGCCGGTGCCGTAATTGTCCACGAGGTCCGCCAGCCGCAGCAGTTGCTTGGGCGTGATCTGGCCGACCGGCAGCGCGACGCCGACGTAGTTCAAGCCGGGCTGCTTCTGCGGGAAGACGCCGATATGCGAATGCGGCGCCACGGGTGTGGGCAGATTGGAGGTTTCAAATTTCAGATCGGCGGGTGCGCGGAGCAGTTGAAAGCCGAGCAATTTCTCCGTCTCCGCCAGATATTTTTCGAGCGACCAGGTCTCGAGCAGATGCTTGAGCCGCGCCTTCTTGCGGTCGCCGCGGTTGCCATTGGCGATGTACACGCGCACCAACGCGACGGTGGTTCTCAGCACCTCCTCCGGCTTCACCAACACGCCGAGATCGCGCGCGAAGGCCTTGTGGCCCGTCGCGCCGCCGAGCGACACGCGGAAATAAACACCCGGCGAAACCCCGCCGCCCGCGGCCGTGACGCGCACGGCCTTGAGCCCGATGTCATTGGTGTCCTCGACGGCGCCGATGTGGCCGCCGCCGTCGAAGGCGATGTTAAACTTGCGCGGCAGGTCGTAGAACTCGCGGTGATTGAGAATGAACTGCCCGAGTTCGAGCGTGTAAGGCAGCGTGTCGATCAATTCGGCCGGATCAATGCCCGCCGTAGGATTGCAGGTCAGGTTGCGGATGTTGTCCGCGCCGGAGCCGCGCGTGTGCAGGCCCACGCCCTGGATGCGCCGCAGCACCTCGGGCGCGTCCTTTGGCTGGATCAGGCGGAGCTGCAGATTCGAGCGCGTCGTGATCTGCACGTAGCCAGTCGTCAGTTGCTGCGCCACATGGGCGATCTCGCGCAACTGAAACGTCCGCATCTGCCCGCCCGGAATCCGCAGGCGCGCCATGTATCCCTCCGTGTGCGGCGCGAGATAAAACAATCCGTGCCACTTGAAACGGAACGTGTTCTCCGTGTCCGGCGCCTGCTTCGCCGCCGCATGCTGGAGCAGCAGCGGATACGAATCCAACGGATGCGATTCGCGCTTGAGGCGCTCCTCGGGAATCAAATCCTCCAGCTCCGCCGACGACGACGCACGTCCACCTGCGGCGACCGGCGACGGCTCGATGTCCGCAAACTTCAAGCCGCGATTGCGCAACCCCGAGAAAAAGCCGTCGAGGTAGCTGGTCTGTTCGCCATTCAACTTCTGGCCGGCGATTTCGGTGAGGATGGGAGGCATGGGAGAAGTTCGGGAAGTGATCAGTTGGAGCAGTAATCAGTGACCCCGGTGGCAGCAGCGCGACGCCGAAGCACCACAAAACCGGCGCTGTTCGCCGTGCCCGACAACTCGCCGGGCGAAGCCCGAAACCGCGGGGAGCGCACGCCGCTGGCGTGCTGTTTTCGGCGGCCCGCCGAAAACTTCGTTCCACAAACTTTTTCCGGCTGAAGAGCAGGCAGATCGGGGAACAACGGTTTGGGCGGGCCGCCCAAGCCAGCACGCGGGCCGCGTGCGCTCCCCAGCGGGCGGACGGTCCCCTTCAAATTTCGGCGTTGGAAATCAGTACACATCGCGTTGGTACCGTTTCTCCGTTTTCATTTCCTGCACGTATTCGGCGGCCTGGTCCGGCGTGCGGCCGCCGGCCTTGACGATCACCTCGTGCAGCGCGGCATCGACATCCTTGGCCATGCGCTTGGCGTCGCCGCAGACGTAGAGGTGCGCGCCGGTTTCGAGCCAGGCCCACAGCTCCGCGGCGTTTTCGAGCATCCGCGTTTGCACGTAAATTTTCTCCGCCTGGTCGCGGCTGAAGGCGAGGTCGAGCCGCGTGAGAAAACCGTCGCCCTGCATCGCGGTCAGTTGTTCCTCGTAATAAAAATCCGACGCGCGCCGCTGGTCGCCGAAGAAGAGCCAATTGCGGCCGTTGGCCCCGATGGCCTGCCGTTCCTCGAGGAACGCGCGGAACGGCGCGATGCCGGTGCCCGGCCCGATCATGATCACCGGCCGTTCGCCATCGGCCGGAAGCCGGAAGCCGTGCGAAGTCTGCACGAACACCGGCACCGGCGTTTCGTTCACCACCACGCGGTCCGCGAGAAACGTCGAGCACACACCGCCGCGCTGCCGGCCATGCGCCTCGTAACGCACCGCGCCGATGGTCAGATGCACCTCGCCGGGATGCGCCTTGGGACTGGAGGAAATCGAGTAGAGGCGCGGCTGCAGTTTGCGCAGGAAGCCCGCGAACTCGTGCGCGGTGAAACGCGCCTTCGGCAGCGCGCGCGCCACATCCAGGATGTCGCGGCCGTAAAGCCACGCGTCCAACTCGGCCTTGCGCACGGGGTCCAGCAGCGCCTTCACCGCCGGATCGCCGCCGCGCTCGGCGAACGCCCGCAACAGGGGCGGCGGCACATGTGTGATCACGAAGTCGCGCAACAGACCCAGCCGGATTGGTTCGTCCACGCCCGCCGAGGTTTTCACATGCTCATCGCCGGTGAAGCCGAGCGCGGCGAGTAGCTCGGACACGAGCCGAGGATCGTTCTGCGCCACGACGCCGAGCGCATCGCCGACCTCGTAGGTGAGGCCGGAGTCGCGCAGGGAAATCTCGAAGTGCCGCACCTCTTTGGCCGAGCCGCTGCGGTTCAGTTTGCGGTTGGTCACCAGCCGCGCCGGAAACGGGTTCGCACGCGTATAAGCGGGCGTGGCCGTTGTGCTGCTCTTGTCCGGCGCGACGTGACTCCCATTGACCGCCGGGAATGGCGAAACAGCGACGCCACTCCCCTGCCCTGCTGCGCCACGCAGCGCGGGCCAGAGATTCTCCAGCCACGCCTTCGCCGTCGCCTCGTAATCGACATCGCACTCGCCGCGCGCGAGCAGGCGCTTGGCCCCGAGCGCTTCGAGGCGCGCATCGAACTTCTTCGCGGCTCCGCAGAACTCAGCGTAGTTTTTGTCGCCGAGTCCGAGCACGGCGAAGCTGAGATTCTCCAAGCGGGGCGCGGTTTCCGCGTTGAGCCACGACCAGAAATTCACCGCGTTGTCCGGCGGATCACCGTCGCCCCAGGTGCTCGAGATGATGACGAGCTTCGCGGCCTGCTCCAGGCCGGCCTTGGCAAATTCGTTCAGCGGCAGCGCGCGTGCCGTGAAGCCGTATTTCCCGGCCTCCTTGGCGACGCGCTTGGCAAGCCCCTCGGCGCTGCCGGTTTGTGAACCGAACATCACGAGCAGCGGCTCGGCCGACCGCGCGGGGGCGGCGGCCGGGCCGGATAAATCACCCGCGGCGCTGGCGTCGGCGAAGCAGCCGGCGAGGTAGCCGTTGAGCCACGCCCGCTGCTCCGCGGTGAACGGCGCGGTCGGTGGGATGAAGGGAATCGAACGCATGGTTTGCGGGCGCATCGTTTACGAGCGGAGCCGGGACGCGGGTTGATTCATCACGTCAGGCAGTTGCGGGTGTGATCCAAATTTCGCCGTTCCGAATTTCCACGGGATAACGCGGCAGCGCGCGCGGTGGCGGGCCGGCAAGCACGCGCCCGTCCTGGGCGCTGAAAAAGCCTTCGTGGCAGGGACAGAAAAACTGCTGCTTCTCGTGCTGGTAATGCACCGGGCACATCAGGTGCGTGCAGGCCTGGCTGTAGGCGGCGAACTCGCTCTCGCCGAGGCGCACGAGAATCGCGGGATGGTCTTCGGTCGGATAGCGGAAGAGGCGGCTGCCGCCGACGGGCACGTCGGTGACGCGCGCCACGAGCTTGGGCGCGGTCGCGGTCGGCAGGGGCAGGATTTTGTCGCGCAGCGCCCATGCCGCGCTGACGGCGAGGGCCGAGCAGCAGGCGACCTTGGCGAACTGCCGGCGCGACACATCGTGCTCTGCCGACTGGCGGACGGGGAACTGGGATTTCCAATCGGGTGCTTCAGTCATGGCGGTTAGTTGGCGATGGCCGCTGCGAGTGCGGGCGATTGTTTGCAGGCGCAGTTGCCGCTGCCGCACGACGACGTGCCCGCCAGCGATGCGTCATCCCACACGGCGCTGCCCGCGACGTCGGGCGCGCCCGCGCGGGCGAGGGCGAGCGGGTCCTGGTCCAGCGCCTCCCACGGGAGAAAATCCGCGACGTCGAACCGCAGCGCTTTCACATGCGGCGAGGTCATCATGTTCACCTTGGTGCGCACGGTCTGGCGGCCGAACTGGAACTCGTTCACCGGCGTTTCGCGGCGGAATGTTTCCACGTAATCACGCGGGCCGTAATAGAGCGCGCCGCTCGGGCAGACCGTGGCGCACCTGGGCTTTTTGCCAACACTGG
>BJHT01000215.1:0-6378 GCA_014193395.1 Verrucomicrobiota bacterium
GCGGCCTCACGGACAACGAAATCATCAGCGGCCAGCGCACGCTCACGCCGCAGGCCACGACCGCCGCGCCGGCGGGAATCGCAGGCGTCGATTTCTTTCTGGACGGCCTGCCGTGGCGCAGCGGTTTGTCAGGAAACGCCCTGACGCTCGACACGACCACGCTGGCCGACGGCTGGCACGAACTGCGCGTCGTCGCTTACGAAAACTCGGCCATCCGCACGCAAGGCGACCGCGTGGTTGCCTTTCGCGTGAGCAATCACGACGAGGACCTGCAACTGAGCGGGACGTTCTTCACTCCCGTTGCGGGCGCGGGAATGTTCGATGTGTTTGTCCGTCCCGTGGGGGGAACGCCGGCCGCGGTGGAAATTCGCAAAGGCCACTTGCTCGTCGCAACGCTGCCCGGCACCGGCGGAACGGCCAGTCTTGATCCAAATCTGCTCGGGCGCGGCCGCAGCGTCCTGCGCGCGCAAGCCGTGATGGGCAGCGGCCGCGTGCGCAGCGAAGCGATCATCGTGGACGTGCAGGCTCCGCCCGACACCACGCCGCCCACGCTGCCGGGCTTTCGCGCGTTCACAGCAACGAGTTCCACCATGACCAGTCCGTCACCCAAGGCTGCCTTCCGCGCGGGCGACTACATTTTCCTCGGCCTGCTGCCCTCGGAGCCGATCGCGCTGCTTCCCAATCTCAGCCTCACCATTGCCAACGGCAGCGTCGCGCCGTTTCTCTTTCGTTGGAACGGCCTCTCCTCCACCAACCGCATCCCCGACATTTCTGGAACGACGAACGAAATTATTTATCGCCTCCAAGCCTCGCCCGCGACCGTGCCCGAAGGTCAGGTGCCCGTCGTCGTCACGCTCCGCGACGCCGCGGGACTGAGCACGACCGTCACCAATTTTTCCACCGCCGACTACACCGCGCCGAAAGTCACGAATGCCACCATCACCCCCGGATTGACCAATGTCGGCAGCGTCGTGAGCGTCGCGTTCACGCCGAATGAACTGCTCTCCGCCACGCCTGCGCTCTTCGTCAATGGCGCGCCCGCCACCTTCGCCGCGGCGAACGCCGGCACCTACGCCTTCAACTACACCGTGCGCTCAAGCGACCTCGGCAGCCCCACGATTCTCCTCGTCAGTAATCTCGTGGACCTCGCGCTGAACAAAGGCACGGCGATCGTCACGAATTTGTCCGGCACCAATGCGCCACCGCCGCCTCCGCCACCACCGCCCTCGACCAATGCCTACGGCGATAATTTCGAAGGCAGGCTCATCGGCAGCAACCTCAACGCCGACCCGCGCTGGACCGCTTATCTGACTTCCGACGGGACCCTGACGGCCACGGCGTTTGTGACAAACACTCCGACCGGCCTCGCCTCCACGAACTCGGCGGTGTTCAAGGACAGCAGCGGAAAAAATCAGATCTACTGGTTCGCGCTCTCCAACGCCGTGACCGCTGCGTCGGTCGAGTTCGATGTTTATCTTGATGACCGCAATCCCGCCGGCGACGCCAGCCTCGAAGTGCGCGCGTCCTTCGCGAAGACCAACTATCGCGAGGTGGGACTCCTCCTCCGCCAGACCGCGGGATTGAACACCTGGGAAGTCGCGGTCGCGCGCGCCAACGGCATCGTGGTGCTCACCAACAACCTCCCGCTGCGCACCTGGCACCGCGTCCGGTTCGACAACGACATCGCCACCAACAGTTACTCGGTCGTGTTCGATGGCGTCGCGCTGGCCACGCAGACCCTGTATGCGGCGCCCATCCAGGCGCTCACCACCGTCAACAACATCCAGTTCCGCCACACCAGCAACGACGAGGATGTTTACCTCGACAACCTCACCGCCCCGGCCGCCGGCAACGCGCCCCCGCCGCCACCACCACCTCCGCCGCCCCCACCGCCCCCGACCAATTCGGTTTACGGCGATGACTTCGAAGGCAAGCTCGTCGGCAGCAACCTCAACACCGACCCGCGCTGGAGCGCGTATCTCTCGACGAGCTTCCCCAACACGGCCACCGCGTTCATCACCGACAATCCCGTCCCCACCAACTCCACGCGCGCCGCGGTGTTTCGCGATGTCCCCGGCACCGGCAACCAAATCTACTGGTTCGCCATGACCAACAGCGTCCCCGCCGTGGCCATGGAATTTGATGTTTACCTTGATGACCGCAACCCCGCCGGCAACGCCGCGCTGGATGTCCGCGCCTCCATCGACAAAACCAGCTATCGCGAAGTCGCCCTCCTCCTGCGCCAGACCGCGGGCACCGACACCTGGGAGGTGGCCGTCAACACCCTCGCGGGCACGCCGGTGTTCCGCACCGGCCTGCCGCTCCGCACCTGGCACCGCGTGCGCTTTGAAAACGATGTCGTCAACAACACCTACTCCGTGTCGCTGAACGGCACCGCGCTCGTCAGCCGCGCCAGCTACGCCACGCCCATGCAAACCGTGACCGCCGTGAACTTCCTCCAGTTCCGCAACATCAGCGCCGACGAGGACGTGTACCTCGACAACCTGACCCTCCCCGCGGTCACGACCCTCGCGCCGACCCTCGTCGCCGCCGCCATGCCCGGCCCCATCCAACTCTCCGCCGAACAACTGGACCCCGACTCGCTGACCCTCACCTTCGCCACCAAAGCGGGCAGCACCTACACGCTCCAATCCTCCGCCGACCTCCACGTCTGGCTGAATCAGGAAACCTTCACCGCGACCGACAGCAGCCACACCACCACGGTGCCGACCTCCGCCAGCCCAAGCCGCTACTGGCGCGTGGTGAAGCTTCCGTAAACACGAGGACCCGCCGCGCCCGATCCCGCTTTGAGCCTTGCTCCTTGGCCCTTCCCTTGAGCTTTGAGCTTTGTCCTTGGAACTTTTTTTTCGCGTCAACTCGTTCGCCGCAGCACCGTCTCCCGCTGCGCCCACGCCGGATCGGCCTGCGGATAATCCAGGTTGAAATTCAGCCCCCGGCTCTCGGGCCGTTGCAGCGCGCACGCGATGATCACCTCGGCCACCGTCGCGATGTTGCGCAGCTCAAGCAGGTCGCTCGTCACCACGAAATCCCAGTAATACTCGAGGATTTCCTCCTGCAGATTCGCGATGCGCTTCTGCGCCCGTTGCAGCCGCTTGTTCGTCCGCACGATGCCGACGTAGTCCCACATCAGCCGCCGGATCTCATCCCAGTTGTGCGACACCACCACCAGTTCGTCCGCGTTGTGCGCGTTGCGCGACTCCCACGCCGGCACGTCCACCGCCGCGCGCGCCGGCGGCTCGGCGAGGATGCGCTGCGCCGCGCGATGCGCGCACACGACCGCCTCAAGCAGCGAATTGCTCGCCAGCCGGTTGGCCCCGTGCAACCCCGTGCAGGCCACCTCGCCCACCGCGTACAAGCCAACGATGTCCGTCTCGCCATCCACATTCGTCACCACGCCGCCGCACTGATAGTGCGCCGCGGGCACCACCGGGATCGGCTCCTTGGTGATGTCGATCCCATACTTCAGGCACGTCTGGTAGATGTTCGGAAACCGCTCCATCACAAAGCGCGCCGGCTTGTGCGTGATGTCCAGCCACACATGCTCGGCGCCGCTGCGCTTCATCTCCGTGTCGATCGCGCGCGCCACGATGTCGCGCGGCGCGAGCGATTTGAGCGCGTGATATTTCTCCATGAACTCCTGCCCCGCGAAATTCCGCAGCACCCCGCCCTCGCCCCGCACCGCCTCGCTGATGAGAAACGACTTCGCCTTGGGATGATACAGACACGTCGGGTGAAACTGGATGAACTCCATGTTCGCCACCGCCGCGCCCGCGCGATACGCCATCGCCACGCCGTCGCCCGTCGCGATGTCGGGATTGGTCGTGTAGAGATACACCTTCCCGCAGCCGCCCGTCGCCAGCATCACCACCGGCGCGGAAAACGTCCCCACCGTGCCCACCGCGTCCATCAGCACATACACGCCCACGCAGCGATTCGTGCCCGCCAGCCCCAGCTTCCGCGTCGTGATCAAATCGATGGCGAAAAAATTCTCGAACACCCGAATGTTCGGATGGCTCGCCACGGCCGCCAGCAGCGCCCGCTCTACCTCGCGTCCCGTCGTGTCCTTCGCGTGCAAAATCCGCCGCGCCGAATGCCCGCCCTCCATCCCGAGATCAAAGCCCGGCTCCGCACCCTGCCGCTCCGCCTCGCTGAACTTCACCCCGAGATCAATCAACTCCTGAATCCGCGCCGGCCCCTCCTCGACAATCGTCCGCACCACCGCCTCGCGGCACAACCCCGCGCCGGCCTCGAGCGTGTCGGCCACATGCGACGCGAACGAGTCATCCTTCCCGATCACCGCCGCGATGCCGCCCTGCGCGTAGTTCGTGTTCGATTCCGCGCGATGCTTCTTGGTGATGATCGCCACGCGCCCGCGGCCCGCCGCCTTGAGCGCAAACGACAACCCGGCAATCCCGCTGCCGAGCACGAGGAAATCATATTGATGAATCATGCGTTCAAGCGTTAGCCCAAAGCCCGCCGAGCGCAAAGGCCAATGGGGAAAAGGGGGAGAGTAATTAGTGATTTGTAATTAGTGCTTAGGTATCGGTGGTCGGGAATCGCCGTTTGCAAATGAGATGGAACTCAGTCGCGAAAAAACCAAGACACCCCCAATTCCGCCGACTAATTACTAATCACTAATCACTAGTTACTCCCCCCGTCCCCGCTCACGGGTTCGGCTAGCGGATGCGGTAAAAGCGGGCGCGGGTGCCCGGCACCGCGGTGGTGTCGCGGAAATCGAAGGATGCATCGGGAGAGATGTAGGTTTGGAGGAAGCGCCACTGGCGGAGGTCGTCGGAGGCTTCGAGGGTGTGGCGCACGAGGGGTTCAACAAAGGCGCGGAAGGTGAAGGGGCCGGCGCGGTCGTAGGCCACGGGCACGAGCACCGGACTGGTGTTGGCGATGGGTTCGGCGGCGACGGTGTAGTCGTCGAAGATCAGGTAGTTGTCGCCGGGCATGGCGGGGTTGTGGACGAAATAGACGGCGTCGATGTCGCCGAGGGTGAGCGGGGTGTTCCGGGTGGTGATGGGTTGGAGGGTGACGATTTCCGTCTCGCCCAGCAGCGCGCTCCAGCGGTTGCGCTGGAAATTCAGGATGACTTCAAGGCGGTAGGTGGCGTGGTTCGTGAACGAGTAGCCAGTGCTGATGAAATTGGTGCCGGCCTCGAGCTGGTAACAGATGCCGAGGGTCTCGTTGTCGAAATCCAAGGTTAACAGGCGCGTGGCGTTGGTGGTGTAAACGCTCCAACGAAAGGAGTCGCGGCCGCCGGTGGTCGAGTCGTTGACGTTCATGAGCACGGTGAAGCGCACGAGGGGCAGGCCGCTCTCGAGGGGCGTGAAATTCAGCGGGCGAAACAACGCAACGTAATCGTCGGGAGCGGTCGGCGGCGTGAAGCCGACGTAGGCCTGCTGACCTTGGCCGGGGAGCGCGTTGGTGAGAATGCCGCTGCCGCCGGTGCCGGCGGCGACCCAGTTGTTTTGTCCGGCGAGATCGGCGCTGGTGCGGTAGCCCTCGGCGAATTCAAATTCGGTGCGATAGAGGATGACCGGTGTCGGGACCTGCGCGGCGACGCGCGGCGCGGAGAAGGTGGGGGCGAGGAGAAGCAGCCCGAGCAGAAGGCGCGCGGACAGGGGCGTTGAGCGCGGGCAGGTGGAGAATTTCATAGCCAAAAAATAATCCGGGAACGGGCCGCGTGGCTCGTTCCCGGATTGGTGGGGAGCGGCTTATTGCCGTTTGTTCGGATTGGCCGGGTCTTTGTCCGGCGAGGGTCGGGAGCGATCCGTGCCCGGCGACACGCCGCTGGGGCGGCCGCTGGACGGCGCGTCACTGCTCGGGGCCGGGCGGATGATGCGCGGCTGGGCTTCCACCTGCTTGGGTTGGAAGGGCCGGCTCTCGCGCGCGGGCGGGACCGTGTTGTAGGACGGAGCCGGATGAATCGGCGGGAGCGTCGTGACACCCGGCGTCGGTGTAGCGGACGTGTTGGGGCGCCCCGATGGCGTGGATGACGGTGGTGGGGTGTAGATGGGAAGCCGCGGCGACTCGGAGCGCGGGGTGACGGGGTTGGAATGCTGCAAGCCCGGGGAAGGCACGGCGTGCGGAGTGACGACCAGTCGGGACGACGTGGGTTGTTCAAACGGCCGAACGTTGGTTGCGGCGCCGGTCGGTGCGGACGGCGGGGGATTGGCACTAACCGCCGGAGTGACGGGCTTGGTGGCCTGGTGTGCCGTCCCCGGAGTCGCGGGTGTCGCTGGCGTGACGAGCGGCCGCTGCGGCGTGGTGGTGATGGTGCCGGCGGGCGTGCCCAAGGTCTGCCCAGTGGTGGTAATTCCACTGGCCGGAGTGCCGAGGCGTTGGCCAGTC